>NZ_CP095742.1:613928-920892 GCF_023078495.1 Luteibacter aegosomatissinici | reverse complement strand
GGCGGACGAGGTCACAGGTAGCGCCGTGCTCGATGCCACCGGCAACTCCGTCAGCAGCTTCAGCTCGGGCACGCCCTTGTCCGAAGGCTCCACGGCGTGCGTGCTGCTTTCACCCAGCAACAGCCAGGCGGCCACCGCAATATTGAGGGCGATCAGCAGTACGAACAGCAAACGCAGCAGCATGGTGGCCTTACGTGGTGAAGTGGGCCTGCGCGCGTTCCCCTGTAAGAACCGGCAGCGACTGGATTCTAGGGGATTTTCAGCCGGTCAGGCGTGTGTCCGGGCCCAGACGGCAAGGCCACGCAACACGGCGTCGGGCACGATGCTGACGGCATGTTCCAGCAAGGGTGCCAGCAACTCGGCATCCCCTCCGCCCAGGGTGATGGTGGGCGTGCCGCCGAGCTGCGGTGCTGCCCGGCGAACAAACCGGTCGACCAGCGCCGCACTCGCCTGCCAGCAGCCGGAAGCGAGGCCATCGGCGGTGTTATCGGCCAGATCGCGCACGGCACCGGCCTGGGTCGGTCGGACCTGCACCGTCGCACCCAGGACCGACTGCTGCATCAACAGCGGCCCGGGGGCGATCCACCCGCCGAGGTGGCGTCCTTCGGCATCCAGCGCGTCGAGCGTGAGCGCGGTGCCCACACTGGCGAGGACGCAAGGCGCCCTGCCCGCATCCCATGCATCGACCAGGGCGAGGAAGCGATCCACGCCAAGGCGTTGTGGTTCGGCGTACGCATTTCGCACCCCGCACGCTTCGGCCGGCGTGCGAACCCAGGTGGGCTCGCGTCCAAAGACTTTCGCCGCAGCCACGGCCACTGCGGTCTCGCGCGCACCATCGACCACGGAGGCGCCAACCACGCGCTCGGGCCGGGGCCACGTGGCCCACAACGTCGCGAGCTCATGGGCGATATCCGCGTCCCAGCCGAAGGCGCCGCGATGGGTGAAGTCGCCGCCATCGCACAACGCGAATTTCAGGCGCGTGTTGCCGAGGTCCAGCAGCAGGATCATGGGGTGCTCCTGCGCACGGAAACCTCGGCGCTATCCACGGTGACCAGCTCGCCTTCCGGCTTGCGCACGCGCAACGCACCGCGCTCATCGATGCCTTCGCCCGTGGCAACGTACTCACCGCGCGGATCGATCACGCGCAACGGCTGCCCGTGCAGCAGGTCGCTGGCGGCGTATTCCTTCGCGAACGCCGCGAAGCCCTGGCGCTCGAACGAGCGCAGGCCTTCGGCAAGCGAACTGATGACCGCGGCGGCGACCTGGTTCCGATCGGGTGGCTGGCCACCGGTAAGGGCGGCCAGGTCGGTGATCGGCTGGCCCGCGCGCTCGTGCAGGCTATCGGGCAGGCGGATGTTGAGGCCCACCCCGATCACTGCGGCGCAGGGGCCGGAGTATTCGCCCGAAAGCTCGACCAGGATGCCGGCCAGTTTGGCGTTCCCGGCAAGCACATCGTTCGGCCACTTCAAGCCAGCGGTACGAATGCCGACCTCATCGAGCGCACGCAGCAACATCACGCCCACGGCCAGCGAAAGACCCGAAAGCGATGCGAAGCCGCCATCGAAGCGCTTCAGCACCGACATGTAGAGGTTCATGCCGGGTGGCGACAGCCAGGTGCGGCCACGGCGGCCGCGCCCGGCCGACTGGGTTTCCGCCAGCACGAACGCCAGGTCATCCAGCACCGGGTTACGCCGGGCCAGCTCACTGGAGGTGGAATCGATATCCCAATGCACCTCGAGCATACCGATATGCGGCAAGGCCGCTGGCGAGCAACTGGCACGGATGGCCTGGGCATCCAGCAGCTGGGTCGGCCATGGCAAGCGGTAGCCACCGCCCACTTTGGCCTCCACCGGTACGCCTTTCAGGCGCAGGGCTTCCATCTGCTTCCAGACGGCGGCACGGGTTACCCCCGCCTGGCGGGCGAGGGAGGCGCCGGACACGGCGTCGCCGCCGGCAAGGGCTTCGAGAAGGTCGCGTGCGAGCATGGGTGCCGTCGGGCCGTCAGGCGGCCCCTGCCGGGGGTTGGGGAAACGGGGACATCCGCTGATTCTAGGGCAGGCGAAAGGTTTTCGCCCGGGTCACCCGCCACAGGGCCCCAGCGCCGACGAACCACACTGGCGCCCCCGTGAATTTTCTGCGAGGATCGGTCGTCCCCCCGTATTGTCCGGGGGCCTTGGGGTTTACCGATGAACGCCAGACCGTACATCTTCGGATGTCTGTGCCTCGTCGGTGCCACCGGCACCGCCGCCGCTTCTGACATCGACCCATCCGCCGGCCTGTTTTCCATGGGCGGGGCGGCCGCGTCGTCGTCGTTCGAAGGTTCTTCCGGCCGGTCGCAAGGTAGTGCTCCCCACGACGCCTCCACCGGGGGCGACATGATGTCGACCCGGACCGGTAGTGGCAGCCGCTCCAGCGGCGGTTCCTCGGCATCCTCGTCGCCCACCGTCGATCCGGACGATGCGAACCGCGACGGCGCTGCCCCCAGCCGGGCGCCCGCACCGAGCTGGCAGTCGCTGCTCCCGGGGTCCATGCTCTGATCTTTCGTGGTTGGTCGTCGTTCCTGGCGCGTTTCCGCGCGCCGCTACCCCCCATCGATGACGCTCGCTGGAAAGAAGCCGTGGCGCGGGTGCCGCTCGCCCGCACGCTCGATGCGCCGCGACTGCATTACCTGCGCCAGCTCACCGCCCTGTTCCTGCATACCAAGCGCTTTCACGCGCTGGCCGGGGCCCAGCTCGATCCGTTCTGGACCCTGGTGATCGCCATGCAAGCCAGCCTGCCTGCCCTGCCCCGTGGGCCAAAAGCCTTCAAGGGCTGGACCAACGTGCTGGTGTATCCCGGTGAGTTCAACGTGCGGCGCAACCACCGCGATGCGCACAGCGGCGTGATCACTGAAAGCGATGACACGCTGATCGGCGAGGCCTGGGATCGCGGGCCCATGGTGCTTTCACTGGCCGATGTGAAGCTCGATATCGAAGCGCCGTGGGACGGCTTCAACGTGGTGATCCACGAGATGGCGCACAAGCTGGATATGCTCGCCGCCCCCGCAAACGGCGTACCGCCGCTACTGGCGGGAATGAACCGTCGTGAGTGGATCAACACGATGCAGGCTGCGTTCGACCGGCAGGTGAAGCTCGTGGAGCGCGGCCGGGAGACGGCGATTGATCCGTATGCGGCCGAAGCACCCGAAGAGTTTTTCGCGGTGGCCAGTGAGCTGCATTTTTCGCAGCCTGCGGTGTTGCGGGCGGCGGAGCCGAAGGTAGCAAAGCTGCTCGCCGATTTTTATGGGCCGTCGCCTGCACCGTAGGGTGATCGCGAGCAAGCGCGCTCCTACAAAAACGTTGGCCCTGGTATCAGGCGGGCGGGATGGTTACGCGGAAGCGGGCGCCACCCAGTTCTTCGGAGTGATCCACGTGCAGCGTGCCCTGGTAGGCCTTGATGATGTCCTGCACGATCGACAGGCCGATGCCGTGGCCTTGCACCTTCTCGTCGCCACGCACGCCGCGCTGGAGGATTTTTTCGATCTTCTCGTCGGGAATGCCGGGACCGTCGTCTTCCACGATCAGCTCGAGGCCGTTACGCCCACCCCTGCCCTGGCGCTGCGCGCGCGCCGTTAGCAGCACACGGTGCGAGGCCCACTTGAAGGCGTTCTCGACAAGGTTACCCATGAGTTCGAGCAGGTCGCCCTGCTCGCCCGGGAACGCCACGCCATCTTCGAGTTCAAACTCGCACAGCACGTTCTTTGCGGCGTAGACCTTCTCCAGGCTTTGCACCAGGTCTTCCGCGTGGCCTGCGATGGGTTCTTCCGCGGCAATGGTGCGCCGGCCCGAGGTCGCCGCGCGCGATAACTGGTACGCGACGATCTCGTCCATCTTGCGCACCTGGTCGAGGATATCGCCGCGCAGGCTGCGTGCGTCGCCATCGGTTTCCAGCTGCGAGCGGATCACGGCCAGCGGGGTTTTCAGGCTGTGCGCCAGGTCGGCCAGCGTGTCGCGGTAACGCGTGCGCTGTTCGCGTTCGCTGTCGATGAAGGCGTTGAGGCGGCGGGTGAGCACCGTCAGCTCCACCGGGTACGGACCATCCAGGTGATCGCGTGCGCCACGTTCGATATGGGCCAGATCGCTCGACACACGGCGCAGCGGCAGCAGGCTCCAGCGCAGCAGGAACAGCTGCAGCAGCATCAGCATCATGCCGAGCATGGCCAGCCACAGGAACTGCGTACGCCGGTACGTCGCCACCTGGCGTTCGAACTGGTCTTCGGTTTGCGCGACGGCAAAGGTCAGCGGGACGCTGCGCTTGTCCGTGCTATCCAGCGATACGCCGTAGCTGAAGACGTACAACTTGCCGCTACGGGTTTCCACCGGCTCGAACGCGGTTTCGCCCGGCGACAGCATGCGCACGAAATCGAAGTCGCGGCCCAGCGCCGATGACGATTCCCAACGGAACCCGTCGTTGCCCACGATGATCGCGTAAAGGCCGGAGCCGGGCCGCGAGAAATCGGGGTTGGGCTGGCTATCGGGCGTGGTGACCTTGCCGGCGCGGGTGATGTCCGTGCCGGTGATGTACGCGATGGCGTAGTTATGCAGCCGGTCGTGCATGGCCGACAGCTCGGACGCGTAGTTCGCCTTGTTCTGGGCAAGGCCCGTCAGGCCAAGAAACGCCGCCAGCGCGAAGCCGGTGGCGAGCGCCGCACGCGCGGCCAGCGACAAGGGCCGGCGTTTGGTCGAAGAAGCGTTTTCCATGCTTCGCAAATGCCTTCACGGCGGCGCGGCATCGTGCCACGCCGCCGCGATGTTCTTAGTCTTCGTCCGCCTCGTTACGCGGGATCGCGAAACGGTAGCCACGGCCGCGCACGGTTTCGATGGGCTTGAGCGCACTTTCCGGATCGAGCTTGCGGCGCAGGCGGCCAATGAACACTTCCAGCACGTTCGAATCGCGATCGAAATCCTGCTGGTAGATGTGTTCGGTGAGGTCGGCCTTGGAGACCAGCTCGCCCGCATGGAGCATGAGGTACTCAAGCACCTTGTACTCGTAGCTGGTGAGGTCCACCTGGCGGCCTTCGACGGTCACGGTCTGGGCCGTGGTATCCAGCTTGATCGGGCCGCAGGCCAGCACCGGCTTGGACCAGCCGCTCGCGCGGCGGACCAGCGCGTTGATGCGCGCCAGCAGCTCTTCCACGTGAAAGGGCTTGACCAGGTAATCGTCGGCGCCGTGCTTCAGGCCTTCCACCTTGTCCTGCCAGCTGCCGCGGGCGGTAAGGATCAGGATGGGGTAGCGCTGGCCGTGCTCGCGCAGGGCCTTCACCAGGTCCATGCCCGACAGCTTGGGCAGGCCGAGGTCGATGATGGCGAGATCGAACGGGACCTCGCGGCCAAGGTAGAGGCCTTCTTCGCCATCCTGGGCGGCATCGACGGCGAAGCCATCGCGCTTCAGGCGCGCCGCGAGGGTTTCGCGCAGCGGGGCTTCGTCCTCAACGAGCAGGATTCGCATTAATGTCTCTCCTTGTTATCCCCGGCGCTGGCGTCCAGGGGCTTGGCAGTTTCGGTTCGAAGGGGCACCACTTTCACGTGCCCGTCCAGTGTGAGGACCTTGACCCGGTATTCGGTGATGCGGCCGCGCTCGACCAGACGGGTGTCCGCCGAAAGCACCTTCCCCCCGGTATCTTTCTGCACCTTCGCTACCGCCTGCTCCAGCGTCATCGACTGCTGGGCCAGGGCGGCGAAGGGTGCGCCGGCGCAGATGGCGGCGAAAATTAGCGGACGGAACGTGATTTTCATGTCTGGCGCGGTGGCATGCGATTCGCGCCGATCATGCCGAGCGCCGCCCGGCCTGAAGCTGAACGAAACTTAGGCCGCCCGGCGCAGGGGGGCCATGGCCGACGCGATCAGGCCCCAATCGGCCCCCGGGAGATGGGCGCCCTCCGACAGCTGGCGGCGGAAACCCCGGGCGCCCGGCTCGCCCTGGTACAGGCCGAGGATGTGCCGGGTGATGTGCTTCAGGGCCGTGCCACGGGCCAGTTCGGCCTCGATGTAGATGCGCATCCGCTCCAGCACATCGGCCCGATCCGCCAGCGGCGCACCGTACAGGGCAGTTTCCAGCTGGGCCAGGATAAATGGGTCGTGGTAGGCCGCCCGGCCCAGCATGACCCCATCCACGTGGGCCAGATGCTCCTGCACCGCCTCAACGCTGGTGATACCGCCATTGATGACGATGGTGAGGTCGGGGAATGCCTGCTTCAGCCGGTAGACCCGGCCGTAGTCGAGCGGCGGGATTTCCCGATTCTCCTTGGGGCTGAGCCCCTCCAGCCAGGCCTTGCGGGCGTGGACCACCAGGATCTTGACCCCGGCCTGCACCATCACCTGGGTGAAGTGCTGCAGGTCGGCGTACTCGTCCTGGTCATCGACGCCAATACGGCACTTCACCGTCACCGGCACATCCACCACCTCGGCCATCGCCCGGACGCACTCACCCACCAGCTCCGGCTCACGCATCAGGCAGGCGCCGAACTTGCCAGACTGCACCCGATCGGATGGGCAACCCACGTTGAGGTTGATTTCGTCGTACCCGGCCCGGGCGCCCAGGATCGCGGCCTGGGCCAGTTCCGCCGGGTCGCTGCCGCCCAGCTGCAGGGCGACCGGATGCTCCTCGTGGCTGTGCTCAAGCAGGCGCAGCTGCCCGCCGCGTACCAGCGCGGCGCTGGTCACCATCTCGGTATACAGGCGGGCATGCGGCGACAGCAGACGGTGGAAGTACCGGCAGTGCCGGTCCGTCCAGTCCATCATGGGGGCGACGGTAAGGCGAAAGGCTGAAGGGTCAATGGGTTGCATCGGGGTATTTTAGCAACCCGGACGCGCCAGCGGGACCGATGGCTGGCGTCGGACAGCAGCGACCTAATCCAGCCCCCGGCCAACCGCGCGGCCCAGCGGTTTCGAGATGGCCACAACCAGAAGTCCCAGGACGATGTACCCCAGGTTGCCTATCACCGTGTGGGCAGGATAGTGCTGCACCTCAACGCCGAACGCCGCTTCTACCAGGTAAAGGCCCCATACAAAGGTAATGAACAACGTCCAGAGGGAGCCCAGAAGGCGGAGGACCAGCACGGCGATTCGTTGATAGCTCGTCATAGTCGATCTCATATCGTCACATGTAGCTCAATCGCTGGCGCTGCTCCATCAACGAAGGTCGTCGCGCACCTTGATCGCCCCATCTTCAGTGACGACCACGAACTTCCTGGAGACAACCCCGGAGGTGAACCCTTTCGAAAGCATGATGTAAAGGGTGCGCCCGCCGAGCTCTTCGTATCCCTCCTCATACGAAATTTGCATTCCGTTAAAGTGAAAGCCGTGGAGCTTATCTAGCAGAGCCGCATCAAGCTCCATGTGCTTGCCAAAAGCGCTGACCAGCAATCTGGAAACACCATGCGTGTCTTGCGATCCCGACACCGCCACCGGACCAGAGGCACCGATTCCAGGAGAACGGGCCTCGAACGCATCCAGTGTGAGCATGCCTTCTTCTGAGGCTTGCACGGGCGCATTGACCACTCCGAGGGCTAAGGCCGCGACTATGCCTGTGAGCCGCCACCTGAGGGCACGGCTCACTTAGCCACCGCCAGCCACTTCAGTAATGCCGCGGAAAGCTCGGTACGTTTATCGGAGTACGCGTGGTCGGTAGCAAGGTGCAACGTCGTCACCTGCGCACTGCCGGCCTTCCTCAATGTATCGGCAAACGCGTTATCCGCTTGGGCAAGCCCGTCATCGGATGTAATGACGAACACGGGCCGCGTCTTCAACGCATCGACTTTCGAACGGAATGACCATGTCGCTGCATGGTCGGCTACCTGTTGCGCAAGGCTCTCTGGCGTGCAGCCACTCAACGGTGCCATGCCTTCCTTGGCCAGGCCTGCAGCCATGGCCTTTACCGCCTCTGGTTTGCTGCCTTTGAGCTGCCCGAACATCTCGGCGAAATCGGCGCCGGAGATCATCGCGATGCCCTTGATGGCCGGATCGGCCGCCGCACCCTGCACGGCCATGAAGCCGCCCATGCTATGGCCGACCAAGACGATCCGTGACGGATCTGCCCGCAGGCGCTTTGCGTTGCTGGGCGTGCGCACGTAGGCGATCGCCGAGGCTACGTCTTCAATCGAATGGGCAAAGGAGAAATCGCCGGTCGAACCCCACGAGCCACGGTAATTGAAGAACAGCACATCCCAGCCAGCGCGCCGCATGTCCTGTGCGAGATCCAGGTTTCGTTCGTTGCCGGGGAAACCATGCAGCAGGATGACCACGGGGTGCGGCCCTTCACCGGCCGCTATGTAAACCAGCGCGTTCATCAGCCCGCCGTGGCTGGGAATCTGCATAGTTTCCATCGAGGCTTTTGCTGTTGCCGCCTGGGCGGCTGCGGCGCTCTCGTCGGCATTCGCGGGAACCACGGTGGCGAGCAGGTACAGACCTAAGGCAAACAACCACGTTCGGGACTTCATTTCCCACTCCCCTGGATGATCGAACCGGCGCCCCTGCGCGGGGACTCACTAATCGTAGCCCAAGGCCGCCCGGCCCGCAGGGCCGCCCAGGCCCGCCTTACCAACGCCCGAACCAGACGATACGATCGCGGGGCGCCACGGTAGCCACAGCGGCGTCGAGGCGCCACGAGGAACAGATAACGGAGGGCACCCGATCGTGCCCAGGCAGTTCAATGAAAGGAATGTCATGGCAACTGGAACAGTGAAAGTTGGGGGTAGTTCCAAAGCTCGTCGTTCGTCCGCGATTCTTGTCCGAAGCGCATTGCCCCTGGCATTGGCGATGGCGATGCCCGCACTCGCGTTCGCGCATAACAATCACGCGTATGTGGCGAACCACAAATCGGCCGATGTCACGGTGATCGACATGGTGACGAATACGGTCACCGCGACCGTACCGGTAGGCAGGATCCCGGATGCGATAACGATTGCGCCGGACGGAATGACTGTCTATGTCGCCAACGGTGGCGATAACACGGTCTCGGTCATCGATACCGATTCGAACACGGTGATCGCGACCATTCCGGTGGGTAAGACTCCGGCAGCGATCTCGGCAAATCCGAACGGTGGTGAGGTGTATGTCGCCAACACCAACGACAGTACGATTTCCGCGATCGACACCACGAGCAACACGGTCGTCTCGACCATCCCGGTAGGCAACCTGCCCATCGCCATGGCATTCGGACCCGGCGGGCGTCGGCTATATACGGCAAACGCGGGCGACAATTCGGCGACGGCCGTTGACACCACGACGCGCACGGTAACGGCGTCCATCCCTGTGGGTGAGCTCCCCTACGGTATCGCCGTAGGCCCGCTGGGCGCCCGCGTCTATGTGGGCAACTACGTCACGAACGATGTCAGCGTGATCGACACCCGGTCAAACGATGTCGTCGCGACGCTTCCGGCAGGCAACGGTCCGGATGCCGTGGCGGTCAGCCCCATCGGAATCCCCGTGTATGTGGCGAACGATGTCGACGGCACCGTCTCGGTCATCAACCCCATCACGCGGCGCACGATCGCCACCGTGCCTGTCGGCGAGAACCCAGGTGCCCTCGCCGTCAACCGGCTGGGCCGGGTCTACGTCGCGAACGTGTCTTCAAACACGGTATCGGTGATCGATCCGCTCACCAACAAGGTCATCAGCACGGTGGCAACCGGCCAATGGCCCAGCGCCATCGCGATCCAGCCTCGCGACTGACCGGCGTATTGACGTGCGGCCACCGGTCCGGGTGGCTGCACCCTGCTCCCTCCGTGCAATGCCCGTGCAACATCCAGCGTCACGCCCGGGGAAACAGCCGGTAACGAGCTTTCGATAACGTGACGCCGCTCAACGACGATGTCGCTGTGAGCCGGCTCCAGCCAGGCGCGGGCACCGAGCAACGAGACTCGACATGCCCGCACCCTCGGGCGTGGCGGGCGAAGTATTGCGCCCCCTTCCACTACCGAGGCATTCCAGGATGAATAAGCAACTGACGCTCAAGGCCGCTCGTGCCGCCCTTCCCTTGCTGATGATCGCCGTGGCTCTTCCCGCCGCCGCCTTCAACAAGAACGCCTATGTGGCGAACCAGAACGACAATACCGTGTCGGTGATCGATACGACCCGCAATGCCGTCACGGCGTCCATCCCGGTGGGCAATTCGCCGCTCGGTATCGCTGTCAGCCCCGATGGCGGCAAGGTTTACGTGACCAATGCCAGTGACAACACGGTATCCGTCATCAAGGCCGCCACCAATACGGTCATCGCTTCCATCGCAGTGGGCAACTTTCCCTTCGGCGTAACGGTCAGCCCGGACGGTCGCTCAGCGTACGTCACCAATGCCAATGACAATACGGTCTCCGTGATCGATACGGCCAGCTACAAGGTGGTTGATTCGCTGCCCGTCGGCAGCCTGCCGTTCGGCGTAGCCACGGGCCCGGGCGGCAAGTACCTGTATACCGCCAACGTTGTCGAAAACACGGTATCGGTGCTCGATACCCGCACGAAGCAGCTCGTGGCGACCGTGCCGGTCGGCACCTCCCCCACCGGCCTGGATGTCGGCCCGTTCGGTGCCCGCGTGTACGTGGCCAACCAGGGTTCGAGCAACGTGTCGGTGATCGATACCTCGACCAACCAGGTGAAGTACACGATCGCTACCGGCAATAACTCGGATGCCGTTGCCGCCAGCCTGTTCGGCACGCGCGCCTATGTATCCAACCTTTCCGATAGCACGGTGTCGGTGATCGACGCGACCAGCAACAAGGTGATCGCGACCGTGCCGGTCGGTGCGGCACCGGGCCCCCTCGCTGTGAGCCTTCCGCTCGGCCGCGTATTCGTCACGAATGCTGGCTCGAACACGGTGTCGGTGATCAATCCGATCAACAACAAGGTGGTTGCCACGGTCAACGTCGGCAACAACCCGTCGGCTATCGCTGTGCAGCCTGAGATCTGAGCCAGGGAAGATTCGCGATCTGGACGACATGGACACGTTCGGCAACGGCCACCGCGAGGTGGCCGTTGCATTTGGAGCTCCGTCTTACTGCCCCTCGGGCGGCTCCCACAGTTCGACCTTGTTCCCTTCCGGGTCGATCACCCAGCCGAACTTGCCGTATTCGGAATCGTCCACTTTATCCAGCACGTTGCAGCCTTCCTCCCGAAGCACCTTCACCAGCGCGTGCAAGTCGGCGACACGGTAATTGATGGTGAAGGGTTGCCCTTCGGGCACCTGGCCGTCATTGCCCGATGATATGGACCAGATGGTGGTGCCGGCATACGGCTTTCCCTCGCTGTCGGTCCAGGTAAATGCCGCACCGCCCCAGGCCTGCACGTCGATCCCGAGGTGCTTTTGATACCAGGCCCGCAAGGCGGGAGCATCCTTCGCTTTGAAGAAAATACCGCCGATACCGGTAACTCGTTGCATACAGACCTCCGGGGTGGACAAGGGACGGGCGTGTGGCGCAAGCCACCGAAGCATGGCGCATCGTGCGCCTGTCCGAAAGCGGCTGGCCGCCTTCTCCATCGATCCGATACGTTGGTGCAATCGAACGAACGGATCGCCTGATGTAATTCTTGTCCCGACCCACCCCGGAGTCTGGCCATGAAACACATCCTTCCCTTCGCGCTGCTCAGCGCCGCCCTGGCCGCCGGCCTGGCCATGCCGGTCCGCGCGGCCGCCGTCGCGCCTTTCGACGGAGCGACCGGTTGGCTCAATACGAGGCCATTTACCGACGCCGATCTCCGCGGCAAAGTCATCGTGGTTAACTTCTGGACTTACTCCTGTATCAATTCCCTGCGCCAGGTTCCCTATGTGCGCGCGTGGGCGGATAAGTACAAAAGCCAGGGCCTGGTCGTCATTGGCGTCCATTCCCCGGAATTTGGTTTCGAGCGTGATGCGACGAATATCCAGCGCGCCGTGAAGGAATACGACGTGAACTACCCGGTCGCTATCGACAGCGATCATCGCGTGTGGGACACGTTCAACAACGAGTACTGGCCGGCGCTCTATTTCATCGATGCCAAGGGCACGGTGCGTCATGCCGAATTTGGTGAAGGCAACTATGACAAGTCCGAGCTGCTGATCCGCCAGCTGCTTGCCGAGGCGGGCAATAAGCCCATGGAAGGCGCCCTCGTCGACCCGGCGGGCCAGGGCGCGGAAGCACCAGCAGATACCGACGACGAACGCTCCCCCGAGACCTACACGGGCTACGGGCGCACCGAGCAGTTCGCGTCAGCCGGTGGCGTGGTGCAGGACCAGATGAACGCCTATTCGGCACCCAAAGCCCTACAGCTGAACCACTGGGCATTGGCCGGCAACTGGCGCATGGGGCGCGAGTACGCCACATCAGGTGGCGCGGGGAGCAAGATCGTGTATCGCTTCCACGCCCGTGACCTGCACCTGGTGCTTGGGCCGTCGGTGAACGGAGCGAGCGTCCGCTTCCGCGTCACCATCGATGGCAAGGCACCGGGGAGCGCCCATGGTGTGGATACGGATGCCCAAGGCAGTGGCACGATTGACCAGCCACGGATGTACCAGCTGATCCGCCAGACACTCCCCATTACCGATCACGTGTTCACGATCGAATTCCTCGATCCGGGCGCACAGGCGTATTCGTTTACGTTTGGCTGATCGGCACGACGAATTGTTATAATGTTTCACTTTACGAAGTGGAGCACACCGTGTCGTCGTTCTCCGATCCCCAGGCCGTCGCCCGCTACGCGGAAGGCCCCGTGCGTCAGGTTCCCGGTTTCCATGGTATGCAGCAGATGGCTGCCATCCTCCTTGCCGAGGTGGTGCCACCCGGGGGCACGGTGCTTGTACTCGGCGCCGGTGGTGGCCTCGAACTGAAGGCATTTGCTGAGGCGCAGCCCGGTTGGACGTTTGTGGGGGTCGATCCTTCCGCCGAGATGCTCAGGCTCGCGCATTCAACCCTTGGCGCCCTCTCGTCGCGCACCGAGCTCCATGAAGGCTATATCGATACGGCCCCGGGCGGGCCGTTCGATGGCGCAACCTGCCTGCTCACCCTGCACTTCCTCAATGCCGATGAGCGACTGCATACCCTGCAGGAGCTTCGCAGCCGACTGCGCCCCGGCGCGCCACTGGTCGTGGCCCACCATAGCTTTCCGCTTGATGATGGCGCGAGGGAGCGCTGGCTGGCTCGCTACGCCGCCTTTGCGACCGTATCCGGCGTTCCAGCGAAGGACGCACAGAACGCATCGGCCGCGATCAGCACCCGCCTGCCGCTGCTTCCACCGGAACAAGACGAGGCGCTATTGCGTGACGCCGGATTCGAACGGATCGAACAGTTCTACTCAGGTTTCACGTTCCGTGGCTGGGTCGCCTACAACCGATCCACGTGAAGCGGGCCGGCGGCTACGAGGCGTCGCCCTGTCCATGGAGGCCCTTTGCGTGTTTCCATGGGTACCTCCGGTCACCTGAGCGTGCCCTCTCCACTGCGATGCAACCTGCCCATGTACGTGCCTGCCCTCTTCACCGAATCGGATCCCGCGGTCCTGCACGGCTTCATGCGCGAGCATCCGCTCGGCACGCTGGTAACCCACACCTCCGCCGGCCTGGATGCGAACCACGTTCCGTTCCTGCTCGATGAGGCGCGTGGTGAATCAGGTGTCCTCGTGGCGCATGTCGCTCGCGCAAACGCAGTGTGGCGCGATGTGACCGATGGTGATGATGTTCTGGTCGTTTTCCGTGGTGCCCATGGTTACATCTCGCCCAACTGGTACCCGAGCAAGCAGGAAACCCACCGCCACGTACCCACATGGAACTACGAAGTGGTGAATGTCCATGGCCGCATCCGCGTCATTGATGACGAGAAGTTCGTACGCGGCGTCGTGGCAAGGTTAACCCGTGAACACGAGGCACGGTTGCCGGAGCCATGGACGATGAGCGACGCACCCGCCGATTACCTGGCCGAACAACTCGCCCATATTGTCGGCATCGAAGTCGAGATCACCCGCCTCGAAGGAAAGCGAAAGCTGTCGCAGAACCGTACGCCCGGCGATTTCGAGGGCGCAGTGAACGGTGTGGAAGGCAGCGGTAACCCGGCGCTCGCCGCCGCCATGCGTGCGTCGCGCAAACCAGTGGTCTAACGCTTCCGCCCGGCCTTCTTCGTCGCGTTATGCGCCGCCGCGGCTTTCACCAGCGCCTTGAACTTCGTGGCATCCGGCTTCTCGCCCTTGCCGATATCCAGGGCGCGACGCACGTTGCCATCGAGGCTTGAATTGAAGAGCTTGGCCGGATCTGCCAGCGCAGCGCCCTTCGCGAAGGTCAGCTTGATCTTGTCCTTGTAGCTCTCACCGGTACAGATGATGCCGTTGTGCTCCCACACCGGCGTACCCATCCACTTCCAGGTCTCGACGACATCGGGCAGCGCTTCATGGATCAACTTGCGCACGCGCGCGAGCGCATCGCCACGCCAGTCGCCAAGGCTGGCGATGCGCTCATCGATCAGGGCCGACGCATCAACCACTGGTGCGGAATCCTTGCTTGCTGTCATGGTGGCTCCCGTGTAAGTCCCGCCATTGACCGTACGGGAAACATGGCCGAGTGTCGCGCTGCTTTGCGGTAACGGTGATGTCAAGGCCCGCCGGTCGCTGCACATGAGACCCGCAGGCACTAGAATGCGCGGCCGCCTGTCCACCATTCCGCGCCCTGCCCATGCATATCGTCGTCAACGAAGACCTCAAGGCTTACATCGATCCGCTCACCCCGGATGAGCACGAATCGCTGGAGCGGAGCCTGCTTACCGAGGGCTGCCGCGATGCGCTGGTGCTGTGGGGCGATACCCTGGTGGATGGGCACAACCGCTACGGCATCTGCCGCAAGCACGATATCCCGTTCAAGACAGTGCAGAACGAGCGTTTCCAGTCCATGGATGACGTGCACCTGTGGATGATCGAGCAGCACCTGGGCCGGCGCAGCGTCTCGGATTTCCAGCGCGGCGTGCTGGCCTTGCGCAAGCGCGAGATCCTGGCGGCGCGGCGGGAAGCCGAAGAGCCGGCCAAGGCGGACGAGAACGACCTGCCGTTCGACGCGACCGGCTCGGAGCCCGCACGACCCAAGGCCCCGCGCCCCAACCCGGCCGATAGCCGCAAGGAAATCGCCCGCGAGGCCCGGATCAGTGCCAACCAGGTGGGCATGATCGAAAAGATCCGCAAGGAGGCCGCCCCCGAGGTGGTCGCCGCGGTCAAGTCCGGCACCCTCTCCATCAGCGCGGGCGCCGCCGTGGCCTCGCTGCCCGAGGACGAGCAGCGGGCCGCCGCCACGGCCGGCGACCAGGAGCTGAAGCAGGCCGCCAAGCGCGTACGCGAATCCAAGCGCAAGCCTCGCGAAAAGCCCTCGGGGGATGTGCTGGCCCTGCAGGAACAGGTCGCCGAACTGGAAGCCGAGAACCGCAACCTGCGCCGTGAGATCGACACCCTGCGCGCCCGCCTGGGCGAGCCGCCCCTCGAAGCTCCCGAAGAGGGCTGAAGGGCGTTACTGTGTAGAGGCGCGCTTGCGCGCGATGGGGCGGCCAGGGAACTCCCGGTTGCCCGGATGTTCCAACCCCCGTACACCGGACGCTCCCCCAGGCGTTCTATGGCAGGTCCCCCGGAGCGTTCCATGAAAGCCATCCTCGTCGTTACCGCCCTTTCCCTGCTCGCCGGCACCGCCGTCGCGCAGGATGCGGGCAAGCCGCTCAACCTCAACCTGCCCCCGAATTACGCGCCAGCGGCCGCCAGCAGCGCCCCGGCGCCTGCCGCGGCCTCATCGGTGGCCGCCACCGGCTCCAAGAACGGCAAGGAAAGCGTTGCCGTGACGCCGGCGCACCCCAAGGACCCGCCGGGCACCTACTACGGTGATACCAGTGGCCGCATGGCCGGCGCGGATGTGGTGGAAGATGATGGCCCCCACTGTGACGACGCCACTTACAACAAGCCCCAGGTCCACGGCAGCGTTTCCACCGGTGTGGTCAGCGCCAGCCATGGCGGCAGCGGCAGCTACCAGGGCGGGGCGGTTAGCCTTTCCCAGGCGTTTGGCAGCTGCGAGCACCCGACAGGTGGCGTCAGCATCTCGGTGGGCGGGGCGACGGGGCGGTTTCACGGGCGCTGAAGCGCTGCCCTGCACTACCGCTATCGCGCGCAAGCGCGCTCCTACCGGGGCGTAAAGAGGACTACGCGGTCGGTGGCTTCGGGATGGGCATCCTTCGTCTGCAGCCAGGGCTGACGGGCGAAAGTGCGCGTGCATGGGCCGAGGGCGACGATCTGAACAGGTCGTTTTTGCGCCTCCGCTTCCAGGCGTGCCACGACATCGCGTAGCACGGGGCCAATAAACGGTGTGAACAGGTAGAACACGTTCGCCCTTGAGTAGTCGGCGTCCCGTGCGTCACCGCATGCGAACGCCACCTCCGGCAGCCCCAGCGCCGTGGCTGCGTTCCGCGCACTGTCGACATACGCAGGCTCACGATCCAGGCCGGATACGGCCGCGCCGCTCAGGATGCGGGCCAGCAGCGGAACGTGACCAAGGCCCGAGCCCAGGTCCAGCAAATGATCCGCGGGCGACAGGGCCGTACGCCGCACTGCATCGACGATATGCCGGGCAGGCGTGGGCTGGTAGAAGACCATGTCGGCCGGCGGCCGCGGGTCATCCAACACGGGCTCGTCGATGGCAAGCACACCGGCAAGCAGCACATCGAGCGCATCGTAATGCGCACCCACCGGCTCGCCCACATCAAGCCACGGTGCGAGCGCTGCCTTTCCTTCGCCCGCGATGATCGCGGCGCGCAACTCACGGAAGAGGGCGTCATCGGCAGCGGACATGGCCTCCAACAACGATTCGGCGCGCTGGCGTTGCGTGTCGTCCGTCATCGCCACCAGCAACAGGTCGAGCTGGTCGGCCGCATCCGCACGCCATCGGAAGGCACCGGGCTCACGCCACGTGGTGTCGGTTTCAAGCAGGTGGAGGAAGGCACAAGGGGCATCGGTCATGCCGTGCATGGTAACGGGCGCAGCCGTTGACGCGGTTCTCACGGCCGACACGTCTTCCTTGAGCGGTCACGCGGCGCTGTGGAATGCTCGGCGCCCGGCACGCCTGCCCAGGAGCTCCCATGAAGACGTCGCATTGCCTCGCTGCCCTTACCGCCCTCGTGGCCATGCCCGCCTTTGCGACGCCACCCCTGGCCACCGTGGTGTTCCACGACGGCGGACGCCCGGTGTTGAGCATCACGGATCCGCAGGGCGCGGCACTGGTGGATGCCACCCTGGGCCTGCGCACCGCTGGCAGTGACCTGACCCATGACTTGCGCCTGATCGGCACCACCCAGCGCAACCTCACCGAAAACTACCGGATGACCACCGGCAAACGGCTGGTGCGCAGCGCCAACCTCGCCGAGACACGTTATGCCCTGCAGAACGACAAGGGCGAAAAACTCGATGTGGTGGTTCGCGTGGCGAACGATGGCGTGGCATTCCGCTACGAATTGCCCGGGACGACACAGGCCACGGTAACCGGCGAAGCGACCAGCTACACGCTGCCCGCCGATGCGCGCGCATGGCTGCTGCCATACGACCCAAGCAACGAGAAGGAACGTATCCAGACCAGCGCCGCGGCCGCGCCATCCGGTGACTACGGTTATCCATCCCTGTTCCTGACCGGCCAGCGCTATGTATTGATCACCGAGGCCAACGCGGATGGCCGTTACGACGGCAGCAGGCTATCCCACGTCGCCAACGCGCCCCGCTACGGGCTGGTCCTTGCCGACAGCCGCGTCGAAAGTACCGGTGTAACGCCCTGGCGCACCGTCATCACGGGTGACCTGCCCACCGTTACCGAATCCACCCTGGTGGATGATCTCGCCGATCCCTCGAAGCTCACGGACACGACCTGGGTGAAGCCCGGCCGCGTCGCGTGGTCCTGGATCAGCGACCACGATAGCCCGAAGGACTTTGAGCGGCAGAAGGTGTTCGTGGACTTTGCCGCGGCCAACCGCATGCCCTTCGTGCTGCTCGACGAGGGCTGGAGCGATAGCTGGGCGCCGCAGCTCATCCGCTATGCCAATGCAAAACACGTGGACGTGCTGATGTGGTTTCCGTGGACGAAACTGGATACGCCGGCGAAGCGCGAGGCATGGTTCAGCCGCATCAAGGGCTGGGGCGCGAAAGGCGTGAAGATCGACTTCATGGGCTCCGATAGCCAGGCGCGCTTCCGTTGGTACGACGACACCCTCGCCGATACGGCGCGCTTCCAGCTCATGGTGAATTTCCACGGTGGCACCATCCCGCACGGTCTCGCGCGCACGTGGCCACACCTGATGACCATGGAAGGGGTGCGCGGCGCGGAGAACGATCCGCCCGCCGTGGGTAACACGATCCAGCCGTTCACCCGCAACGTCGTGGGCTCGATGGATTACACACCGGTGGCTCTCGATGTCGGCAAGAAGGAGGCCAGCATCGCCCACGAGATCGCCCTGCCCATCGTGTTCGAATCGGGCTGGACACACCTGGCCGATAGCCCCGAAGCCTACCAGCGCCGGCCGAACGCACTGATGTTCCTGGACCAGATTCCAACGGTGTGGGATGAAACCAGGCTGATCGCGGGCACCCCGGGCGAAGACGCCATCTTCGCCCGCCGCAGCGGCGATCGCTGGTTCATCGGCGCCATCGCCGCCGGCCCGGCACGCCGGCTAAGCGTTCCGCTTTCGTCGCTTGGCGTCGGCCCGTGGCGCGCCGATATCGTGCGCGATGGCATGGGCCGTGGCGATGTCGCCCGTGAATCACAAAACGTGACCGCCGACGGCACCCTTTCGTTCGATGTACCGGCCAATGGGGGCTTCGCCGCCATCCTTTGCCCTGCGGCGAAAGGTCAGTTCAAGTACGGCTGCTATCGCTGAGCGCCGGGCAGCCAGCGCTGCCACCACGCAGGAACCGGCATAACCCGGGCGAGTGGCACGCGAATGACAACGCGCGTGCCACCACCCGGTGAGGATGTGATGAGCGCCTTGCCACCGATGCTCTGGGCACGCTCCTGCATACCACGCAGGCCCCAATGCCCGGGCCGTCCTGACGCCAGGATGCCTGGCTCAATGCCCCCTCCATCATCGTAAACAGCAAGCATCACCTCGGCACCCTCACGCTGCAGGGTGACATCAATGCGCGTCGCTTCCGCATGGGCAATGGCGTTGTGCACGGCCTCGCGGGCGATGGCGTAGAGCTCATCCCGCGCGAGCGGATCCATGCCGCGCCATGGCGGCGACGCTTCGACGGTCACGGGAACGGCGTGCTCCTCCGCGTAGGCGCGTGCCAGTTCAAGCAGGCCGACATCCAGGGGCACCATGTCGCCCAGGTGATCGCGCAGGTCACGGACGCGGTCGCGCGCCTCCACGATCGCGAGCTCGGCGCGGTCCAGCGCCTTTTCCATGGAGGTGCGTAAGGGATCGCCGGGCGGCACGCGATTGGCGACTGCCTGGAAACGCATCATGAGGCCCTGGATGCTTTGCAGCAGCGTGTCGTGCAGCTCGCGCGCGATGCGCTCGCGTTCGATGTGCCGCTCGTGCAGGCGCTCACGCAGCTGCGTCTCCATCCGCCGCATGCGCAGCAGGACGAGGAACCACACCAGCGCGGCGCAGAGCACCGCCACGATCACGGCGAACCACGCGGTCTGGTAGAACGCCGGCGCCACATCGATCGCCAGCGATGCGCCCTGCTCGTTCCACACGCCATCTTCATTGGCGGCGGAAACGCGGAACACGTAATGCCCCGGCGGCGGATCCGTGTACACCGCCTCGCGATCCGTGCCCGCATCGCGCCAGCGTGTATCGAGACCATCCATGCGGTAGCGGAAACGCACGCGCTCCGGCATCGAAAGGCTCGTCGCGGTATACACGATGCGCAGGCGTTCGGTTTTCGCGGGCAAGTGAATCCGACCCGGCCCATCGAACCAACCCATGTCGGTGGCGATACCCCGGATGGAGACCGGTGGCGGAATCGAATTGCGTGGGACGCTTTCCGGATCGATCGAGACGACGCCACTGGTGGTCGCGAACCACAACCGCCCGTCATCCGCTGCGACGGCCGTGGGCAATGGGCGGAACTGCGCGGGTGTGCCCGGCAGGCCATCCAACGAATCAAACACCGTGACCGGGACGTGGAACGTCCGGTCGGCGCGCGCGTGCGTCACGTCACTACCGCGTATGCGCACGATGCCCTGTGATGCGTTGGCCCAGTAGTCACCGGCGCGATCGCGCACGATCCCGGACACGCCATGCAAGTCCATCTGCAGTGACAACGGCATCACGTGGCCGCCTTCCACGAGGTTGATGCCACGTTCGCCACCGACCCACATGGTATCGCCATCGGCGAGGAGCGCCGTCACGTTGCCCACATCCAGGCCATCGCGCGCACCCAGCACCGTGTCGTGCCCCGTTTCGTCGCGAACGATGATCGTGTCGCGTGCGAAGCCCATCCATAACCGGTTCGCGCGGTCGCGCATCAGCACCAGCGGCGAGGGATCATTGGCGACGGCGGGCAGCAGCTCGCGGTGCCAGCCACCTTGCGTGTAGTGATAGACGCCTGGCCGGTTGATGGATACCCAGACCCCGCCACGGCCATCGCCGACGATGGCCTGCACCCCCGTGAAATCCTCCACCGGCAACGTGGCAAAGAGACGCGGCGTATCGCCGTCCATCGTCCACACGCCATTGGGGCCGCCAAGCCAGGTGGCCTGCGCATCGCGTGCCGCGGCCGTGATCGCTTCGGGGAACGCCACCGTGTGGGTACCCAGCGCCTGCACCTGCATCAGCGGGCGGTTCTTCGTGCCAATCCAGATGCCGCCCCTGGCGGCAGGCACGATAGCGAAATCCGTCGCACCCGAAGGGGTGGGTGCAGGCAGCAGCCGGCTGGCCCGGAAGCGATCCAGCCCCCGGCTGCCGCCGACCCACACATTGCCTTCCCGATCCTGGATCACGGCGGTGATGTAATCGGAGGTAAGCCCATCGCGCTCGACGAATCGCTGCGCCGCACCGCTATCGGCATCGATCACCTGCCCCGCCAGCGTCTCCACGTGCGGCACGCGGCGCATGCCTTCGCCCTGGGTAGGTACCCACAGCGCGCCATCACGATCGAACAGCAGGCCCGAGGAGGACAAACGCAGCGTGGGGCCCGCCGTGGCCGGGGCGCTGGCGCCCTGCCAGACGGGGAGCACACCGCGATCGACATCGGCGACCCAGACCGCGCCGTCGGGCGCTTCCGCAATACGGTTGATCTTGCCCACGTCACGCGTGGCGATAACAAAGTGATCGCCACCGGGCGGCAACCAGCCCAGCGCCACATCCGACGCAACCCACAGCCGGCCCTCGCGATCGACGGTCAGGTTGCGCGCGCGGTTTCCCGGCAGGCCCATCACGGGGCCGACCAAGTGCCATTGCTTGCCGCGCAGCTCCACCAGGCCGTTGAACGTGGCACCCCACAACCGTCCGTCCGGCGTACCGGCGATGGCGTAGATGGTCGCCGTGGGCAATCCGGATGCGGCGCCATAGTGCGTCGCCTTGTCACCATCCACGAAGCTGGCAAAGCCGTAGCGAAAGCCCACCCACAAACCGCCATCGGGTGGCGCGTAAAGCGAGGCGACGGTGGATGCAGGGAAATCGCCACCGCTGCGTGGCCGGTACCGCTCGAAGTGCACGCCGTCGAAGCGGTACAGCCCCGTCTGCGTACCCAGCCAAAGAAACCCGTCGGCCGTTTGGGCAAGCGCGGTCACCTGCCCGGGCGCGCCTTCGCGCACGGTCCAGGCCGTGTGATAGAACTGGCCGATGGTGCGGTCGCGGGTATCCGTGCCCCAGGCGGCGCCAGCCAGCACCATCCAGCCGGCCAACGCCAGCGCTACCGCTCGCATCGCTGCGATCGCGAATTGGAAACGCACTCCCCACCCCATGAGATCCACACCGCAACGATAGCGGTTACCTCGGCCCACGTCGCCTTGACCTATGGCCGATGCTCGGCGAGGAACGCGAGCGCATCGGCGAGCACGCGTTCCGCGGCAGGCGAACGGTTCGGGTTCGCAAGAACGTGGGCCGCATGGGTGTAGCTGACGAAACGCCGCGCCGACGCGGGCGTACCCAGCCAGGTAAAGGCCTCACGCATCGCGGCTACCGAGGTGAGCGTGTCGCTGTCACCCACGCCACCATCCCATGCGCCCATCAGCACCGGGCAGGTGACCCTGGCCAGGTTCGCCGGCTGCATGCGCTCAACAAACAAGCGCGCGATGGCGCGATACGCATCGGAGTGCACCACGGAAGACCAGTACTGCCGCTGGTATGGCGTGCGGTCACCCGGTGGCACGACCGGCCCTTCCAGCAGCGTCGCGGCTCGCAGCTGTTCTTCATCGAACACGCGGATGCCAGGTGACCAGGCAACCAGCGCAGCCACCTTGTCGGGGTACGTAGCGGCCAGATCGAGCGCCAGCGAACCGCCCATGGAGGTAGCCACGAGCACGACGCGCTCGCCTAGCGCGAGCCCCACCTGGAGGGCCGCATCGGCGTCGTCTCGCCAGGCTTGCGGTGTCGCGCCCGCCATCGCCATGGGCTCATCGGAACCGTGGTCATGCAAGCGGTTGAGGTACAGGTGGGCCCCGCACGCCTGCGCGAGTGCACGGTGCGCCGGGTCGCCTTCCGCCTGGCTAGCGGTGAAGCCGTGCAGGTACACCAGTGCCAACGGGCGGCGCTCACGAGGCGCCCCTTCGAGAAAAACGACACGCGCCTGGTTATCAGGCTTCAATCCCGGCGCGGCGCGTTCGCGTTCGTCGATTTCGCTCGCCAGCGCCTCGAGGGATGTCACGCCGCGGTACCTGCCGTGGCGCCCGCCTGGCGGCGCTGCATGGTGACGTAATGGCCGACAGAGCGGCACAGCGTATCCAGTTCGACCACGGCAGGACGCATGTCGCCGCCGGCGTCGATCAGCACGCCAAGGTCATCGCACACCCGGTTTGCACCGGGCACGCCCAGGTTACCCAGGACGTTGCGCAAGGCATGCAGCGATTCCGACGCCGATGCGATATCGCCCGCCAGCATGGCCTCGCGCAGGGTGTCGACATGGCCATCGGACGCGGACGAGCACAGGTCGAGGAAGCTGGCGAATTCCGAGGGGCTGGCGAGCGCGCGCATTTCGTCCAGCGGTGTGGTGTGGCCGTGGCGCGGCTCGATGCCAGGCAACTCCGGCTGCCATGCCTTCGCCGCTGTCGCCAGCGAACGCTCCGCGGCGATCGTCTCGATGATGTCGAGCAGGCGCTGCGCGGCGATCGGCTTGGTCAGGTAGGCGCGGGCGCCGGCCTTGAAGGCGATACGTACCGCATCCTGGCTGGAATCCGCGCTGAGCATCACGATCGGAGGAACCGCCTGCGTACGGCGCAGCACTTCGATCCGCCCCAGCACATCCCACCCTGAGCTACCGGGCATGTGCAGGTCCATGAAAATAAGGTCGAACGCATCCTGGTCCATGCGTGCCAGGGCCTCGTCACCGCTCGCGCTGAACACGCAGCGGTGCCCCGCGCGCTCGAGGATCCGGCCAACGATTTCGCGGTTGGCGGCGTTGTCGTCCACTACCAGGCACGACTGTGGCGGCACGCGCGCGCTGTGCGCATCGAGCAGATCGACCAGCGGGATATCCGCCATGCTCCTTGCGCCCTGTGCGGCGCGTGGCATGGGGAAGCGCCAGGTGAACACCGAACCGCCCAGCGGGTTATCCGATACCTCGAGATGGCCATTCATCTGGCCCGATACGTTCCGCACGATGTACAGGCCCAGGCCGACGCCCTCCTGGCGGCGGCTTTCGCCGACGCTTACCTGCTGGAATGGATCGAAGATGCGCTGCTTGTCGACATCGGCGATACCGATGCCCGTATCGATCACCGTGCAGGTGATGATTGGATCACGGCCACCTACGCCCTCGGTCAGCTCGACGCGCACGTCCACCGTGCCGCCCGGCGGTGTGAACTTCAGGGCGTTGGATGCCAGGTTGGACAGCACCTGCTCGATGCGCCCGGGGTCGCCAGTGAAAATGCCTTCCACCGACGCATCGCGGGCCACGCTGAAGGCGATGCGCTTGTCGGCAGCCGAAGGCCGGCACACCGCGCCGACGGTCGCAAGCACTTCATCAAAGGCGAACGGCTGCTGGCGAAGCGTAAAGCTGCCCCCGGCAAACGAGGCCACGTCGAGCACGGCGTTCACCCGGTGCAGCAGCGCGTTCGCACTGGTCGAGAGCAGCGCCACCAGGCGGCGCTGGTCGTCGTTCATGACGGCGGTATCGATCAGCGAGGCCGCGTGGATCACGGTACTGAGCGGCGTACGCATCTCGTGGCTCATCATGGAGATGAACCGGTGCTGGGCCTCACGCGAGGCGATGGCTTCAGCGGAGACCTCGCGCAGCGCATCGATCATGCGGTACAGCGTCATCGGCAGCACGACGGTAAGCGCCAGCGCGTACAGGGCGTAGGCCGGCCGGTTCACCCAATACCCATCGGGCGCCGCCACGCCAAGGATCGCCACCGAGGCCACCACGCTGGCGGCGAAGGCCCGGCGGCTATAGCGCATGCCCACGGCCACGGAGAGGAACGGCAACACGGCGGTCACCGTGATGACGAGCATGAAGCCCGATTTCAACAGCGCGGCGGCCATGGCGAAGTTCGCCACCTGGCCGATCGCATCAAGCCGGGCCGTGACCTTGAGCCAACCCGCACGAATGAACAGCATCCAGAAGGTGCTGGTGACGAATAGCGTCAGGGCGAGTGGGAAGGCATGGTGGGATTCGAGCGCCATGGGCGTCGGGCCATTCAGCCACGCGGCCGTCCATACCACGATGAAGCCAAGCAGCACGGTGCGCACGAGCGACACGTGGTGCTCGCGGAAGCTCGCCACGATGCGGTCGATGCGCGGATTGCGCAACCGCTCGGCGACCTCGCTGAGCATCACCGGCCCGGCACGCTTGCCGCTACCGCGATCGATCTTCATGCCAGGCTGACTTCCACCACTCCCCCGATACCCGCCTAGTCTATGTTCTGCCGCGACGCTGGCAAGTGGCTCATTTCGTTCGCTTTCGATTCCCTGGCAAGGACTTGCATCGCCTTGCGCTCCCCGTCGATCCAGGCCTTACAGCGGTCTGCATGCTTTCGGATCGTTGACGAAGCGCATTTTACGACGAATTCCGGTCGGATTTTTCGCCGTCCGTGCTCGCGTCAACGCTATTTTACCCGGCGATAAATCGGGTCGTCGCAGCTCGCTTGAGAATTCGCACGATCCAAATGCGCGTGAGACCTGGGCTAAGGGCGCATCTGGTTGAGGTTTTTCGAAAGAAACTTTCGGCTTTTTCGAGGCGTTTGCGTAATCGTTTACGTAACCCGTGGATGGCAGCATGAAAACGCACAAATACCCATAGTTACACGCGTTTCTGCTGCGCCGCATCAATGCGTTCAGACGGCTATACGGCCAGGCGTGCACACCCGAAAGATGCTGGACAACATCGCAAGCCTGCTGTACACCTTGCCTAGCAGTCCATTTGGATCGAGGCAAATGGATTATTTGCGACGGAGCGCGGGGAGGGGCTCTTCATAGCTCCAGCAATCGAAAGCGGCGGGCATGCACCCGCGGCTCCGTCCCCGTGTTGCCGTTATTTTCGGCATTGACCATTCGGGGAACGCATGAAGTACCAGTTTCTGTTTCGCAGGACCGCTCTGGCGCTAGCCATGGGTACCTGTCTGGGCGGCATCAGCACCGCCTACGCGCAGTCGACCACCGGTAACCTCAACGGTTCCGTCCCGGCCGGCGGCAACCAGACCATCGTCGTGGACAGCACCAACGGCCTGCACCGCGAAGTCGCGGTCGACGAGCGTGGCCACTACTCCATCACCCAGCTGCCGCTCGGCACGTACACCGTCACGCTCATGCGCGACGGTGCCGTGGTCGATACGCGCAAGAACATCCCGCTGCGCGTCGGCGCCAGCACCGATGTGTCGTTCGCTGCCCCGGCCGCTGCCACGGCCGCTGACGCGACTTCGCTCAGCGGTGTCACCGTCACCGGCACGGCCATCCCGCCGATCGACGTGACCTCGGTCGACTCGCGCACCGTCATCACCTCCGAACAGCTTGCCAAGCTGCCGCTCGGCCGTAGCGCTGAAGCCGTGGCTCGCCTGGCGCCGGGCGTCGTGAATAACGGCGGCGGTTTCAAGAGCGATACCGGTCGTTCGCTCGCCAGCTTCGGCGGCGCCGCTTCCAACGAGAATGCGTACTACGTCAACGGCTTCAACACCACCGATCCGCTGAATGCGGCCGGCGGCATCCAGTTGCCGTACGGCGCGATCGACCAGCAGGAAATCTACACCGGTGGCTACAGCGCCAAGTACGGCCGCTCCGATGGTGGCGTGATCAACCAGGTCGGTAAGCGCGGCACGAACGAGTGGCACTTCGGCGCGCAGATCCTGTGGGAGCCGAACTGGGCGCGCGCATCGGGCCCGAACATCCACTATGTGAACACGCCTTCCTCGGCACCGGCTGGCGACCTGTACCAGCCCAAGAGCCAGAACGACCAGTGGGCAACGACGGTCAGCGCCTATGCCGGCGGCCCGCTCGTGAAGGACAAGCTGTTCTTCTTCGTGGCGGCCGAGTTCGAAAAGGACGGCCAGCGCAACGTCAACGCCGTCGATAGCAGCACCCCGGCCTCGACGAACACGTTCGAGAACCCGCGCTGGTACACCAAGCTCGACTGGAACATCACCGACAACCACATCCTCGAATTCACCGATGTGGGTGACAAGCGCTCGGGTAGCGGCACGCGCTACGGCTACGACTACGTGAACATGTCACGCACCAACACCATTGGCCCGGTGAACAACACCAAGGTCGGCGGTGATTTCTGGAACGCGAAGTACACCGGCTACATCACGGACAACCTGACCATCAGCGCGCAGTACGGCAAGATGTCGGTGAAGAACTATGACCAGGCGGGTAACTATGACCCGGACCTGGCGCGTGTCGACAGCTCGGGCAACCAGAACCCGCTGCTCAACGGCGGCAGCGCGATCAAGAACACCCAGGTCGCTGACATCAGCTCGCCGGGTCGTGGCAATAAGTCGAACAACCTTCGTTTTGACGTGCAGTACGTCGCCGGCGACCACACGCTTTCGGCAGGTATCGATAACGTCAAGTCGCAGGTACTGGACTTCGGTACGTTCAGCCCCGGCCCGGGCTACAGCTGGAGCTATGGTTTCCAGCAGGACCCTAACGAGGCGATCGATAACACCCCGGGTCGCAACTTCGTGCCGGCACCGGCGCTGTTCCCGAACGGTCAGTCCGGTTACTACGTCAGCAAGAACGTCAACTACAACCTCGTCAACGTGCGCTCGGACCAGAAGGCCCAGTACATCGAAGACAAGTGGCAGGTCAATGATCGCTGGCTCGTGACGGTCGGCCTGCGCAACGATCAGTTCACCGACTACAACCAGTTCAGCCAGCCGTTCATCAAGCAGACCCGTCCGCAGTGGGCGCCGCGCCTTGGCGCCGCATGGGACGTGAATGGCGATGGCAGCTTCAAGGTGTATGCGAACGCCGGCCGTTACTACCTGGGCCTGCCGCTCAACCCGGCGACGGGTGCTGCCGCGGGTTACACCGCCACGCAGCAGTTCTACACCTACTCGGGTATCGCCGCCGACGGCACGCCGACCGGCCTGACCCAGATGAGCGGCGTGGTCTCGGGCAACAACTCGTACGGCATCCCGCCTGACCCGCGCACCGTCGCCGGCAAGAACCTGAAGGCCGAAAACCAGGACGAGTACATCCTCGGTTTCGACAAGCTGCTGGGTGACAACTGGTCGTACGGCGCCAAGGCAACGCTGCGCAAGCTCAACACCGTTATCGACGATTTCTGCGATATCGACCTGGTCACCTCCAAGGCCGAAGCCGAAGGCCACACCGTCGGCTCGACCAACAGCTGCTACCTGGTCAATGGCGGCCACGGCAACACCTTCACCCTGCTCGATCCGTCCGGCAACCCGTTCACGGTGGACCTTTCGCGCAAGGAAATGGGCATGCCCGCGACCAAGCGTAAGTACTACAGCCTGGAGCTCTACATGGAGCACCAGTTCGACGGCACGTGGTACGGCAAGTTCGATTACGTGTTCTCGCGCTCGTACGGCAACACCGAAGGCCAGTCGCGCACCGACTCGCGCCAGAACGGCGCGGCCGGCAGCATGGACTGGGATAACAGCTATGTGATGGATTACGCGAACGGCCCGCTGGGCAACGATCACCCGCACGTGTTCAAGGCGTTCGGTTACTGGCAGTTCGCGCCGGAATGGCAGCTCTCGAGCAACTTCCAGATCGCCGCGGGCGCACCGGAAGTCTGCCTGGGCTACTACGGCCCGGACCAGACGGACCCGGCGCACTACGGTTCGGCGTACCACTGGTGTGACGGCCAGCCGTCGCCCCCGGGTGACAAGGGCCGCCTGCCGTGGACGTACCAGTGGGACCTGGGCCTGACCTACCGCCCGACGTGGGGTGGCGATCGCCTGGCGTTCTCGGCCAACGTGTTCAACGTGACCAACCAGCAGCGCGCCGTCTTCCGTTATCCGACGGAATGGCAGTCGCGTGGCACGCCGCACCCGTTGTACCGCGCACCGCTGATCACGCAGGACCCGCGTTACGCGCGCCTGTCGGTCTCGTACGACTTCTAAAACCGCTTTACCCAATCCCTGTGTGACGCTTGCGCCCGCCTCCCGAAACCAGCACCTCCCCTGCTGGTTTCGGGAGGACCGGGCGCTCTTTTTTGGTTCATCGCGCGTTTCCGGGGTACGGCAGGTGCATGCGTCGCTCCTGCATCGGTTCATTCGCGTTCGCGAATGAACCGATGAAGAGGTGCGATGAAACAGCGCCGACGGGAATCCGTAATGAAACTTTCTATTGGGTGGCGGATACGACGGGTTTGCCGTCCTTAAGTTCAAAGCGAAACGCATAGTCCAGGCTGAAGGGTGCCGTGCTTCGGGTTTCGCTGAAGTTGCCGCGTGCGTCTTCATGTTCCTGCACGATCGTCATGGGCGTGTAGGTCCAGCGCATGGCCGCATCGTGCGTGGCGGCGAAGAAGGCCTTGTGACTGGCATCTACAGCCGCGGTGTCGAGGTCGCGCACATCCGATACCTTGCCGTTGCCATCGACGATGACCTTGGCGCGCACCACGATCGGCGGAAGGTTCGTCGCTATCAGCGACGACGGATACGCAGGTGGATCGTTCGTTATAGCCTGGGCACCGAACGAGCTCTGCCCTTCCTCCATGTGGTATTCACCGGCGCCGCCGGCCGGAATCACTTCGTAGCTGACCTTTCCATCGCGCGGCGGGGGCGCTGGCCGCGCCGGTTTCGCGGACGGCGTGTGGGCGCAGGCGGCGAGCAGGACGGAGGCAAGGCAAGCCAGGACGCTCCGCGCCATCAGACCTCTCCCGACGCCGCGATGACCATCTCGATATAGCCGAGGATCTCGCTGACCGGGATATCGAAGATGCCGGCATCGCCGTTGTCGTACGCCTGGCGCCACACGGCGTAGCCGTCCATCCAGGTCTCGTCGTCATCGCCGTCGCCCTCGTAGTTCAGCAGGCTCTGGTCCAGCGTGGTCCGGGCCACCGCGGCGTGGTGCATGGCAGGCTGCAGGCCGCCAGGCAACCGGTGGTTGCGCAGCTTCACGCCCAGGATGGAGATATGGAAAACCTCGCCATCCTCCGGCTCGATGTCCTTCTTGCGGATGATGATCCGCGAGGCTTCCTCACCCGGACGGGTGCGATAGGTCCAGGCCTGGCCCGGGGCGAACTCGGGTCGAGTCATTGGGAGCTTCCTTGGGGGGACGGCCCGATCTTAGACCAGGACGAGACGGGATAGGCCACCCCGGCGGCGACAAGGCCCCGGATGCCGTATCCTTATAGCCTTGAGCCCGCACCCACCCCACGGGGGAGCGGCGCCACGCGCCAGGCAGCGCGGCCCGCGGGCCGCTTCCCCAGCTGATTCCAAGGCTTGCCGCGCGGGGCGCGGTGGCTTCGTCCCTATTTGTTCAGAGGCAACGCACACCATGGTGGCACTGGCGACCGAGCACGTCATCGACGTACATCACTGGAACGATTCGCTTTTCAGCTTCCGCACCACGCGCGATCCGGGCTTCCGCTTTGAAAGCGGTCACTTCGTGATGATCGGGCTGGAAGTGGATGGCCGCCCGCTCATGCGCGCGTATTCCATTGCCAGTGCGCATTACGAGGAACACCTGGAGTTCTTCAGTATCAAGGTGCAGGACGGCCCGCTCACCTCGCGCCTGCAGCACCTGAAGCCGGGCGACCCGGTGATCGTGAGCCGCAAGCCCACCGGCACGCTGGTGCTGAACGACCTGAAGCCGGGCAAGCGCCTTTACCTGCTGGGCACTGGCACCGGCCTCGCGCCGTTCATGTCCATCATCCGCGATCCGGAAACGTACGATCGCTTCGACAAGATCATCCTGGCCCACGGCGTGCGCCACGTGAACGACCTGGCTTACTCGAATTACATCGAGAACGAGCTGCCGAACCACGAATACCTGGGCGAGCTGGTCCGCGAAAAGCTGGTGTATTACCCCACAGTCACCCGTGAGGAATTTCGTAACCGCGGTCGCATCACGGATGCGATCGCCGACGGCGAAATGGCCCGCGCCACCGGCCTGCCCCAGCTGAACCCGGCCGAAGACCGCGTGATGCTCTGTGGCAGCCCCTCGATGCTGGAAGACATCTGCGTGCTGCTCGATGGTGAAGGCTTCCAGGCCTCGCCGCGCACCCGTGAGCCGGGCGACTACGTGATTGAGCGCGCGTTCGTCGAGAAATAAACGGGCCGCCCCGAATAGCCTTTCGTAGGAGCCCACCCTGTGGGCGATGCCGTTCGCGATCGCGCGTCAGGCCCTGTTGCCCCGGCGCGAACGATGTCGCCCACAGGGTGGGCTCCTACCGGATGCGGCCCTGCCCTTCGTTATCCCAATAACCGAAGATTCGCCGGGCGATGAGCTTGTAAAGGCGCTTGCCCGTCGCCCGCCACAGCCGCGAATGCGGTGCGGGCTGGGCCAGGATCGCCTTCTGGCGCACGCTGAGCCGATCGGCTACGTACGTCCGCTTGTGCTTCAGCAGGTGGCGCAGGTCCTCACGCGCAAGCAGGCGGAACAGCGTGCCGCGGCGGCCGCGGGTCCAGGCGATTTGGAAATCCACGAGCCCGGGGCTGCCGTCCTCGCGCACCAGCCAGTTGGGCTCCTTGGCCAGGTCGTTGTGGACGATGCCACGCCGGTGCAGCACGGCCAGCAGGCGCAGGGCATCGCGGTAATACGCCGCATCCAGTGGCCGGCCCACCTGCATGGGCTGGCCGGCCATATAGCTGCGTTCCAGCACCCGGCCATTCCACGCGAGCAGGCGTGGCACCCCATCCACGCCATCCAGCCGCTGCAGGGCCCGCGCCTCGCGTGCCGCGGCGCGGCGGGCAAACGCGCGCGCCCACCAGCGGGCCGCGGCGATATCACGGCGAATGAGTACCACGCCGTCGCGCTCGACACGTTCGATGCGGCCGAGCTCATCGGCCTTCAGCAGGGTGACGGTTTCCGTCATCGCGTTGTGCACGCTGTTCCTTCGTTACGTTGACGCCCTCTGCGCCATGCGGTGTCTACGCTAAGATGCGAGCCTCGCAGGGAGAGATTGCCGAAATGCTGGTGCGACACATCCTGTCGCTGGTCATCGCCACCGCCGGGCTTGCTGCCTGCCGCGAAGGCGCCGACCAGACGAACGGCGGACACACGGCGCCGCCCGCGCAGGCGAGTGCCGATAAGGATACCCGTTCCGGCCAGGAGGGCCTCTATACCATGGAGCTTTCGCTCCCCAAGCTGCCGCCGAAGGCGGATCCGCTGCGCCATGCGATCGATCGTTTTGTCGATGGGCAGAAGCGCGCGTTCCTGGATAGCCTCGACGCCCCCGGGGCCCGCGAACAGGCGCGCGAGATGCCCTGGGACCTGAACCTGGATATCGCCGTTTCGGCACGAACCGATCGCTTCATCAACGTGCAGGTGGATGGGCAGGCCTTCACCGGCGGCGCCCATCCGGCCCCCATCGTCGATAGCTTCACCTTCGACAAGGATACCGACCGCGTCGTGGGCATCCGCGAGCTGTTCACCGATCCGGACGCGGCCGAGCACGTCTTTGCCTCCGAGGCCCGGCGCCAGCTGATCACCCAGCTGGATGACCAGGATGAGCCGCTAGCGTCGGATACCCGCCAGATCGAGGAAGGCACCGCGCCAGGCAAGGATCACTACCGCGTGTTCAACCTGCTCACGGGGCCGGACGACAAGGTGCACGGGCTCACTTTCATCTTCCCGCCCTACCAGGTGGCCGCCTATGCGGCGGGCCCGCAGGCGGTGGATGTGCCCAGCGAAGTGTTTTTCTCCTACCTGAAGCCGGAATACCGCGAGGCCTTCCGCTGATGGACCTCGCCCTGTACCTGCTCGCCGCCGCGCTCATCGTCGGCGGCATCGCAGGTGCCATCCTGCCGGTGCTGCCCGGCATCCCCATGATCTTCGGCGGCATATGGCTGGCCGCCGCGGTGGATGAGTACCAGCATCTCGGCTGGGGCTGGCTGGTGGCCATCGGCATCGTCGGTGCCGTGGGCGTGGCGCTGGACTTCATATCCGCATCGCTCGGGGCCAAGAAGATAGGTGCCACGCCGAGGGCCTTATGGGGCGCGGGCGTGGGGACGACCGTCGGCATGTTCTTCGGTATTCCCGGCCTCATCATCGGCCCCTTCGCCGGTGCCGTGGTGGGTGAGCTGTCCTCGGGCAAAAGCATCCTGCGCTCGGCGCACGTAGGCGTAAGCACCTGGGTCGGCATGCTGGTGGGCATGCTGGCCAAGGTGGTCATCTCCTTCCTGATGCTGGGCATGGCGGGCGTCGCGCTGCTGCTTGCCTGACCCATCCGGTGGCACATGGCGCCCCCCTGCCGTCCCGGCTAGTCTCCGGGCACTCACCCGGGGAGATGCCCATGTTCCGACGCCTTACCCTCGCCGCCGCGGTTACGTTTGCCGTGGGCAGCCTGCACGCCGAAGCCGCACAGCCGGCCTGGATCGCCCGCAGCAATGCCGATGCGCAGCTGCTGCTCGATGTCACCGCAAAGTTCAGTCCCGAGTCCGCCACCGATATCGGTGTGAAGGGCTACGACGAAAAGACCGCCGACCTCGGGCCGGATATCGACAAGCGCCAGCGTGCCGCGCTGGTCGAGGTGCGCGAGAAGCTGCAGAAGCGGCTTGCCGAAGAAAAAGACCCCAACGTCCACCAGGACCTGCAGATCCTGGTCAAGCAGATCGATGGCAACATCAAGGGTATCGACCTCAACGACAAATACATGCTGCCGTGGTTCGATGCGGGGCAGATGATCTTCAGTGGTGAGTTCTCGCTGCTCAATGCCGAGAGCACGCCGGAGCAGAACAAGGCCGCACTCGGCCGTCTCAACTGCTACATCGGTGCGACCAAGGGCTGCACGGCGTTGGTTGACCAGGCCAAGGCGCGCACCACCGAAAAACTGGGCGACAAGCAGCTGCTCGGTCCGGTGAAGGCGGATATCGAGCAGAAGCTCGGCAATACCGATCGCTACGTGGATGGCATCCGCAAGCTGTTTGCCGAGAAGAAGATCGCCGGCAGTGAAGCCGCGATGGCCACGCTCGACAAGCAATTGAAGGACTACAACGCGTGGCTGAAGAAGACCGTGCTGCCGCGTGCGCGCACCGATTTCCGCCTGCCCGAACCGATGTACGCCTACAACCTGGAACAGGTGGGCCTGGATATCGCGCCGCGTGACCTTATCGGCCGCGCCGAGCTCGAGTTCATGGAGACCTCGTACGCGCTGCAGCAACTCGCCCCCGTGGTGGCGAAGGCCGAAGGCCTGCCCGAGGGCGATTACCGCGATGTGCTGAAAGCACTGAAGAAGAAGCAGCTTGCCAAGGACCAGGTGGTGCCGACCTACCACACGGTTATCGGCAAGATCGAAGATACGATCCGCAAGCAGCGCATCGTGGAGCTGCCGAAGCGCGAACTGGCCATGCGCCTGGCCTCCGAAGCTGAGAACGCACGTACGCCGGCACCGCACATGGATCCGCCGCCGTTCATCAACAACACCGGGCAGCGTGGCACGTTCGTGCTCACGACCGGCAACCCGCCGGCCAATGGCGATGCGTCGCAGATGTACGACGATTTCACCTTTGAAGCCGCGGCTTGGACGCTCACGGCACACGAAGGCCGCCCCGGCCACGAGCTTCAGTTCGCGGCGATGGTGGAACAGGGTGTCTCGCTGACTCGCAGCCTGTTCGCCTTCAACAGCGTGAACGTGGAAGGCTGGGCCCTTTACGCCGAAGCGGAGATGGTGCCCTACGAGCCGCCGGCAGGTCAGTTCATCGCCCTGCAGTTCCGCCTGCTGCGCGCCGCCCGCGCGTTCCTGGATCCGATGCTCAACCTCGGCCTGGTCGATCGCGACCGTGCGCACGATATCCTCGTGAACGACGTCGGCCTCTCCGAGCCCATGGCACGCCAGGAACTGGACCGCTACACGCTGAACTCACCCGGCCAGGCCACCGCGTATTTCTATGGTTACTCGCGGATCCTGCAGCTGCGTGCGGAAACCCAGGTGAAGCTCGGCAAGAAGTTCGACCGCAAGGCGTTCAACGATTTCCTGATCGCCCAGGGCCTGCTCCCGCCCGACCTGCTGGCCGAGGCCGTGCGCACCCGCTTCATCCCCGAGCAGCTAAAGAAATAAATAAGAACAGGTAGGAGCCCACCCTGTGGGCGACATCTTTTCGCGATACCGCTACAGGACCAGCGGCTCTATCGCGAAAAGCGTCGCCCACAGGGTGGGCTCCTACCGATGCACTCAACGCGGCGCATCAGGAATGACATAAAGCAAAATCGCGAGGTAGTGCAGCACGCTGCCCGCCAGCACGAAGAAGTGCCAGATCGCGTGCCCATACGGCATACGCCGCGACACATAGAACGGCACGCCCGCGGTGTATGCGATACCACCGGCAAACAACAACACCAGCCCACCGGTTTCGACGTTCTCGCGAAGCGGCTCGATAGCGACGACCGCCACCCAGCCCATCAGCACATACATCACCACGGCGGCCTTGCGGTAACGCTTGAGCAAGCCCAGCTCCGCGGCACTCCCCAGGATGGCGAGGCCCCAGATCGTGCCGAACAGGCCCCAGCCCCATGCGCCCGGCAACGCCAGCAGCGTGAATGGCGTATAGGTGCCCGCGATCAGGAGGAAAATGGCGATGTGGTCCAGCGTGCGGAACGTGCGCTTGGCGACGCCACCCGGTGGAACCGAGTGGTAGAGCGTCGATGCGGTGTAAAGCAGGATAAGCGTCGCACCGAATACGGAACTTGCCACCACCGTGCGTGTTCCGCCGTACATGGCGGAAAAGGCGACCAGTACGGCGAGGCCAATAATGCTGAGCACGATGCCCAGGCCGTGTATCAGGCTGCTCGCAAGTTCTTCGCCAAAGCCGTAGCGCGGCTGGGCGCTTTCGAGGGACATGCTCTTTCCGCGGTGCACAAAGTGACCTCCGAGGGTACTCCAAGCCGCCGCCCGATGCGAAAGGTTCGCAACTGGGGCTTGCCTCGGGCCACCGGGCGGTGTTCCATGCAGGCATGACCCTCGAACTTCTCCTGAGTGTTCCGCGCCTGCCCCTGCAAGGGGCCGGCCTGCGTGCCGCGCTGGCCATGGCGGCACGCATCGATGCCCGCCTCGATGGCATGCACGTCGTCGACATGCCGGCCGCCGCATTCACCGTCCCCGAGGCGGTGCCCATGCAACTGGATGCCGTAAGGCAAAGGGCGACCGAAGCTCGTGCGGTGGCTGCCGACTGGACCGACCTGCTCAGCTCGCACGGCCTGAAGGGCAAATGGCGGGTGGGCAACGGCGATACGGTCACCCTTCTGACGCATGCCTCGGCGGGTTACGACCTGGTGGTGATGGAGCGCTCCTCCACCATGCGCGGCGATGCGCCCATCGGTTTCGGCGTGGTATCGCGCACCGTGTTCGGCGCAAGCCGTGGCGTACTCGTGGTGCCCGACACGGCGCCGGTCGAGACACTGGGGGAGAACGTACTGGTCGCGTGGAGCGGCAGCCGGGAGTCCGCGCTTGCGCTCCGCTCGGCCCTGCCCCTGCTGCGCAAGACCGGCAAGGTCACTGTGATCGACGGCAGCCGTGATGAGGAAATCGGCACCTGCGCCCTGCCCGATACCGATATCTGCGGGTGGCTGGATACGCACGGCGTGAAGGCCGATGTGCGCAAGCTCGATGAGGCGGCGTTGTCGTCGCCGGGGCCCGAACTGCTGAAGATCGCCCACGAGGCCGGGGCGGACCTGATCGTGATGGGCGCCTGGGGCCGCTCGCGGCTTTCAGAGCTGGTGCTGGGTGGCACCACCCGGTACCTGTTCATGCAGTCCGACATCCCAATGCTCGTCGCGCACTAAGGCGCCGGGTGCTGTAGGAGCCCACCCTGTGGGCGACATCTTCTCGCGATACCCCCACAGGACCGGCGGCTCTATCGCGAACAGCGTCGCCCACAGGGTGGGCTCCTACCGTATCGCGAATCGGTCAGGGCTAACCGAAATAGCCATCCAAATGAAACTATTGCAACTGCCTGCAAACCCTGCCTAATCTGAACCCGGACCTGAACACGATCCCCGCCGGTCCCCACCGGCCGTGTTTGGCGCCACGCAGTACGAACTATGCAACGCCTTCACCCACATCGAAGGAGGTGGCTCATGTCGTTCGCCCGTCCGCAGGCCCTATCCGGCATTCACCCGGATGCTGTCCGTATCGCCGCCATGAGTGCGGCCATCGCACTCAACGCCGCCGCACTCATCGCCGTCATGCGGCCAATGATGGCGGAGATCGTCACGTTCAAACCGATAGCGCAGACCATCACGCTGATCGACCATCCGACGCCGCCCAAGCCGGTGCCGGTTCCCGACATCAAGCTTCAACCCTTGATCAAGGCCACGCCGGTTACCGTGCCGAAACCACACGAGGCACCGCAGCCCCCGGTAGTCATCAGCACGCCCACGGACGAAGGCTCGATCCAGGCGCCACCGGTGACGCAGGCACCCGCGACACCGGCACCTGCCGTCGAGGCGGCACCGGTAGAGACGACGCTGGCTTATGTGGCGGCGCCCGCGCCGAAATACCCGACGCAGGCGATCCGCGGACGCATGCAGGGCACGGTCACGCTACGTGTGCTGGTGGATGAGAGCGGGAAACCGCTCGATGTGGTCGTGGAAAGCAGCAGCGGCCACCAGGTACTCGATGACGCGGCACGCAAGCAGGTGCTGTCGAGCTGGCGGTTCCAGCCGGCGGTGCAGAACGGGCAGCATGTGAAAGCGTGGGCGCGAATCCCCGTTACCTTCGACCTACGCAGCCTCTAAAAGGAACTGTAGGAGCTCACCCTGTGAGCGACGCCGTTCGCGAATGGCCTGCAGGACGTGTGGCCCTATCGCGAAAGATGTCGCCCACAGGGTGGGCTCCTACTGTATGTGGCCCTATCGCGGAAGATGTCGCCCACAGGGTGGGCTCCTACCGTATTTGGCGCTGGCGTGGCGTATGGGGTGGCGGACCTTAACGCGGCGCGGGCATCACCACCACATCGGGCTTGCGGGTGGCGCGTGCGATCAGCCAGACGAGGGCGACCACGAAGGCCACCGGGATGAGGACCGGCAGCAGGGCCAGCGCAACCACGGGGGCGATGGCCAGCATGAGCACGCCGCCGAGCAGCGCGCCCACCAGGCTGGCGACGATATGGAAGACGCCGCCAATAATGCCGAAGACCAGCTTGAGCAAGGCGCCCACCAGGGCGAAGGCAAGCCAGAAGCCAGCGAACAGGACGACGAGTGAAGTCAGGACGATCATGGTGTGTCTCCGTGCGACGGCCGCCCCATGGGCGGTGCGAAGGTTCGATGCGGCCTCCCGGCAAACGGTTTAAAGGGGCTACGAAAGTTCGGGGTTACGCCTGTTTAACAGGCGCCATGGTCCACTTGCGCCAGTCGATTTGCCGGGGCGGCCCGTTCCATGGGTAAGCGTTCTTCCATCATCAAAACCTTGCGGGACATCGCGTTCGACCATTCGGACAGCGGTGCCCCGGATCTCGCTGCCATGGCGCGGGAGTTAGGCAGTGCCCTGCATGCCCGGCATGACGACGTCACCGAGGCACTGGGAGCGCTGCGCGAGCGCCGGCGCGGTTTTGAGCGCTGGATGCTCGCCGAGCGCGCCAAACCCGCCGTCAGTGTCCTGGTGCTGGCCTGGCCTCCGGGTTATGCCACCCCCGTGCACGACCACGGCGGCCTCTGGGGCCTGGAAGCGACGATCGCCGGTGCCCTCGAGGTTGAGTCCTTCCTCAAAGATGGCACCGCCGAAACGCTGCGCAGCGTCGGCCGTACCTGGCTAGGCCCTGGCGATGCCACGTGGTTCGAAGGCGCCGAGGAGCACGCCCATCGCTGCCGCAATTTGTCGCGGCACGATACGGCGCTCACGCTTCACGTGTACGGTGGCGATCTGGCACAGTACCTCGCGTACGAGCAGCCAGGTCCTTCTGGACACTGGATCGCACGACCGAGGCAATCGATCATTGCGGGACGCCTGACGGCCTGACGGTCTCACGGCCCTCCACCCCAACCTACGGGCGAAGGACCAACACATGTTTCAAAAGGTCGCCATCATCGGCGGTGGCGCGGCAGCGGCGACGCTGGTGAGTGAACTGCTGGAGCGCAGGACACCCAGGCCCTTGCACCTCACCTGGTTCGCGGGCAGCGCACAGCCCGGCCGCGGCGTGGCCTATGGCACGCCCTCCGATCGCCACCTGCTCAATGTCCGCGCGGCATCCATGGGCATGTTCGTCAGCAAGCCGGGCGGGTTCCTCGAGTACGCCCAGGCCAGCAACCCGGCGGTCAAGGGCTCGGATTTCCTCCCGCGCAAGCTGTACGGCGATTTCCTGCAGTCGCGCGTGGATGCTGCCATCAAGAACGCCGGCCAGCTTGGCCACGATATCAATGTCATTCCGTTCGCCGCCGAATCGTTGGTGCCCTCCAGCGAGGGTGTGACCGTGGGCTACGGCGATGAAGAGGCCCATGCGCAGGCCGCCGTGCTCGCCATTGGCTCGCTCCCGCCGCGCCCGCTGCCCGGCATCCAGGATGCGGCGATCGCCAGCGGCCGTTACGTCACCCATCCGTGGCCCTATCTGGCGGCCGCGGAAAGCGACGACCGCCCGTTGCGCGTGCTGGTGATCGGCCTCGGCCTCACCGCCGTCGATGTGGTGCTCGAGTTGTCGGCGCGCTGGCCCAATGCGAACTTCACCGCGCTCTCGCGCCATGGCCACCTGCCTGAGCCGCACCTCGCCGCCGCGTCGGCGCCGGGCGACGACGGCAACGACCTGGCCGATCAGATGGCGGATGACCCGAATATCCGTGTCTGGTTGCACCGCCTGCGTGAGGCGACGGAGAGCGCGGAAGATTGGCGCACCGTGGTCGACGGCATGCGCCCGCACACGCAAGGCTTGTGGCAGCAGTTGCCCGCGTCGGAACGCGCACGTTTCCTCCGCCACGCCCGCTGGGCGTGGGAGCGCGCACGCCACCGCATGCCGCCGCAGGTCAACAAGAAGATCCACGAGCTGGAAGCCGCGGGCAAACTGCATCGGCTACGCGGCCGCATGCAGTCGGTATCGCTGCGCATGGATGGCGACCTGGATGTCGTTCGCCGTTTCACCGGTAAGGACGACGTGGTCACCGAAACCTACGACATCGTCATCCAGACCGTTGGCCTGAACACCGATACGCTGCGCACCGATCACACGCTCATGCGCCAGCTCGTCATCGATGGCCTTGTCACGCCCGACCGCCAGGGCCTGGGCCTCTCGGCGCAGCCCGATGGCCACCTGCTCGATGGCGACGGCAAACCCCGTGGCAACCTGTTTGCCATCGGCAGCCTGCTGCGTGGGGCACTATGGGAATCCACCGCCATCCCGGAAATCCGCAAGCAAGCACAGTCCCTTGCAACCATGCTGGCTACGTGATCTCAAAGATCAGCGTACGTGAGGAAAAGCCGGCGAAATCCGGCTCTTCGTGCAAAAGAACAAGCCTAGGCCTTTGTAACTACTTAGTCGTGTTGCCATCAGCGATCGGCGCTATCGTATCCACGGGTTTGCTCCTAATCGGCGCACCCCAACCGTCGTAGGTCACAGTAAACAACGCTGCGATGCATTGCATAAAACCAGAAACCGAAAGGATCTCTTGCTGCTCCACAGGCATAGCGATCGTCGCAACAATACGGAACTCGCCGTCGACGGCCGATATTGCAGTCTCCGCAAATCGATAATCAGAAAGAAATCCCGCGACCGAGGCGGCTTGCCGTTCGTCGCCAGATCGAAACGTAAAATCGACGGGCCGACGAATCGCAAACACATCTCCTTGTGTATCGCGCACGCGCAAGAGAGCAATATCGGCGTTCGCCGAATCTATCAGTTCTTTAACGATGCTCACGTCTGCCTCGCTTACTGGTTCAGGTTAGAACTTGCGTATCGTGAAACCCGGACGGGAATTCAATCAGCAACTTGCCTCACGCTCGGCAATGCCAATGATTCTATCGCGTACGACACGCGTTTCCCATGACGAAGGACGCAATGCACCGAGAAAACTTCCGCCGATCTACCCTCCCCCAAACTCGGATCGCGCCGCGTTAATGTACACCTGTATTTTATTGTTCTGGGGGCTTACGCCGTTAATTTCGTTCCCAGAGCTTCCGCCACCTCGTCGCGCGCCTCCGTTGCTTTCTATCAGGATTTGTTCCTGACCGCGGATCGCGTCGCTATTAGTCGACGTGTACTGTAAAACAGCTGGGCCGAATCCGTTCGCCGTCATGTGATGCGACGAATCCCGCCTCGCAACGTTCTGTTCGGGTCCATTGGTTCCACTGGTTCGTCCCGTGTAGACCTCGCCGGTCTCCGGGTTGGTTTTTGTGTAAACCTCATACGTCTTAGTAAGTTCTGACCTAGATGAAGGAAGGTTCTCCCCGACTACCGGCGTCGGCTCAAGGCCAAGGTTCTGCGCGACGACATGATCCGTAAAAGTTTCCGGAATAAAGCCCGGAGCCGGGGTGATCGGCGCGACATAGCCGGGTAAAGCCATGTTTGGACCAAGTGGAGGGTTGACACGCGCCATCTGTTCGCGCGTCTCAATATCTAGCTCCTCGGCGTCTACCTCCTGCGCCCCATCCGGATCCACCATCCTTATCGGATTGTTGCTGGTATACGTGAACCGACCGAAATGCAGAATATCACCCGTGACCTCAATCGCGGGGTCAACCGACAAGAACCTTCCTGTGCTCGGATCGTAATAACGTGCTTGCATATACACGAGATCCGTATCCGCGTCGTTCACGTGTCCGGTGTAACCCGGACCATCTTCTGGCGTTCCTCGGGCAAGCGGGCCGTAGGGACGATAGTCCGAGGTACTCAGAATGTTCCCAGAGCTATCCGCTGTAGAAAGAACTGTGCCTTGCTGATCAGTGTAGTAGTACGTAACTGCGTCTGAGGCGGCCGCACTATTAAAGGAAAAAAGCAGAACAAGCAGAATCGCAATGGCTTTTGTCGCAGTTGTTCTATTCATCACAGCGTCCTCGAATAAGCAGAGCAACCCACCGCGCTACAAGCACGAATCGCATAGGTGTACTTGAGGTCATACGGTTCGAAGCCGCTCTCGACCTGGAAGGTCGTGCCGCTCCCGCTATAGACGGTGACCCCGGCCGGGTAACGGATGATCTGGTAGCTCGTTGCGTACGCCTCCGCCGCCCATTGCAGCGTGTAGGTTTCCAGCTTTCCCTTCTGGGCGTGATTCATGCCAATGTTGGTGGGTACGGCAGGAATGTGCGCCACGGTGATCGCCACCTGGTTGCTCCAGCCGGTACACGCCGTCGCATTGCATGCCTGCACCATGTAGGCGTAGGTGCCGTCGGGCCTATCGCCAATGGACCAGCTCTGCGCTGCGTTGTTCTGAATGCCAGTCCAACCGCCACCGTTGGCACTTTCGACAAGGTTGTAGCTGGCCGCATCGGTAGACCCGCTCCAGCTCACGCCATACGCGCCGGAATTCGTCGTGCCACCGCCTGACAAGGTCGGGGTCGGCGAAGGTGGTAGAAGGATGGTCGTGCCACCACTGGCCACGTAGTCGCCACATCCGTTCGCATTACATGCGCGGACCCGATAGAACCACGCTCCCGAATGAGACTCGTTGAACGTTGCCGACGTGGCCGGACCGTTGTAGACCGTGGACCAGCTGCTGTCGTAATGATCGACCTGGTAAGACGTCGCGTAGGTCGTGGCGCTCCAGCTCACGGGAACGCTGCCTGTCGACGTAGCGGGAGCCGAAATGGCTGCCACCTTCGCCGGAACATGCAGGAGATTGAGCTGCGCAGTCTCGGCGTAAACACTGCATCCGCTATCGTTGCATGCGCGGACTTCGTACACATACGGACCGTCCGCCGGCGTCGATGCAACCGCACTGAGTGCCCCGCCTGTGTACAGCGAGGCCCAGGCGCCGTTATGCACCTGCCAAACCTCGTAACGAGCCGCGCGGGCGGCTGCCGTCCAGGTCACGGTAACGGCCGATTTGTCGGCGTTGGCGGCTGCCGTCGCCGGCGCGGGCGCGGGTGGTGCGTTAGGCGAACGCGGCATGGCGTACAGGCCGGAGCCCGTAACGAGGTCATTCGTCCCGCCCACGGGCGAGATACCGTGAACGTAAAGCGCCTGACCGTAGTACGTCACCTTGTCGGCTTCCAGCAGTGGAATCGAGAACCGGTAAGCCGATCCGCTGCCATGACACGCCTGCTGGATGGCCGACTCGCTAGCGAGGTTGGCCGTTACAGCGCGCAGGAATGCGCCTGAACCAGCCGGTCCGCCCACGTAGAGATGGACATCGATTGACTGCGACAGGCCAGTCGAGCATGCCCAGCCATTAATACTGTTGTTGTCGGCTGCGATGCCATCAATGTTGCCGATGACTTTGGAGATAGTGCCTTTCTTGCTGGCGACCAGTTTCTTGCCGAGGTAGATGTAGCTGGTGCCGTTCGTCGTGGCGGCATCGTATTCCCACATCAGCTGGCCCGCTGCGTTGTAGCCGTAGTAAGTCGTGCCATCGGGCGTCACCTTTTTGACCCGGCGTCCCGCCGCGTCATAGGTGTACACGCCTTTACCGGGAATCGAGGTAAGGCGGTTCGCCAGGTCGAACGACAAGGCCTGGCCATCCTTGCTGATCGTGTTACCACGCCCGTCGTACTGGAAACCATGCACTTGGGTGCCGGCATTCGTGATCGAGGTCAGCTGGTTACTGCCGTTGTAGTTATACGTATTCGCGCCGGTGCCGTTGGTGAGGGTCCGAATGTTGTTGAGCGTGTCGTAGGTATAGCTCTCCGTTCCCCAGAGCTGGCCCGCGGTAGCGGACACCAGCCGATTGAGGCCGTCGTAACTCATCGTCTTGCTGCGCTGGTTCGCGGGGGATTCATCCGTGATCGCACTAACGTTGCCATTGGCATCGTAGGCCAGGTCCTCACTCACCTGGGGCACGCCACCCTTGCCGAACGTAAAGTTGCTCAGAAGATTTCGTGCATTCTTGTCCGCGGAATAGATTGCACCGTTACCCAGTGTGTACGCGCTTATGTCGCCATCCGGGTAATAGCTGACGCCCGTCGCATAGCTGCCCGCTTGCGTCGGCTGCATGAGCCCGTTCGGCGCATAAGCAACGCTGGCGCCGTCCGGATACGTCACCGAACTGAGCGCGGCCCTGTTGCCATAGCCATAGCCGATGCCCCAGCTCCAACCATCCACCGAGAGCACCTCGCTGGTCAGCAGGCCCAGTCGGTTGCGGCCAAAGGTCCAGCTGACCATACCGGCCGTGGCGGTCGCAGGGTTGCCCCGCGGGTCGTAGGTGAAGGTGCTCGGATCGGTACCCGCCGGGTAAATGACTGACGTCAGCCGGTTCATCGCGTCGTAGCCGCGCTGGGTTTTCAGCGCATCGGTTACCTGGTCCTGGCCACAACCGGTGTCGTTGAACGAGGCACCGGATACGCTCCATGCCACGTTGTCCGCAGCATCGTAGGCCGTGATCTCGCTACCGGACTCGGGCTCCCAGGTGCGACACAGGCGGTGCTGGCCATCGTAGGTAAGCGTCTTGCTAACCGACTGGCCGAGCCCACCCTGGGTGATCATCACCGGATTGCCGTATGTATCGCGCTGAATGGTCTGCACCACCCCCTCGGGTGCCTGCACACTCACGACGTCGTCGTAGGCAGGAGCATCAAACGCCTCGAAATGACTGGTGGTGACGTTGCCCTTCGGGTCGGTGACCTGGCGCCCGATGCCCTGCGGATAGCTAGTTGAGGTCAGCAGATCGCCCAACTCGGTGTGCTGGAACTGCTGGGTCGGTCGACCGAGCACGTCGTACCGCGTTGACACGCCCAGGTTCATACCGTTGAGGTCAGGCGCACCATCTACGGGGTACGACTGGAACGTCTTGCGGCCCTCCCAGTCGTAATCCGTCCGCGAAGACACATAGCCCGCGCCGGTACCCGCCTCGGAGGTGCCGAGCGCCACGGGGCGCATCATCACGTCGTAATCGGTGCGTCGGCTCCAGCTTCCCTGCGTATCCACGCGCACCCAATGTGCCCCCCCGAGCCCTCGTGCGTCGCCGATGTAGCTGTACTGGAAAGTCTTCGGAGCCCAGGCCACGGCATCGCCGGCAGGGTAGTCGATGCGCGCGAGCCGGCCGATGGCGTCGTAGCCATATTGGGTGACGGCACCGGTCTGGTCGGCGATGGCCGTGACCTGGCCAAAGCCATCGACGGATACGGTCTGGCCGGTACCGTCCGGGTAATTGATCTGGCTGGGAATGCCAAACGCATACGACGGAATGGAGGTCGTGTGCCCATTACCATCGGTGAATGACGCGAGCTGCCCTTGTGCGTTGAAGGCGTAGCCCATCACCTTGTTGCCGAAGCGGTATCGCTCGGAAAGCGTCAGGCTGTTCGGGTCGTACACGTTGCGGCTGACGGTTTCGCCCGCAGTCAGGTTATCCGACTGCAGGGGAAGGCCGAGCACCCAGTGCGCATAATCGTCCTGGTAGGTGCTCTGCTCGGTGACGCAGAACGGCGCACTCTGGTAGATCTTGGCGTCTGGCTGGCAGTAGCTCGTGCTGCTGTAGCGCTGGACCTGATGAGGCCGTGCCCAGTTATCGAACGCCGTGACAGTCCAGCTGAAGGCATCATTGTCGACGTAAGTGACGCGCGACCCCAGGGGCGCCAGCAGATTCACCTGGTCGGTGTTGACGCGCGGCGCGAGTGTGTAGCCGAGTAGCTTGGGATAGGCGCCCGAGCGGGGATCGGACGCTGGGGCGACATACCCGTATTGCACCAGCTTCCGCCGACTGGTGGTATCAGCCGCGCCATCGAAGGTCTCTTCCGTAAGCAACTGGCTTTCGGTCCAGTCGTAGCGGTTGCTAAACGTGCTCCGCTCGGCGTGACCATCCGGATAGGTCACGGTCGTCCACACCGTGCCCGTGCATGTGCTGTTGCAGTTCTGCTTCCAACTCTCATTGGAGGGCGAGTAGGCGTAGCTCCACGTTTGCGTACCTATGCCGGCGCCGGATCGCTGCTCCTGCTGGATCGCCATGCTGTAGGACGCATCGGGATTATCGGACCACGTCCCGGTCGCGGTTGGATTGGTCGTATCGAGGTTCGGACCATTCTCACAGACACGATACACGTTGGATCGCCCGCGTCGCACGGGGTGCACGGTGAAAGATCCTGTCAGGCCAGAGGGGTGAGTCATCTGGCCGGTGAAGGAGGGGTAAGTCGCGGCTAGCGTTCCGAGCGCATCGCAGGTGCTCGGGCTACCGCGCATGTCGACGAAGGCACCGTTGAGGCCATCCATGTTCAACGTCCACGCGGAACCGTCCGGCTGAGTGACGCTCGTCAGCGAATCCACAAGCGTCTGAGCGGAATGCGTGTAGCCGTAGCTCCAGGTGCGCTGCCCCGCCGCACCGCCCTGTACGGTGATGCTGCTGATTCGCGAGGTGTTCGGAATGTAAGCAAAGCTGACGTGGCGACCATCGCTTGCCGTGATGTCGGTCACGTTGTCGCCGCTGTACGCATAGGCAATCCAATTACCGAAGCGGTCCTCGATCCGGGTGGCCAGCATGCGCCCCTGGCGACGAGTCAGGTTATCAGTGGTCGCGGCAAGCACATGGAACGGGCTAGCTGCCAGCGCCACCGGCGATGAACCAAGCGGCCGCGTCATGCCGGGCATGTACCGGTAAGAAAGATGATCCAGCCAGTACTTGGTGCCGTCGGGCGCAACCGCCAGGAATGCCTGCGTGGTCGCGTCATTGCTTGCCTGGCTCAGGCAGCCGACGACCCAGTTTTGCTTGGTGATTATGGGGTACGTGAGCCCGGCTACTCCCGGCGTCGGCGTGCTGGTGGTGTCACGATGGAGCAGCTCCTGGCTACCGACCCCTGGTACGTTCAGCTGGTAGCCGTTCCACCACGAGCTGGTTTCCCAGTCGCTGCGCTTTGTATCGCCCGCCGGTGGCGCTACAGGTGGTGGCGAGCCGAAGCTCGTGCAGATATTGGTCTTCGCGTCGGTATCGACAACCCAGCCCTTGACGTTGTTCTGGTTCGCGGTGACCGTGTCGATCTGCGGCAGGTCAAGATCCCATTCGCCAAACGCGCGATTCTGCAGATCGAAACGATCGCCGAACGAAGGCATGGTAAATACACGGCCGACGCTAATGGTCGGGCCGGTACCGGGCACCGTAATATCCACCTGGCGGAACGACAGGCTACCGTCGTAAAGCCCTATGCGCTCACCGAAGGGTGTATCGCCAAGTGGCTGGATATCTTCGTTGACCTTGATGAGCTTCTTGTACTCATCCTCGGGGTTCACCGTGGTCTGCGCGTGGGCTACACCGAGTGGCAGCGCCATCGTCAGGAGAACGACCAGCATGCGCGAGGCGCGCGCACGAACCCGCACGCCCCGTGAGGGCGTGTACTGCACCTGCGACATAATCCCTGTTCCTTGTGCACCGGCTTCGCCGGAATCGGCGGCAAGACTAGGGCGGCAGAATGTTGCCCGTCAACGCGCAGGATTTTGCGATGGCAGGACGTTGGTAGGAGCACGCTTGCGCGCGATGCACGTCTGCGAGATGCCCCATCGCGCGCCAGCGCGCTCCTACAGGAAGCCTTCCAGGGCCACCTTGCCGATGGTCGTTCCGCTTTCCAGTAGCTGGTGGGCATTGCGTAGGTTCGCCGCGTCGATCTTGCCCAGATTCTTGCGCAACGTGGTGCGGATTACGCCAGCATCCACGAGGTTCGCGACCTCATCCAGGATATGCCCTTGCTCACCCATGTCATCGGTATGGAATGCCGAGCGGGTGAACATGGATTCCCAATGCAGCGCGATGCTCTTCACCTTGAGCAGGCGCACGTCGATCGGCTCGGCGGGATCGTCGATCAGACCGATCGCACCTTGCGGCTTCATCAGTTTTGGAAACGCGGCGAAGTGCTGCTCGGTTTTGGTCAGGCTCAGCACGTAGTCCACGCCATCCGGTGCAACGGCGAGCACTTCCGCGTCCAGCGCCTTGGAATGGTCTACGACATGGTGCGCACCCATCGCCTTCACCCATTCCCGTGTTTCTTCGCGCGACGCCGTCCCGATCACGGTGAGCCCCGTAAGACGACGTGCCAGCTGCACCGCCATGGAGCCCATGCCACCGGCCGCACCGACCACCAACAGCGTGGCGGGCTTGCCTTGCGTGCCATGCGGGATGCCGATGCGATCGAACATCAGCTCCCACGCCGTGATGGCGGTGAGCGGCATGGCCGCCGCCTCCGCCATATCGAGCGTAGACGGCTTGCGCCCGACCAGGCGCTCATCCACCAGGTGGAACTCGCTGTTGGCACCCGGCCGGTTGCGATCGCCGGCGTACCACACCGCATCGCCGACCTTGAACCGGCGCACCTCCGGGCCAACCGCGGCCACCGTACCGGCCACATCCCATCCGAGCACGTGATCGGCACCGTTGGGATCCACGCGCTGGCGAACCTTGGTATCCACGGGGTTGACCGAGATCGCTTCCACCTTCACCAGTAGATCGCGCCCCGTCGCCACCGGCCGTGGCAACTCGACATCGATAAGGCTCTGGGCATCAGCGATGGGCAAGGCGTGGCGGTAGGCGACAGCTTTCATGGGCGCGGCTCCGGCAAGGGAATCAGACGCACTCGGTAGCGATGCCCGCGGGGCGGCGGCGCTCCAGTGCCACACTGGCCATCGTAGCAACCAGCCCGGCCACCGTCACAGGAGCACCGGCCAGGCTCACCACCGGGAATGCATAGCCGGCGGCGATGACGGCACCACCCAACCACGCGCCACCGGCATTGCCGAGGTTGAAGGCGGCGATATTCAGGGTGGACGCGAGGTTCGGCGCATCGCCGGCCACGTGCACCACGCGGGACTGCAGCGGCGCGACGGTGGCGAACGAGGCAATGCCCCAGACGAAGACGGTCACGATCGAGGCGATGGTGCTGTGCATCGTCCAGGCGAAGGCGGCCATGAGCAGCGCGAGCACGACCAGGATACCCATCAGGGAGGGCATCAGGCGCCAGTCGGCCAGACGTCCGCCGAGCATGTTGCCGATGGTGGTACCCAGGCCGAACAGCACCAGCACGGCGCCGGTCCAGTGCGGGCTTATGCCGGATACGTCCTGCAGGATCGGGGCGATGTAGGTGAACACGGTAAACACGCCGCCGAAGCCCAGCACGGTCATACCCAGCGCGATCAGCACCTGCGGTTCACGCAGCACGCGCAGCTCCGTGCCCATGTGCGGCGCCTTGAGGTTCGGCAGCGCCGGGACAAAGCGCGCCACGGCGATCGCCGCGACGACCCCCAGGGCGGTCACCGCCCAGAAGGTGGAGCGCCAGCCGGCCCACTGGCCAAGGAAGGTGCCGAACGGCACGCCCAGCACGTTGGCCAGGGTGAGCCCGGCGAACATCAGGGCGATGGCGCGGGCACGCTGGTTGGCCGGGACCAGATGGGCCGCGACCACGGCGCCAATACCGAAGAACGAACCGTGACAGAAGGCGGCGACTACGCGGGCCACCATCAGCACGTCGTAGTTCCAGGCGACGGCACACAAGGCGTTGCCGATAATAAAGAAGCCCATGAGCAGCAACAGGGCGCGCTTGCGTTCAAGTCTTGCGGTGAGCGCCGCCAGCAGCGGCGCACCCACGGCCACGCCCAGCGCGTAGCCCGAGACCAGCATGCCGGCGGCCGGGATGCCCACGTGCAGGTCCGCCGCCACCTCCGGCAGCAGGCCCATGATCACGAACTCGGTGGTGCCAATGGCAAAGGCTGCCACGGCAAGTGCCAGCAAGGGCAGACGGGAGGATGACGAACCCATAGGATAGGCTCCGAAGAAGGAGAGAATGCGTGCATTTTCCCGCCCTGCCCGCCCGGCGAAAACGCCCCGGCGCGACAAAGACTCTTGCCGCAAACTTGAATATCGGAGCGCCCCCGGCATGATCGCCACGCTGATCGCCATCGCCGCCCTCGCCCTGCACGCTGCCGGCGTGCTGGCGGCCATGCACGCGGTGATGAATACCCGTACCGCCCAGGGCGCCTTCGCCTGGGTGCTGGGGCTGGTGCTGGTACCTTATGTCACCCTGGTGCCCTACCTGTTCCTGGGTGCCAGCCGCTTCGGTGGCTATGTGGACCTGCACCGCCAGCGCCAGGCCCGCTTCTTCATGCTCCACGCCGAAGCCGAGCACCCGGCCCGCCCGGGCGTGGCCCCGCATCCGCAGCCCGTGCACGATCCGCGCTACAGCGCGATCGGCCGCATGCTTAAGACGCCGATGCACGCAGGGAACAACCTTTCGCTACATATCGACGGCGAGGCGGCGTTCCAGGCGATGTTCGCCGCCATGGCCCGTGCCGAACACTACGTGCTCGTGCAGTTCTTCATCATCCACGACGATGGCCTGGGTGGCCGCCTTCGCGACGCGTTGCTCGCTTGCGCGGCGCGCGGGGTCCGGGTGTGCCTGTTGTACGACAGCATTGGCAGCCACGCTCTCCCCGATGCGTATGTGGAGACACTGCGCAAAGGTGGCGTCGATGTACGCCGCTTCGCCACGCGCCGCTTCCGCAACCGCTTCCAGCTGAACTTCCGCAACCACCGCAAGGTGGTCGTCGTGGATGGTGAACGCGGCTTCGTGGGTGGATTGAACGCAGGCGATGAATACCTTGGCCTGAAACCGCCGCTGGCACCGTGGCGCGACACGCACATGCAGATTGAAGGCCCTGCCGTCGCCGATCTACAGCGCGTGTTCGGAGAAGACTGGTATTGGGTCTCCGGCGAACGACCGCCTTCCATGCCACCGCCGGAACGTTGCGGGCGGGCGAACACCATGATCGTCGCCACCGGCCCGGCCGACCGCCAGGAAAGCTGCTCACTGTTCTTCACCCAGGCCATCCACGCGGCAAAGAAACGCGTCTGGATCACCAGCCCCTACTTCGTCCCCGACCAGGCGGTGTTCGGTGCACTGCGGCTGGCCGTGTTCCGTGGCGTCGACGTGCGCATCCTCATTCCGTCGCGGCCGGACCACCGCACCGTGTTCGCGGCATCCACCTTGTACGCCCACGAGGCCACGCTGGCCGGCGTTCGGATGTTCCGCTACCTGCCCGGCTTCATCCACCAGAAGGTGATGTTGGTCGACAGCGACACGGCCGTCGTGGGCAGCATGAACCTGGATAACCGCAGCTTCCGCCTGAACTTCGAAATCTCGGCGTTGAACGTGGATCCGGCGTTTGCGACCGAGGTGGAAACCATGCTGAAGGCGGACTTCGCCCAGGCCTATGAAGTAAACCCGAACGATTACCGCCGGCTGCCGTACCTGCGCCGTGTGGCACTGCATGTGGCCCGGCTGTTCGATCCCGTGCTTTAAGGCCCTTGCTGTAACGTGGTTACTGCGCTCAACTCCGGGCATACGGGCACACTCACGTGGCCCGCGCTCCTACACCAGCCCTGGGAGATCTCGGCGCATGCTCCGTACCCTCGCTTTCCTCACCGCCGCTGTCGTCGGCACCGCCTCGGCCGCACCGGCACAGTTCGCCGAACGCTCGATCGATGTGCACGGCAAGACCTATCGGTATCAGGTGTTCATCCCCGCCGATGTGAAGTCGCACCCCGCCGTGGTGCTGTTCCTGCACGGCAGTGGCGAGCGCGGCGACGATAACCAGAAGCAGATGTCGCAGGGCCTGCCGCCGTGGCTGAAGGAGCACATGGATTTCCCGGCCGTGGTCGTGATTCCCCAGGCGCCGGATGACACGGAATGGACGGACAAGGCGGATGCGGATTTCGCCATGGCCGCGCTGGAAAAGAGCGTCAAGGAATTCGATGGCGATCGTAAGCGCCTGTACCTCACCGGCCTGTCCATGGGCGGCTACGGCTCGTGGCAACTGGCGGCCGACCACCCGGATACGTTCGCCGCGGCCGCGATCATCTGCGGCGGCATCGTCCCGCTGCCCGATCCCGAAGGCCGCCAGCTCTATGTGCACGGCGTGCCGAAGGGCCAGGACCCGTACACCTGGGTGGCGCAGAAGATCGGCAAGACGCCGGTGTGGATCTTCCACGGCGGCGACGACAACGTGGTGCCGACCGAGGAATCGCGGAAGATGAATGCGGCGCTGGTGAAGCGCGGCGCCGTCGTGAAATACAGCGAGTTCCCGGGCGTGAACCACGGATCGTGGATGAAGGCGTATGCCACGCCGGATCTGTGGGAGTGGATGTTCGCCCACACCCGTTAAAAAGCACGCGCCAACACAAACGCGTCGCGCCACCGTAGGAGCCCACCCTGTGGGCGACGCCGTTCGCGAAAGACCCGCAAGGCCCCCACCACGAGGCGAAAGATGTCGCCCACAGGGTGGGCTCCTACGGCAATGCGTTTACGGGTTGCGGATGTGGTGAATCAGGTCTTTCAGGCCACCCGAGAACGCGGCCCAGCCGATGCTCGCGCCCACCAGGGCGCCCAGCATCTCGAACAACACGCGCAGGCCCATCGAATCCGGGTCGTGCACCGCGGCCAGCTTCACCCGCAGCAGCTGCGGTGACTGGATGGGCACGAAGTTGAAGTAGAACGAGTTCCAGATGTCCTCGCCGCCAGCGAGGAAGAAGGCGAGCAGCACCGCGATCGTGAGCTCCATGCCGGTGCTCCAGCCATTGGCCTTGCCGAACAGGTGCACCAGCAGGTAGACGACGATGCCGGCCAGCAGCGCGATGCCGCCGACCTCCAGGGCACCTTCGATGCCGTAACCCATCCAGCTGCGATCGTAGGGCATGGTGCCGACTCGTGAGGGATCAGGCGGGCATTATGCCCGCGCGTCGGCGGTTTCGGTGCGCGGCGGGCGCCCGTGGCGCATATACAGTGCGAACGAGAGGAACACCGCCGCCAGCGATGCGGCGCTGGCCGCAAGGAAGATGGCCGGGTAATCGTAAAGTCCCGCGATCCAGCCGCCCACCGGGCCGGTTAGGCCGAGTGCCACATCGAGGAACACCGAGTACGCACCCAATGCCGCGCCACGGTTGTGATTGCTCACGCGACTCACCGCTTCCACGCCCAGCGCCGGGAACACGAGGGCGAAACCCGAACCCGTGAGGGCGGCGCCGGCCAGCGACGCGTGCGGCGTGGTGCCGAACCACAGCAGCAGTAGGCCAAGGCACTCCACCGCCAGCGAAACGATCGCCACGCGGTAGCCACCGAACTTGTCGATGGCGTTGCCGAAGATCAGGCGAATGCCGATGAAGCAACCGCCGAACAGCGAGAGCGAAAGCGCGGCGTCCTGCCAGCCGCGGCTCGCGTAGTACAGCGCGACGAAGGTGGAGAGTGAGCCGAAGCCGATGGAACCGAGGGCGAGGCCAATACCGTAGGCCGATACACGGGAAAGCACGCTTTTGAACGGAAGGCGTTCGCCATGCGTCGGCACGACGCGGGCTTTCAGCATCGCGAACGGCAACGCCACGGCACCGAGCAGGAAACCCACCACGCCCAGCGAGAGGAAACCAAAATGCTGCGACAGGGCCACACCCAACGGCGCACCGAGGGCGATGCCGCCGTAGGTCGCGATGCCGTTCCAGGAAATGACCCGGGCGGTGTGTTCACCGCCAATGCCGCCGATGCCCCACGTGATCGCGCCCGTGCTGACCCAGCTTTCGGCGAAACCCAGGCCAAGGCGGCTCATGAGGATGAGCGCCAGCGACAGGACCGGCATGCCGGGTGCCAATGCACCCAGCGCCAGGAACAACCCGGAGAGCGCGAGGACGATCAGGCCCGCCACCACGGTGCGTTTCGGCCCCATCGCATCCGCCATGCGCCCCGCATGCGGCCGGCTCAGCAGCGTCGCAAGATACTGCGCACTGACGGCAAGCCCGGCGAGCACGGTGGAATAGCCAAGGTCGTTATGTACATAGCCCGGCAGCACCGCCAGCGGGATACCGATGCTGAGGTAGCAAAGGAATGAGAAGACGACCGCGGAAAGAATCCGCGCGGTGACGGCAAAACGCCGTCCGCGATGGGGAACGAGGGATGGGAGCGACATGGCGGCCTCATTATAAGGGCTAATGCTGCGCTGCGACATCGCACCGCATGAAGCCTTTTTCATCGAGCCAAAGCCCCATGCGCGTTTGGGGCGTGCACCGCGCTGCGGCTATGGGGCGTGCACCGCCCTGCGGCTATGGGGCGGACCCAGCCCTCCGGTATGGGGCGTACCCCGCACGTTGTAGGAGCGCGCTTGCGCGCGATGGGTGCTTGCGGCGAAGCCGGATCGCGCGCAAGCGCGCTCCTACATGAGTCGGGCTAATCCAGCAGGACCGGCTGGCCGGATTGCTGCGATTCGCGCAGCGCGATCGCGATGCGCGTGGCCTCCACCGCATCGTCCATGGTCAGGTCGAACGGGGTGTCATCGAGTACGGCATCCACGAAGTGCCGTGCCTGGGTCACGAAGGCCGGGGCGAAGCGCTCGTAGAACGACGGCAGCACCGTGTTGCGCACGCCGGCGGCATCGGCGATCTCCACGCGATCGGCGCGCGGGTTGCGGCCGACGCTCACCTTACCGGCCGTACCAGTCACGTCAGTGTGCGTGTCGTGGCCGTGCGCCTGCGTGCGCGACGCATAGAACATCGCCATCTGCCCGCCTTCGAACTCGACGATGGCGATGCCGTTGTCCACATCGTTGATAGCTTCCAGCGGGGGATACATCGCGACGGTGCCCGTGGCATACACCTTCTTCGCCTTGGGCCGGCCCAACAACCAACGTGCCAGATCCACGTCATGCACGCTGCAATCCAGGAAGATGCCACCGCTGGTCGGGGCGAACTTCAGGAAAGCGCCCGTGGGATCGGCCAGATCGGTCGTCTGCGAATACACCAGGAACGGCCGGCCAATGCCGCCCGCCTCGATATGCATGAATGCGTGGCGGTAGCTTTCGTCGAAGCGGCGCACGAAACCGACCATGGCGCGCTTCGACGCCTTGGCCGCGTGCGCGGCAGCGCGGCGGCAATCCTCCAGTTCCAGCGAGAGCGGCTTCTCGCAAAACACGTGCTTGCCCGCATCGAGCGCCTGCTCGATCTGCGCCGCGTGCAGCGACGTGGGCGTGACCAGCACCACGGCATCGACCGATGGATCGGCGAGCATTTGTTCGTAGGTGTCATGGATGGTGGGCACGCCCAGCGTGTCGCGCGCCCAGGCACGTTCGCTTTCCACGGGGCTGCACACCGCCACCAGTTCCGCCCGAGGTACCGCCCGGGCGAGGTTTTCGGCATAGCGCTGGCCGAGCCGGCCCAGGCCGGCCAGGCCGATACGAAGCTTGGTCATGGCGTGAACTCCCTTAGATGTTCACGGCCACGGCCTGGCCCTCGCGCCACGAACGTGCGGCGGCTTCGGCGAGTTCCAGTGCCTTGATGCCATCGGCAATCGTCGTGCGCACCGGCGTGCCCGCAGCCAGCGCGTCGAAGAAATGCGCTATCTCTGCCGCATAGGCTTCGCGGTAGCGTTCGAGGAAGAAATGCTCCGGCAGATCGTGCGCAATGTTCTTCGCGGTATGCGAGACCACTTGGGTAGGCGTCACGTTGCCGGCCTGAAGCATGCCCTTGCTGCCCAGCACCTCGAAGCGCTGGTCGTAGCCATAAGCTGCCCGGCGCGACGTGTTGATCTGGCACAGCTTGCCGCTCTTCGTGCGGATGGTGACTGCCGTCGTATCGATATCGCCCGCACCTTCAATGGCGGGATCGGTCAGGCAGCTTCCCGCGGCGTGCACGCTCACCGCTTCTTCGCCAAGGATCCAGCGGAAGATGTCGAAATCATGGATCAGCATGTCCTTGAACACGCCACCCGAGCTCTTGATGTAGTTCACCGGCGGCGCGCCCGGGTCGCGGCTCGTCACGATCAACACTTCCGGCGTACCCACCTCTCCCTCGTCAAGCCGCTTCTTCAGCGACGAGAACGTGGGATCGAAGCGGCGCTGGAACGCGATCATGCAGACCACGCCAGCCTTCTCGACGGCGGCCTGGCACGAGCGCGCGCGCTCCACATCCAGATCCACGGGCTTCTCGCAGAAAATGGCCTTGCCGGCGGCGGCTGCGCGGTGGATCAAATCGGCGTGTGTATCCGTGCTCGATCCGATCACTACCGCGCCGACCGCCGGGTCATTCAACGCTTCCTCGACACTGGCCACCTTCGCACCATGTTTGTCGGCCAGTTCCTTTGCCGAGGGCTCATGCACATCCACCACGTAGCGCAGGCGCGCCTCGGGGTGGCGGGCGACGTTGCCCGCGTGGATCTTGCCGATGCGACCGGCACCAAAGATCGCGACTTCAATCATCGTATTCTCCTCGGGGAAGCGTTTCTTCGACGGTTAGTTCGAGCTTGTAAGCGAGCGCGACGAACAGGGCCTGGCACAGGCACATCGTGCTGGTGAGGCCGCGGAAGGCGAACGCACTGCCCTCCTTCACCTTCAAAAGCACATCGGAGTGGCGCGCCAGGGGGCCCAGGTCGCTTTCGGTAATGGCCAGCACTTTCGCGTGGTGTTGCTGCGCGACGCGCATGGCGTAGAGGGTTTCCTTGCCGAACGGCGGGAAGCTGATAGCGATGAGCGCATCGCCCTTGCCCATGCTGCGCAGCTGTTCGCGGAACATGCCACCCAGCCCGCTTACCAGATGCACGCGCTTTTGCGTGTGCTGCAGGGCGTAGGCGATGTATGTAGCGATGGCGAACGAGCGGCGCACGCCCATGACGTAAATGTTTTCGGCCGCGGCCAGCGTATCCACCGCCTTCTGGAAGCGGACTTCATCGATCTCGGCCGCCAGCTCGTCCAGGCCCATGCGGCTCGCATCGATGAAGCGCGAGGCAATCTCGGCCGCCGCCATGCCGCCGGAACGGTTTTCGATCACGCTGCGGATGCGCTGCTGGTAGCTGCGTGAGGGCGCCGCCTGGGCGGTGAAGGCATCGCGGAACACCGCCTGCATTTCGCTGAAGCCGGTATAGCCGAAGCGCTGGGCGAAACGAACCACCGCCGATGCATGCACACCTGCGCCTTCGGCGATCTCACCGACGCGCTGGACCATGATCGAACTGCGATGTTCCTCAAGGTACCGGGCCACCCCCTGTAACTGGCGCGGGAGTGCCTCGAAATCCTCGGCGATGCGGCTCATCAGGGCATCGGCTTCGCTGCGTTTGGCCATCGGTGGCTCCAACAAGGGTCCGGCGGCATTGAAGCACCCATGGAATAGATTTTCCATTTATTTCGATGTTGCAATGCAAGTTGCAACCGTGGAACGGCCGGTCCATGCTCGGTCCGCTTTCGGCAAAACAGCGGCCGCAAGGCCGTTATCGCTTCGTTAGTCACCCATCCCGGCCGGGGAACCCGGTCATAAGTGGAGGCAATATGCGATTCAAACCGTTCCACGCCACGCTGGCAGCCGCCCTCGCCCTGGGCCTCGGCCTTGCCGCCCCCGCCTCCCAGGCAGCCCCCGGCGACCGCTACGTCCTCGTCACCCACGCCGCCGATTCCGATTCCTGGTGGAACACCATCAAGAACTCGATCAAGCAGGCGGGCGAAGACTTCGGCGTTGCCGTCGATTACCGCGGTTCGGGCAATGGTGACCTGGCCGAAATGGCCCGCCAGCTCGAATCCGCCGCCGCCCGCAACTACAAGGGCGTGGCGTTCGATATCGCCAATTACGACCAGCTGAAAGATCCTGCGGCCAAGGTCGCGGCCAAGGGCATTCCCATCGTCACGATCAACTCCGGCACGCCGGAGGAAAGCAAGAAGATCGGCGCGATCATGCACGTGGGCCAGGGCGAGTACGACGCGGGCAAGGCCGCTGGTGAACGCGCCAAGGCTGCCGGCATCAAGAGCTTCGTGTGCGTGAACCACTACGCCACCAACAACGCATCATTCGAGCGTTGCCAGGGCTATGCCGATGCGATCGGCGTGAAGGACTGGCGCTCCACCTCCATGATCGATACCGGCATGGACCCTACGGTGGTCTCGTCCAAGCTCACCGCTTACCTGCGTGCCCACCCGAAGACCCAGGCCATCCTGGCCCTTGGCCCGAACGCGGCCGAACCGGCCATCAAGGTGGTCGAGGACCTGCACCTGAAGGGCGCCATCAACTTCGGCACGTTCGATCTGTCACCCGCGATCATCGCGGGGATCAAGTCCGGCACCATCCAGTATGCGATCGACCAGCAGCCCTACCTGCAGGGTTACATGGGCATCGCCGCGCTGGTGATCGCGCACGACAAGAACACCAAGGACCCGGCCACGATCATCGCCGCGCTCAAGGCCAACCCGAAGTTCCAGGCGCGCCTGAAGGAATACGACCTCAAGCCCATCTACACCGCCAATGGCGTGAGCTCGGGCCCGGCCTTCGTCACGAAGGATAACGTCGCCACTGTCGAGAAGTACGCCGGCCAGTACCGCTGACCGACGGGAGAAACCCATGAGCGCCATCAACGAGAGCGTTACCAACATGATCCAGCGTCAGCGCGCGAATGCGCAGGAAGCACCGAAACCCACGGATGAACGCGTACGGAAGATATCCCCGTGGCGCGTATTGCTCGATCGGCCCGAACTGGGCTCCATCGCCGGCACCATTCTGGTCTTTGTGTTCTTTGCCATTACCGCGGGTGACTCGGGCATGTTCGCGCTCGATGGCGTCATCAACTGGGCAAAGGTCGCGGCGTACCTCGGCATCCTGGCCGTAGGCGCCTGCCTCCTCATGATCGCCGGCGAATTCGATCTTTCCATTGGCTCCATGATCGGCTTCGCCGGCGTCGTCGTCGCCATCCCGCCCATGTACTTGGGCTGGCCGTTGTGGGCCTCGGTCATCGCGGCGTTCGCCGTATGCATGGCACTGGGCTGGCTCAACGGCTACCTGGTCATGCGCACCAAGCTGCCATCGTTCATCGTCACCCTCGCCTTCATGTTCGTATTGCGTGGCCTCACCCTGGTGCTCTCCACCACCTTCGCCAACAGCACCATCGTGAGTGGCGTCGGCAGCAAGTTCGATGAAGCGCCGTTCGTATCGGCCCTGTTCTCCGGCACCACCCTGCATGGCCTGTTCACGTTCCTGGCCTCGCACGGCATCATCGAGTCCTTCCCCAACGGCGAGCCCGTGGTCGGCGGCATTCCCAAGGTGCTGCTGTGGTGGATCGCCCTGGCCGTCGTCGCGGGCTTCGTGCTGGCCCGCACCCGCTTCGGCAACTGGATCTATACCGTGGGTGGCGATGCCAACGCCGCCAAGAACGTGGGCGTGCCGGTGCGCCGGGTGAAGATCTCCCTGTTCGTGCTCACGGCGTTCTGCGCCTGCCTGTTCGGCGTCCTGCAGGTTGCCGAGTTCGGCTCCGCTGCGTCCGATCGCGGCCTCCAGAAAGAGTTCGAGGCCATCATCGCCGTGGTGATCGGCGGCACGCTGCTTACCGGCGGCTTCGGTTCGGTCATCGGCGCGTGTTTCGGCGCCATCATCTTTGGTGTCGTGCAGATCGGCATTTCCTACACCAACATCGATTCGGATTGGTATCGCGTGTTCCTCGGCGGCATGCTGCTTATCGCGGTGCTGTTCAACCACTACATCCGCAGCCGTGCTGCGAGCACGAAGTGAGGGCCCAGGCCATGGCAAGCGATTACATCCTTGAGCTCGACAACGTCAGCAAGTTCTTCGGCACCGTCATCGCCCTGCAGGGCGTCACGCTGAAGCTGAAGCGTGGCGAGGTCCACTGCCTGCTTGGCGACAACGGCGCCGGCAAGTCCACCCTGATCAAGACCCTGGCGGGCGTGCACCAGCCCAGCCAGGGTGAGTACCGCGTGGACGGTGAGGCGGTGAAGTTCAACTCACCCCGCGAGGCACTGGATCGCGGCATCGCCACGGTTTACCAGGATCTCGCCCTGGTCCCGCTCATGAGCGTGGCGCGCAACTTCTTCGCCGGCCGTGAGCCACGCCGGCGCATGTTCGGCGTGATCAACGTGCTCGACATGCGCTACGCGAACGAGACCGCGCGCGACAAGCTGGCCGAGATGGGCATCCACGTGCGTGATGCCAGCCAGCCGGTGGGCACCATGTCCGGTGGCGAGCGCCAGTGCCTGGCCATTGCGCGCGCCATCCACTTCGGTGCCAAGGTGCTGATCCTGGATGAGCCGACCGCAGCGCTTGGCGTCAAGCAGAGCTGCAACGTGCTCAAACTGATCCACAAGGCGCGCGAGCGCGGCATCTCGGTGATCTTCATCACCCACAACGTGCACCACGCCTACCCCATCGCCGACAGCTTCACGCTGCTCAACCGGGGCCAGTCCATGGGCACGTTTGCCAAGAGCGATATCACGAAGGAAGAGGTGCTCGACATGATGGCCGGCGGCACCGAGATCCAGAGCCTGGTCGATGAACTGGAAGGCCGTGCGGCCTGAAGAACACATATACCTATGCGTAATCCCCTGCCCCGTTCCACCTCCCGCCCCATTGACGTCGCCTGCCTCGGCCGGCTCGCAGTGGATCTTTATGCCCAGCAGATCGGCGCACGCCTGGAAGACGTAACCAGCTTCGCCAAATACCTTGGCGGGTCCTCCGCGAACGTCGCGTTCGGCACCGCCCGGCTGGGCCTGCATTCGGCCATGCTCTCGCGCGTGGGCGATGACCAGATGGGCACGTTCCTGCTTGAAACACTCACCAACGAAGGCTGCGATACCAGCCAGGTGAAGGTCGACCCGGAACGCCTGACGGCACTCGCCATCCTCGGCATCAAGGACAGCACCAGCTTCCCGCTGCTGTTCTACCGCGAGAACTGCGCCGACATGGCGCTACAGCCGGCTGATATCGACGAAGCGTTCATCGCCCGCTGCCGTGCGCTGGCCATCACTGGCACGCACCTGTCACAGCCGGGCGTTCTCGCGGCCAGCCAGCGTGCACTGGAGCTGGCGCGCAAGCACGACGTGCGCACGGTGCTCGATATCGACTACCGCCCCGTACTCTGGGGCCTTACCGGTCGCGGCAATGGCGAACAGCGATTTGTCGCCGCCGACCATGTCACGAAGCACCTGCAGGCCATCCTGCCTTCCTTCGACCTGATCGTCGGCACGGAGGAAGAGTTCCACATCGCCGGCGGCAGCGAGGACCTGATGGCCGCCCTGCACGCCGTACGCGGTGCGACCGATGCCACGCTGGTGGTGAAGCGAGGCCCGCTTGGCTGCTCCATCGTCGATGGCCCGATCCCGGCGCACATCGATGATGCTCCCACCTACCGCGGTGCACGCGTCGAGGTCCTCAATGTGTTGGGTGCGGGCGATGCCTTCCTGTCCGGGTTCCTCGCCGGCTGGCTGGGTGGCGAATCGATCGAGCGCGCCTGCGCCTGGGCGAACGCATGCGGCGCCATCGTGGTGTCGCGGCACGCGTGCGCACCGGCGATGCCCGGCCGTGCGGAACTGGATGCCTTCCTCACTCGCGAGGGCGGCATTACCCGGCCGGACCTCGATGCCGAGCTTTCGCACCTGCACCGCACGGCTGTGCCGCGCAAGGCGTGGAATGAGTTGTACGTCTTCGCGTTCGACCACCGCACGCCGTTCTTCGAACTTGCCCGCGAAGCCGGTGCCGATGAATCGCGCATTCCCAAACTGAAAACGTTGCTGGTGGAGGCCGTGGCGGCCACCGAGCGGGCTAACCAGCTGCAGGGGCACGTGGGCCTGCTGCTCGATGACCGCTACGGCCAGGATGCGCTTAATGCCGCGACGGGTCGTGGCTGGTGGATCGGCCGCCCCGTGGAAGTGCCGGGCTCCAACCCGCTCGAATTCGAACGCGGCCGCTCCATTGGCAGCCAACTGGTGAGCTGGCCCCGCGAGCACGTGATCAAGTGCCTCGTGCAGTTCGATCCCGATGCCGATCCCCTGCACCGCGTGGAGCAGGAAACCCAGCTGCTTGCGCTGTACGATGCCGCGCGCCTCAGTGGCCATGAGCTCCTGCTGGAAGTCATCCCGCCGGGCTGCACCAGCCAGGCCCAGCGCGACGAGCGCGTACTCCGTTCGCTCAAGCGCATCTATAACCTCGGCATCCGTCCCGACTGGTGGAAGCTATGCCCGCCCAGCCGCGATGCATGGGCCGCCATCGATGCGCTCATTGAAGAGCGCGATCCGTTCTGCCGCGGCGTGCTGCTGCTTGGCCTCAACGCGCCGGCGGAATCCCTCGCCGCCGGTTTCGTGGACGCAGCCAACAGCAGCACCTGCCGCGGTTTCGCGGTGGGCCGTACGTTGTTCAGCGAGCCGGCGAAGGCCTGGCTGGCAGGTCGTATCGACGATGACGCACTGATCAGCGAGGCAAAGGCGGCGTTCGAAGCCATGATCCATGCGTGGCAGCGGGGCGTACGCCGGGAACCCGCCCGCCCGGTCACGGAAGGCGCCGCCGCATGAGCGAGACGATCCGCCTAACCACCGCGCAGGCCCTGGTCCGCTACCTGCAGGCGCTCTACGCACGCGATGTGGACTCGGAAGAGGCCGAGCCGCTGTTCGGCGGCGTCTTCGCCATCTTCGGCCACGGCAACGTGGCCGGCCTTGGCGAGGCGCTGCATGAGGTGCGCGAGACGTTCCCCACGTTCCGCGCACACAACGAGCAGGCGATGGCACATGCCGCCATTGCGTATGCCAAAGCCAACATGCGCCGGAGCATGATGGCAGTCACCACCTCGATCGGCCCCGGTGCGACCAACCTGGTCACCGCTGCGGCGCTGGCCCACGTGAACCGGCTGCCGGTCCTGCTCCTCCCGGGCGATATCTTTGTGTCCCGCGCACCGGACCCCGTGCTGCAACAGCTGGAGGATTTCAGCGACGGCACGGTGTCGGTCAACGACTGCTTCCGTCCGGTGTCGCGCTACTTCGATCGCATCGTGCGACCCGAGCAACTCCTCACTGCGCTACCACGCGCCGTGCGTGCACTGACCGACCCGGCGCTATGTGGACCCGTGACGCTCGCGCTGCCGCAGGATGTCCAGGCCGAAGCCTACGACTTCCCCGTGTCGTTCTTCGAACCGCGCGAGATCGTGTTCCGCGCACCGCAGCCGACCGACGATGAACTGATGGTAGCCCTCGACGCCATCGAAGCGTCGGAACGGCCGGTGATCATCGCCGGCGGCGGCGCGTTGTATGCGAAGGCCACGCCGGAGCTCCTGGCCTTCGCCGACAAGCATGGCGTGCCTATCTGCGAGACGCAGGCCGGCAAGGGCGCTGTGCCATGGAATCATCCGCTGCAGCTGGGTCCCGCCGGCGTCTGCGGTTCGACAGCGGCAAATGCGCTGCTGCGCGACGCGGACCTCATCATCGCCGTCGGCACCCGCCTGCAGGATTTTACGACCGGTTCCAATGCGCTGTTCCGGCACATCCCCATCCTGTCGGTGAACGTGAACAGCTTCGACGCCCTCAAGGGCGACGGGCTCGAAGTGATCGGCGATGCCGCGCAAGTGCTCGATGACCTGAGTTTCGGCCTGGAAGACTGGGCCGCACCGGAAAGCTGGAGCACGCGGGCCCGCGAAGCAGCGACGGCGTGGGTGGATATCGTGTCCCGGATCACCGGCCAGCGCAGCCCGCCACCGGGCCGCCTGCCTTACGAAGGCGAAGTGATCGGCGCCGTGCAACGTTCCTCCACGAACTCGGCGCAGAGCGACATCGTGGTCTGCGCTGCAGGCACGCTCCCCGCCGAGCTGGAAAAGCTCTGGCGCACGGAAACGGCCGGCGGCTACCACATGGAGTACGGCTACTCGTGCATGGGCTACGAGATCGCCGGTGGCCTGGGCGTGAAAATGGCCCAGCCCGATCGCGAAGTCATCGTCATGGTGGGCGATGGCAGCTACCTGATGATGAACTCCGAGATCGCCACTTCGGTGATGCTCGATGCGAAGCTGATCATCGTGTTGCTCGATAACCGCGGCTACGGCTGCATCAACCGGCTGCAGCAGGCCACGGGCGGCGCTCCATTCAACAACATGTTCGACGATTGCGTGCAGGGGAGCCATGGTGCGCCCCGTATCGATTTCGCCGCGCACGCTCGCGCCCTGGGCGCCATCGCCGAGCACGTCGCCGATATCGCCGGGCTGGAAGCCGCGATGGAACGCGCCCGTGCCGCCGATCGCACCTATCTCATCAGCATCGATACAGACCACACGCGCACCACCGATGAAGGCGGCGTATGGTGGGATGTGGCGGTGCCGGAAGTCTCCACGCGGGAAGCCGTGCGCGATGCGCGCGCCGGCTATGAAACCGCCATCGTGGGCCGCAAGGCCGGGAACACGCCAGCATGAAGAACGATCCCATCCGCATCGGCATCAACCCGATCTCATGGAGCAACGACGACCTGCCCTCCCTGGGTGGCGAGACGCCTTTGTCCACCGCGCTCAGCGAGGGCAAGGCCATCGGTTATGAGGGCTTCGAGCTTGGCAACAAGTTTCCGAAGGAACCTGCGGAACTGCGCGACCTGATGGCCGGCTACGGCCTCGATGTGGTCAGCGGCTGGTACTCGGGCCGCGCCGCTGCCCGCCCGGCCAGCGAGGAGATCGTTGCCGTCGGCAAGCACTTGCGCTTGCTGGCCGAGAACGGCTGCAAGGTCATGGTATACGGCGAGGTCGCCAACGCCATCCAGGGCGAGCCGCAGCCGCTGTACAAGCGCCCGCGCTTCCGCACGCCCGACGAGTGGAAGCGCTACGGCGAAAACCTCACCGAGTTCGCGAAGTTCACCTTGTCACACGGTGTGCGCCTGGCCTACCACCATCACATGGGCGCCTACGTGGAATCCCCGGATGATGTCGATCAGCTCATGGCGAACACCGGCGACGAAGTGGGCCTGCTGTTTGATAGCGGCCATACCTACTTCGGCGGCGGCGATCCGGTGGCGGTGCTGGATAAACACATCGACCGCATCTGCCACGTGCACTGCAAGGACGTGCGCCCAGGCGTGATCCGGCTTGCGCGCAACCGGCACTGGACGTTCCTCGAATCGGTACTCAACGGTGCGTTCACCGTCCCGGGCGATGGCATCATCGATTTCGCCGGCATCATCCAGCGCCTGAAAGCCCACGGCTACAAGGGTTGGCTGGTGGTCGAGGCCGAGCAGGATCCTTCGGTCGCGCCGAGCTATGCCTATGCGGAGAAGGGCTACCAGACGCTGCGCTCGCTGCTGGACTGCCAGCCGGTGAAGGAGGTCGCATGAGCCTGCTGGTAAAGGCCGCCGCGCAAGGCGAAGCCATCGTCAAGGTCACGCCCGAATCCGCCCACTGGAAGCATGTGGGTTTCGAGGCACGCCGCCTGAAAGCCGGTGAAACCGCCACGCTCGCGCTGCCGGACGATCGTGAGGGCTGCCTGGTCGTATTGACGGGAACCGTCGACGTTCGCGTCGCGAACCAGAGCTGGCAGAACCTGGGGGGCCGCGCCAGCGTGTTCGACGAGCGCTCGCCGCATGCGGTGTATGCCCCGCCCTCCTCCACCTACACCGTGACCGCACACGACGATGCCGAACTCGCGCTGGCCTCGGCGCCAGCCACGGGGCGCTTCGAAGCCCGCCTGATCGAACCGACGACGATGAAGCGTTCGGTGCGCGGCACCGGCGCGAACACACGCTACGTCTGCGACATCCTCCCACAGACCGAACCCGCCGAGTCGCTGCTCGTCGTCGAAGTGCTCACCCCCGCCGGCCACTCCTCGAGCTATCCGCCACACAAGCACGATACCGACAACCTCCCCGAGGAGAGCGTGCTGGAAGAAACCTACTATCACCGCATCGATCCGCCGCAGGGCTTCGCCTTCCAGCGCGTGTATACCGACGCGCGCGATATCGATGAATCGATGGCCGTGGGCGATCACGATGTGGTGATGGTGCCGCGCGGCTACCACCCCGTCGTCATGCCGCACGGCTACCGCGGTTACTACCTGAATGTCATGGCGGGCCCACGCCGCGAATGGCACTTCCGCAACGATCCTGCCCACGAATGGATGATCGCGCGTTAAGCGCGCGACCGGAGACGTACGCCCCATGTCCGCACAGCCTGAAACCCTCGCCCCGTACCGTATCGGCCACTACATCGGCGGCAAGCCACACGCCGGCTCGCCCATCGGTACCGCTCCCGTCTACAACCCCGCCAGCGGCCGCGTGGCCGCCGAAGTCGACCTCGCCTCCGTGCAGGATATCGACACGGCCGTGCAATCCGCCCAGAGCGCGTTCCGCGCCTGGTCCGAAACGCCGCCGCTCAAGCGCGCACGCGTCATGTTCCGATTCAAGGAACTGATCGAACGCGATATGGACAAGCTTGCACGCATCATCGTCGCCGAACACGGCAAGGTGCTCTCCGATGCGAAAGGCGAAATTATCCGCGGACTTGAAGTGGTCGAATACGCCTGCGGCATTCCTGAACTGCTCAAGGGTGAATACACCGAGCAAATCGCCAACGGTATCGATGCATGGACCATGCGCCAGGCCATCGGTGTATGCGCCGGCATCACACCGTTCAATTTCCCGGCGATGGTGCCCATGTGGATGTTCCCCATGGCGATCGCTTGCGGCAATACATTCGTTCTCAAGCCCTCCGAACGTGATCCCTCGCTCGCCGTCGAACTAGCGATGCTGCTGAAAGAAGCAGGCATCCCCGATGGCGTATTCAACGTCGTGCATGGCGACAAGACCGCCGTGGATGCTCTCCTTGATCACCCACTCGTTCGTGCCGTCAGTTTTGTTGGCTCCACGCCCATCGCCGAGTACATCTACGCGCGTGGCACCGCCAAGGGTAAGCGCGTACAAGCCTTGGGTGGGGCCAAGAATCATATGATCGTCATGCCCGATGCCGACATCGACAAGACGGCGGATGCACTGATGGGAGCGGGCTATGGCGCAGCGGGCGAACGCTGCATGGCCATTTCGGTCGCTGTCGCCGTGGGCGAAGCGACGGCCGATGCACTGGTTGCCCGGCTCAAGCCTCGCGTCGAAGCGCTGCGAATCGGGCAAGGGCTGGATGAATCGGCCGAGATGGGCCCGGTGGTGACAGGTGCACATCGTGATCGCATCACCGGCTACATCGATGATGGCGAAGCCGCAGGTGCGGAACTCGTTGTGGATGGCCGCGGCTACCAGGTGCCGGGGTGCGAACAAGGCTTTTTTGTCGGCGGCACGTTGTTCGATCGCGTGACGCCAGCGATGCGAATCTACAAGGAAGAAATCTTTGGTCCCGTCCTTTGCGTGGTTCGCGTCCCCGATTTCGCGACTGCGTTGAAGCTTGTCGACGAGCATGAATATGGCAACGGCACCGCCATCTTCACGCGGGATGGACAGGTGGCGCGCGAATTTGCGCACCGGGTTCAGGTAGGCATGATCGGCATCAACGTGCCAATTCCTGTACCGATGGCATTTCATAGTTTTGGCGGATGGAAGAAAAGCCTCATGGGCGATCACCATGCCCATGGCCCGGAATCCGTACGTTTCTACACACGACAGAAGGCTGTAACCCAGCGTTGGCTGAACCAAGACGAAAGCGCGGGCGCCGAATTTGCCATGCCCACCCATTAGTCCGACAAAAACGTATACGCTTCGCCGGTTGTGAGCACAGAAAACATGGTGCGACGCAACTGAGATAAACAAAAACGAAGTACGAAAAAGCTTAATTTTTTTTCAGGGAGAAAGGTTCATGCTTACGAATCTTATCAAGCGTCCTCTCGCCGGCATGATGCTGGTGGGTCTCGCGTTCGCCGGCACTGCCCATGCCGACGACGCAGCAAACACCGGCTCAAGCAGCCTGGCTACGAGCAAATATCTCTTCGGTGACTGGGGCGGGGAGCGCTCGCGTCTCGCTGACAAGGGCATCACGTTCGATTTCGGCTACGGCTTCGAAGCCGCGCACAATTACTCGGGCGGCACGAAGAGCATCACGCGCTACACCGACCAGTGGAAGTTCGGCGCGGCGTTCGATCTTGAGAAGCTCTGGGGCTGGGACGGTGCGAAGTTCAACGTCATGATCACCGATCGTAACGGCCGCGATATCGGTGCCGATGCACACATCGGCAACAACCAGCTCATCCAGGAAGTCTACGGTCGTGGCCAGACCTGGCATCTCACCATCTTCGCCCTCGAGCAGAAGTTCTTCGATGGCAAGCTCACGTGGAAAGTCGGCCGTCTGCCGGTGGGCGAAGACGTGAACTCGTTCTCGTGTGATTTCCAGAACCTGAACTTCTGTGGCGCCCAGCCTGGCAACATCGTGGGCGATTACTGGGCGAACTGGCCGACGAGCCAGTGGGCCACGGTGCTCAAGCTCAATACGAGCAGCGATACGTGGGTGCAGCTTGCCGCGTATCAGATGAACCCGAAGTACGTGGATGACAGCTACGCACGGCATAACGGCTGGAAGTTGGGCTTCCCGAGTGGTACGACGGGCGCGCTCATCCCGCTGGAATTCGGCTGGAAGCCGATGGTGAACGGGCTGCCGGGTTCGTACCGTGCCGGCGTCTGGTACAACACCTCCAATGGCGACGATCTCTACCTCAACGAGCAACACCAGCCGCTCGCAGAGTTCGGTGGCGAGCCGTTGCAGCATGATTCGCGCCGCGGTGCGTGGATCACATTCCAGCAGCAGGTCACCGGCGAGGCCGGCGGCAAGGGTGCCACGGTGTTCCTGAACTACACCGCGGCCGACCATGCCACCTCGGCAACGAACAACCAGTATGCCGTCGGTATGGAGTACAAGGGCATGTTCGATCGCCCGAACGACTTCATCGGCGTGGCCTTTGGTGGCTCGCACGCCAACGGCTATGCCGCGAAGAACCAGCGCCTGATCAATGCGCTGAACCCCGATGTCACCCCCGGTATCGTGAACGATGGCTATGAGCGCGTGACTGAAGTGTTCTACAGCTGGTCGCCGATTCCCTCGATCGCGATCCGCCCGAACCTGCAGTACATCAAGGATCCAGGCGGCAGCAAGCAGAACGACGATGCGTTCGTGCTTGGCCTGAAGACCAGCGTGGCGTTCTAACCAAAAAGGCCCGGCTCACCACCGGGCCTTTTTTTGGGCTCTTCGCGCAATTCAACCGTCGTTTTCGGCTGTCGCGGTCAGGTCGAATGTGTCATCGCCCTCATCCACCACCAGCCGCATCACGATCGGGCGGCAACACACCTGGCAATCCTCGGTGTAGGTCTGGCTACCGGCCGAGGTATCCACGGCCACTTCGATGGTTTCCCCGCAGTAGGGGCAGGAGATATCAGTGAATTCGTACATGGCGCTATCCTAGCGCGGTACGCTCCAAGAGATTTCCCTCCATGATCGAACTGATCGGCTTCGACGGCGATGACACCCTGTGGCACAGCCAGGAGTTCTACGACCGGGCCCAGGATGCCTTTGAAGCCATCCTCGGCAAGTACATCGACCTCGACGGCGGTGGCCTGCGGGACAGCCTGCTGGCCACGGAACGCGGCAATATCGCCCTGTTCGGCTACGGCGCCAAGGGCATGACCCTGTCGATGATCGAATCGGCGATCGAGCTCACCGATGGCCGGATCGAAGCCCGGGATATCCACCAGATCGTGCGGCTGGGCAAGGAAGTACTGGCCCACCCGGTCGAGCTGCTCCCGGGTATCCGCGATGCTGTCCAGCAGGTGGCTGAGACGCACCGGGTGGTGCTCATCACCAAGGGCGACCTCTTCCACCAGGAATACAAGGTGGCCCGGTGCGGCCTGGCCGATGTGTTCCACCGGATCGAGATCGTCTCCGAGAAGGACCCCGCGGCCTACGAGCGCCTGTTCCGCGAGTTCGAGGTCAGCCCGGACCGGTTCGCCATGGTGGGCAACTCGCTTAAGTCCGACATCGCCCCGGTGGTGGAGCTGGGTGGCTGGGGGGTGTACATGCCCTACCACAGCACCTGGGCCCACGAGGTGGTCACGGGTTTCAGCATGACCGACCGCGTGATCGAGGTCCATGGCGCCGATGGCATCCCTTCCGCCATCGAACGCATGGACCTCGCGGCCTGAGGGCCGGGCTGGCCAGCCTCAGGGCTGGCTGTTTGCCTTGATCGTCGCCTCGTTGATGGCCCGCACGCGGGCCTCATCCACCTTCTCGACCTTGCGGTCATAGGTGTACAGGCCGTTGTGCTCGCCTTCCACGTCGGTGATCTGGGTGTAAACGCTACCCGACACGCCGATGGCGGGCGCCTTGTCGCGTAGCACGGCAGTATTGGCGACGTAGCCATCGTTCAGGGCCGCCTGGTCCTTCACATCGCCGTAGGGGTTGATCGCGGTGTTGGGCCACACGTGGCCCGGCACGCCGAGGGTCAGGCCACCGTGTTCGCCATCCATGGAGGCGCGGGTGGCATCCGGGGCCGGCAGGCCGGGGCCCTGGTAATCATGCACATCGATCATGTCGCCCGCATGCGTATCGCCCTTGGTATCGCAGCAGTTGTAACCACTGCGCGCGTTCACCAGCCGGCTGCCATCGAGCTTCTTGATCTGCGCCGCGAGTTCGCCGCCGGCCGCGATGCTCCACTGGCCCCAGCCTTCGTTGAAGGGGATCCAGCCGATGATCGAGGTTTCGCCCTTGAGCTGCTCGACGATGGCGGTGACATCCTTGCGGAAGCCGGCCTTGTCCGCCTCGCTGATCTTGTCGTTGTGTCCATTGGGCATGGCCGGCATGTCCTGCCACACCATCAGGCCGATACGGTCGGCCCAGTAATACCAGCGCGCCGGCTCCACCTTGATGTGCTTGCGGATGGTGTTGAAGCCGAAATCCTTGGTTTTCTGGATATCGAACTTAAGCGCCTCGTCGGTGGGCGCGGTGTGGATGCCATCGGGCCAGTACCCCTGGTCCAGCGTCGCGAGCAGGAACGTCGGCTTGCCGTTCAGCACAATGCGATTGTGGCCATCCACCTTCTTGATACCAATGGTGCGCAAGCCCGCGTAGCTGGTCACGTCGTCGTGCTGGCTGCCCTGGGCCAGGCTGGCCTTGAAGGTGTAGAGGAACGGATCTTGCGGGCTCCACAGGTGGGGGGCCGTGATCGCGAGCTTCAGCGGCTTGCCGGCGGGCCCGCTGGCTTCGCCCACCGCCTTGCCATCCGCATAGGCGGTCACATGCAAGGTCGCACCCGCGGCACTGCCCTGCACTTTCGCGTTCACGGTGAACGCATCCAGGCTGGCAGCCGGCATGAAGTCCAGCTGCGCCAGGCGCGTGGCCGGCACCGGCTCGATCCATACGGATTGCCAGATACCCGAGGCCGGGGTGTAGAAGATGCCCTCCGGCTTCAGGCGCTGCTTGCCGACCATCACGTTGGCGCCATCCACCGGCGCGTGCACGGCCACCACGATCTCCTGCGGGCCCTGCGGCTTCAACGCCGGCGTGATGTCAGCGCTGAATGAGGTATAGCCACCGACATGGCGTGCGACTTCCTTGCCGTTGACGTACACGGTGGCGTCCTGCGCCACCGCACCGAAGTTGAGCTGCACGTGCTGGCCGTTCGCAGTGAACGCTGCGGGCACATCCACCATGCGGCGGTAGAGCATGTCATCGGCGTGCTGCTGGATACCGGAGAGCACCGACTCGATCGGGTACGGCACCAGTACCTTTTCCTTCAGGGCCTGGCCGAACGCCGGCTTGCCCTTTCCATCGGTGGCGGCGTATTCCCACAAGCCGTTGAGGCTCAGCCACTGGGGGTGGTCCAGCGAAGGACGGGCTAGCTGCGGGCGCGGGTATTCCGGCAGCGCGTTGGCGGGGCTCACCGCGGCGGTCCACGGGGTGGCCAGGGGCGCGACCTTGCCGCTCCAGGTATCCGGTTTGTCGGCGGCGGTCGCGGCGAACGGGGCGAGGACAGCGGCCAGGGCCAGGGCGAGGGGCGCGGGGCGCAGGAGGGTGGTGCGGGTCATGAATCATCCTTCGGGGCGTTTTCGCGAGTGGCGATCGCGCGCAAGCGCGCTCCTACAAGGGCGCGCCTGCGCGCGCCCTTGTCGCTTTATGGTTTTGACATGGAGGGCGGAGCATCGGCCGGGGCGGCACCCCAGCTCATGTTGGGCTCGGGACCCATGGTGAGCTCCAGCGTTGCGCCGTTCACGATGTCGGCGTGGCTGAACCAGGGCTTCGTCCATGGCTTGCCGTTGAGCGTGGCGGACTGGATGTACTGATTCTTCGCCGAGTTGTTGCGGGCGACGATCTCGAACACCTTGCCGTTGCCCAGGCGCAGACGGACATGATCGAAGATCGGGCTACCGATGATGTACTCGGGGCGCGACGGATCCACCGGGTAGAAGCCCATGGCGCTCAACGCGTACCAGGACGACGTCGAACCCTGGTCATCCATGCCAGGGTAGCCGTAGCCCGTGGCATCGCTGCCGTACAGGTCGGCGAGGATCCGGCGGGTGAGCGCCTGGGTCTTCCAGGGCTGGCCGCTCCACGCATACAGGTACGCCGCGTGCTGGTCGGGCTGGTTGCCCTGCACGTACTGGCCGATCAGGCCCGTGCAGTCACGGCAGATGCCCTTCGCCGTATAAGGCGTGGAGAAGAACGCATCGAGCTTGGCGTTGAATGCATCACGGCCGCCCAGCAGGTTCATCAGGCCCTGCACATCGTGCGGTACCAGCCACAGCGTGGACCAGCCCGAGCCTTCCTTCATCATGAAGTTGTAGTACGGCTCACCCGGATCAAACGGCGAGATCCATTTGCCATCGTCCGTACGGCCGCGGAAGAAGCCCGTCGATTTGTCGAACACATTGCGATAGTTCGATGCGCGGCGTTCGAACATATCCGCATCGTCGGTCTTGCCCAGGCGGCGGGCGAAATCGGCCAGCGCATGGTCATCCCATGCGTATTCCAGCGTGGTGGCGACACCCGCCTTACCGCCGGCGTACGGCGGGCTCGGGTTACCTTCCGGCACGATGTCGGAGATCCAGCCCTGCTTGTCGTACTCGGCGAGGTAACCGCGCGGGCCCCTCGGATCGGTCGCGTTCTTGCGCAGCACGTCGTACACGGCGGCGTAATCGAAATCGATGCCACGCTGCCACGCGCCGTCGTACAGGAACACGGCATGGTCGCCGTGGAACGAGGTGTTCATATAACCGCGTTCGTGCGCGCGATCCATCTCCGAACGCATGATGTCCTGCACGACCGCCGGCTGCAGCAACATGAGCAGAGCAATCTGGTTGCGGCCCGTGTCCCAATACGGCACCGGGCCGTAGTGATCGTAAGCGGCGACCTGGTCCTTGCCATCGCTATCGGTGTAGTGCTCGCCCTTGCGCGCGATCATGCGTGGGCTCGCGAACGAGTGGTACAGCGTCGAATAAAACAGCATGCGCTGCTTCGGCGTGCCGCCGGTGACCTGGATCCGGTCGAACAGCTCGGCCCACTTCGCGCGTGCCTTGGCGTGCACGCTGTCGAAATCCGTATCGCTATCCTGCGCCTTCAGGCGCTGGTCCGCTTCCGCGGCACTGTGGCCGTGGGCGATGCGCACGACCACCTGCTCGCCCGCCTTCGTATGGAATGTGAGGTAGGCACCCGCGTAGTCACCCGAAACCTGGCGACGGCCGGCCTGGATATCTTCATGGCCGAGGCCTTCGCCTTTGGCGGTGACTTCGGAATGGAACGTGCCAAAGCTCGCGAACGGCCGCGAAAACTCCGCCACGAAGAACGGGCCATCGGCATCACGGTCGCGACGGCCGGCGGTAGCCACGCCACGTACGGTGTGATCGTCGACCACTTCCACGTCGCCACCGGCACGGCGCAGGTTGATCACTACGTTCGAGCGCTGGCTCTCCGGGAAGGTGAAGCGCATCAGGCTGGTCCACTGCGTCGCGGTCAGCTCGACCTTGGTGTGGAACGTCGCGAGGTCCACCGCGTAGTAGCCCGGCGAGGCCTTTTCCGTGGACTTGTCGTAATACGAAGTCATGTAATCCGGCGGCACCGTCCAGTCCCCAACGACGGGCATGACGATAGGCGCGCCACGCGCACCATACGTCGAACCGCCGCCGGAAAACCCGATCATCGCCGGGCGGCGGTAGTCGTACGCCACCGGGACGCCGGTGGCAAAGCTGAGATCGGCGTTGATGTTGACGGGCGCGGCTTCGGTCGCGCTCTCGGGCAGGCTCGCACCAGGTGTCGTCATGCCGGTGTAGAGCGGCTCGCCAGGCGGCGGCGAGTTGCCGATGAAGGCCTGGTTATCCAGCGGGGCGGTGCCGACCAGCGGGTTGGCTTCGTCGACTGATGACTTTGCCGCGGCAGCGGGTTTCGTATCTTTCGCATAACCCGCACCAATGGAGCCAACGGCGATAAGCGAAAGCGCGATGACGAGAGCACGGCGGGGAACACGTGCCATGGATGAATTCATGAGGGTTTCCTGGACGGAGTGGGGACGCATCCGTTGAAACGAAGACGGGGCCAGGCGATGTGCCTGGCCCCGTCGATTTTCTTACTTGGCTTCCGGACCACCGAACTTGTAGGTCACACCCACGTAGTACTGACGGCCCGGGTACAGCAGCTGGACCAGTCGTGCACGGGTGTCGCCACCCAGGTACGTGTGCGGTGTTGCCTTGTTGAAGTTGATGATCGACGCGGTAACCATGAAGTGCTTGTTGAATTCATAGTCGCCGTTGAGGTCGATCTGGTGGTACGGCTGTGCGTAGATCGGCAGGCCCGAGGCCAGGCCGGTCATGGTACGGCCGGTCCAGTTGTCGCTCGCACGCAGCAGCAGGCCATTCTTTTCATAGAACAGCGAGACGTTGGCGGCGTACTTCGCGCTACCGATGAGCTCGGCCTTGCCCACCTGCGTATCACCCAGCGACACCGCGGTTTCATTGGTGTGGTTGAGCGTGTAGTTCAGGATGTAGCCGAAGCCCGAATCCCAGGTGTGCTGGTTGTAGATTTCCACACCCTTCGACGTACCCGAACGACCGTTGGCGTTGGTGCTGTACTGCAGGAAGTTGGTCGGCGTACCGCCCACGTCGACATTGATGTTGTTGACGGTGACCGGAACGACGAAGTTCTTGACCTTCTTCTGGAACAGATCGACGCCGACGACCGAATGCGGGCCGTAGTACCACTCGCCGGCCAGGTCGAACTGGGTAGCCGTGAACGGCTTCAGGTCGGCGTTGGCACCGGAACCGTACCAGCCCGGCAGCGGAGCGCCGAACTGCTTGCGGTCGTTATAGTACTCCTGCGTGTTGTTGGTCAGCTGGCCGAGCTGGGCCAGGTCGGTGTAGTTCGCGCGAGCCATGGCCTGCGAGCCGGCGGCGCGCAGGATGAAGTCATCGGCGATCGTCCACGCGATATTGAAGCTGGGCAGGAACTTGTTGTAACGCTTCTGCGTGGTGGAGTTGGTGAAGTTCTCAACCACCGACACTTCGCGCGGCAGGTACTGGAAATCGCCCGGTGCGCACGCACCGCCACCCGCGTTCACGCCCGATGCCGGGCAGATCAGGATGTTGCCCTGCGGATCGTGGTAGTACACCGCGTTGTTCGTGGTGACCTGGTTGGCGACGGTGAGGTCCTGCTTCGTGGTGACGAAGCGCACGCCGACGTTACCGCGGATGGTGCCGGTATCGAAGTTCGCCTGCACGTAGGCCGCGGCGATCTTCTCGCCGATCGACGACTTGTTCTGCGGCTTGTTGTAGAGGACGCGATCGTAGGTCGAGTTCAGGTAGTTGTAGTACGCCGGGAAGTTGATCGCCGGGAAGATGTCATCGCCGTAGGCGTGGTTCACGCCGTTCAGGTTGTTCGCCAACAGGAAGCCGGCCGGCAGCTGGCCTGCGTTTGGATCGCAGGTCTGGAACTGCAGCTCGGTGCCCTTGCAGTACCAGCGCACTTCGTTGCTCTGCTGTTCGGCATTGGCATCGGTGTACTTGCCGCCGAACTGGATGGACTGCAGCCAGGTCGAATCGAGCGACCAGGTGAAGTCAGCCTGCGCGAAGTTCTGCGAGTTCGAGGTGTTGACCATGTTCGAACCGGTGGAACCCAGGTCGACCTGGCCCGCACCGTTGATCATGTTCTGCAGCACTCCCTGCTCGGCACTGATGCCCGGCTTGCTGCTGACATCGCTGCCGGAGGTGGTCCACGAAGCACCGGTACTGCCATCGACCCACTGGCCGTTCACGAAGTTACGCGGCTTGGCAGCCATGCCCAGCTCGATCGAGGGGCCGCCCTTGGCCCAGGTGCGGCCGACGTTGAACGAACCGCTCAGCGAACCGCCGTTGTCCCACTCGCCTTCCAGGTTGAGGGTCTGCGAGGTGGCCTTCTCAACCGAGTAGTTACCGTTCAGCCAGGGGATTTCGGTGGAGCACACGTCCACGGCCTGGCGGGCCGCGCCGGTCACCGGGTTGGTGGCGGAGTTACAACCCACGCCAGCGGCCGGGAGCTGGTAGTTCGCGCCGGTCACGATGGTGTGCGACGGATCGAAGGTCAGGCCGTTCGGTGCCAGCAGGCGGCCGTTCTGGTCGGCGTAGTTCGAGTTGTTCGGCAGGCCCCACTCGGGGATTTCCAGCGTGTTGGTGATCTGGGTCTGCTGGCGCTCGAAGCGGAAGTAGTTACCCGTCAGCAGGAAGTGATCGCTCGGCTTGAACTGCATCGTGGCCTGCGCGCCCTTGGTCTTCAGGGTCAGGTCGTTGCGGCTCGTAGCGAACTGCTGCGGCATCCAGAAACCGTTGGAGACGTTGCCGGCCTGGTCGACCACGCCGTTGCCCCACAGGTCGATATTGTTGTTGACCGCGGAATCGTACGGGTTGCCGTGGACGTCCACCGGTGCCTGGGTACAGGTCGTGTGGTCCTTGCAGCTGTCAGACCACCAGTGCCAGCTGGACGCATCGGCTTCATACGTGGTCGCCTGGCGCTTCTGGTACGAACCGGCGACGAGGACGCCGAAGGTCTCGTCCTTGTTCTTCCACGACCACAGGGCCGCACCCTGCGGCTCGGTCTTCGAGCTCGTGTCGGAGCTTGCGGCGGTACCGGTCACGAAGCCTTCGTTGGCTTCCATTTCCAGCGGACGGCGCGTACGCAGATCGACGTTGCCGCCGATGCCGCCTTCATCCAGGCGTGCCTCAAGGCTCTTGTAGAGCTTGATGTCCGAGAACATGTTGGCCGGGAACAGCGTGTAGTTGAACGAACGCGTCAGGCCGGCCGAGGTATCGGCCGAGGCGACGTAGTTGCCGTTCAGTTCGGTGTAGGTGAGTTCGGGGGCCAGGCCGCGGATGCTCACGGTCTTGCCTTCGCCGGATTCGCGGCTGATGACGACGCCAGGCACGTGGGCCAGCGCGTCGGCGATGTTCTTCGCCGGGAACTGCGCGATGTTCTGCGCGTTGATCACTTCGACGATGGAGTTCGCTTCGCGCTTGTCGGTGACGTTCTGGTCGATCGACTGGCGGTAGCTCGTCACAACCACGGTATCGAGGTTGATCGGGCTCTGTTCCTTCTTGTCCTTATCTGCCTTCTTGGCATCCTTCTTCGCCTGGGCATCATCGGTCGACTGCGCCTGCGGAGCGGGTGAGGGTGCGGCCGCAGGTGCGGCGGCGGCGGGTGAAGGCGTCTCCGCGAAGGCGGCGGCAGGCACCCCGATGAAACCGGCGACGGACAAGGTCGCCGTGGCGAGCGCGGCGTACAGCGGCTTGCGCTTAAGCATGTTTGGCAGATAAGTCATTGTTCTTTACTTCCCTCAGTAATGTGCGCGCCTGCTGAGCTGGCGCGTTGATCCCCCGTTTCATCACTGCTGCTACGGCGCTAGTGCTGCACGGCCCCTCCTTCCCCTGAACTTGGATCGATCTAAATTTTTAGGTACCAAAGGCCCCCCGGCCCATTGGCGCTCAGTACTTACATGAAGCTGGTGTTTCCCACGCCGCGGCAGGCGCGGCGAGAGCAGCGGCACTCAGGCACGCTGCGGGTGGCGATCCTCACGCACGCGGATACACGCGCGGCGCGAAGGCCGGCTTGAATGGAATTCGGGCGCTTGTTGGTTTCATGTGTCAGCTTCCCATCCCCTCAGCGATCTGGCGGGTGGCAGCGTTACCCTGGGCGGCGCTTTTCACGCTTGCCCCTGCCCTCCCACCCCGGTTAAAGCCCTTCAGACCCGCAGGCACGTCGTGACCCGGATCCTGTTTGACTTGAATCGATCTAACTCCCCGGGGCGAATTAAGACGCCGAAGTGACAAGCTGTCACGCTGCGGTGCAAAAACTACGTTTTTTTCGCGACTTACCCCTCACCCTGTCCCTCGTCCGGACGAAAGGAGCCCCCGTGGATCGCAGGATCAATCTCGGTTTGCAGGTGGTGAAGACCACCGCGAAAGGTTTTAGCGACGACGAGCTGATGACCCGGGCGGCGGCCCTGGCCTTCTACTCGGCCCTCTCCTTCGCGCCCTTGCTTGTCCTCCTGCTGTGGGTCGTGGCGTCGCTCCGCCCGGAATGGCAGGCCCAGTTGGTCGACGGGCTGAACGGGCTGGTGGGCGCGCGGGCATCCGATGCGGTGAAGCTGGTGATCGAAAACGCCAAGCAACGCCCGAGCGTGGGCAGCATGGCCGGCCTGATCGGCCTGGGGATCACCCTGATCGGCGCCTCGGCGGTGTTTGCCCAGTTACAGGGCGCGCTGAACCGGGTGTGGAGCCTGCAGCCCCGCCCCGGCAACACCAGCCGCGCCATCCTGGGCTGGCTGCGTGCCAGGCTGCATGCGTTGGGCTTGCTGCTTTCCCTCGCCTTCCTGCTGGTTATTTCGTTCTCGGCCAGCGCACTTATCGCCGTGTTTGTGCGGGGTGGCACGCTGGGTTGGCACGTTCTGGAGATGGTCATCTCGTTCGGCGTGTTCATCCTTATCTTCGGGGCGATCTACAAGGTCCTGCCCGACGCCATCATCGAATGGCGTGATGCGTTCATCGGCGCCTCGCTCACCGCCCTGCTCTTCGTCATTGGCAAGTACGCCATCGGCATTTATCTCGAGCGCAGTAATGTCGGTGGCCCCTATGGGCCCGCCGGCGGCGTCGTGGTGTTGCTGGTGTGGGTGTACTACTCGGCGCTCATCCTGCTGCTGGGGGCTGAATTGACCGAGGCCGTGGCCGAGGCGCGCGGTACGCCAATTAAACCGCGGCCATACGCCATGTCGATCCGGCACACGAAAACGGTGCCTGTTGACCCCTCCATCACGACGGCGGCGGTATCCCTGAAATCCGTCGATAAGGAGGACCCGTCATGAAGAAGCCACTGATCGCCCTGGCCACCCTGGCCGTTGCGCTGGGCGCCGCGGCACCGGCCATGGCCCGTCACCAGGTCTGCGAGGACGTACAGGTCAAGCAGATCAATTCGAAGGACGACAACCGCCTGATCGGCACCGGCGTGGGCGCCGTCGCCGGCGGCCTGCTGGGCCACCAGGTGGGCGGCGGCAAGGGCAAGACCCTGGCCACCGTGGGTGGCGCCGTCGCTGGCGGCTACGTGGGCAACCAGGTGCAGAAGAACCACCAGGACAAGAACGCCACGTATACGACCGAGCGGCGGTGTCATTGGGTGGATGATTGAGGGCCGTGTAAGGGTTGAGGTGTCTGGCCGGTCTGGTTGGAAGGGTGCCGCCTGGCGCCCTTTTCCGCTTCCGGAGGTCCCATGCGTACCGATCCTGATCGCCGCCGCTTCCTCGCCGTCTTCGCGGCCACGGCCGCCGCGTCGGTCTCCCTGCCCTTTATCTTCAAGGCCACGCAACCGGCCATGGCCGCCGATGCGCCCAAGCCGCTGCAGCCCGGCAACGTCACGCTGGATTGTTTTGCGCCGGACAAGAAGCCGCTGGGCCAGTGCGTCGAGGCAAAGGTCGTCCTGACCGATGAACAGTGGCGGGCGAAGCTTGATTCGCGCTCGTACTACGTTACCCGCCATGAAGGTACCGAGCCGCCCTATACAGGCCCCGGCTGGAACCGCCATGACAACGGGCTCTACCGTTGCATCGGCTGCGATACGGCGTTGTTCGATTCGGCGACGAAGTTTGATTCGGGCACGGGCTGGCCCAGCTTCTGGCAACCGCTTTCGAAGCGGAACATCGTGCAGACCGATGACAAGAGTTTGATGGAGGACCGCACCGCGGTCAGCTGCGCCCGTTGCGGTGCGCACCTGGGGCATGTGTTCGATGATGGCCCGGACCCGACCGGGCTGCGTTACTGCATGAATGCGGTGGCCATGCACTTCGTGCCGGTCCCCGGCGTGCACATCACCCTGTCCTGACCACGGAACACATGTAGGAGCTCACCCTGTGAGCGACGCCTTTCGCGATGAGCGCAATCGCCTGTGGCTTTATCGCGAAAGATGTCGCCCACAGGGTGGGCTCCTACCGGATGGGCCGGGCGCATTCGGCGCCCGGCATCGTGCTTAGCGGTTCATGTCCAGCGGCGTTAGCTTGAATTCCTTCGGCGGGGTTTCGCCCTTCAGGTAGCGCACGAAGTAATCCCAGCGGCGACGCGTCATGTACTGCGTGGCGGCACCGTAGCCGTGGTGGGCGTTGGGGATCATGACCAGGTCGAAATCCTTGTTGGCCTTGATCAGCGCATCCACCACCAGCAGCGTCTCGTACGGCGGCACGTTATCGTCCGAGGTGCCGTGCGCCATCATCAGGTGGCCCTTCAAACCATCCACCCACTTCTGGTTCGCCTGGTCGTCGTAGTTGGACTTGCCGTCCTTATCGGTGACCAGCAGGCCCTGCCACTTCTCCGCCCAATCGTCTTCGTAGTTGCGGTTGTCGTGGTTGCCCGATTCGGAGATGCCCACCTTGAAGGTGTCGCCATAACGGAACATGGCCGTGGCCGTGGCGTTGCCGCCGCCGGAGTGGCCCCAGATACCCACGCGATCGCCATCGATCCATGCGTTCTGCTTCACCAGCTGCTTCACGGCCGCGACCTGGTCGGGCAGCGTGTTGTCGCCGATGTTCTGGAAGTACGCATCGTGGAACGCCTTGGAGCGCAGCGGCGTACCCATGCCATCCACGGCGACGACGACAAAGCCCAGTTCGGCCAGCGCCTGGTTATCGCCATGCGAGGGTGCAAAGCTGCGGGTACGCACCGAACCCACCTGCGGGCCCGGGTAGATGTACACCACGAGCGGGTACTTCTTCGAGGCATCGAAGTGCGACGGCTTGAACATCTGGCCATACAGGTCGGTCTTGCCGTCGCGCGCCTTCACGGTGAACGAGGTCGGCGCGACCCAGCCGGCCGCCTTCAGGCGCGAGATATCGGCGCGGGCGAACTCCTTCACCGTGGCACCGGTGGCCGCGTTGCGCACGACGGCGACCGGCGGCGTATCGATCGTGGAATACGAATCGACGAAGTACGTGCCGTCCTTCGACATCGATACGGTGTGGTCGGCGTTTTCCGGCGTAAGCAGGGTCAGGCCCTTGCCGTCGAAGCCCACCTTGTAGAACTGCTGGTAGTACGGATCCACGCCCTTCTCGCGGCCTACGCCACGGAACCAGATCGTCTTCGTCTTCGGATCGATATGCAGCACCTGGGTGACGTTCCAGTCGCCCTTGGTGATCTCGTGCTCGAGCTTGCCCGTCTTCAGGCTGTACATGTACAGGTGGCCCCAGTTGCTCCGCTCGGAGAACCAGATCACCTCATCGGTTTCGGGGACGTACTGCCAGTTCGCGTTCTCGAAACCACCTTCAAAATAGGTCTTGGCCTTTTCGTCGAACACCGTGCGCACGTCACCCGTTTCCGGGTTGGCCACGCGCAGCCATTCATGCGTATGGTCACGCGCCGTGGATACAAAGGCGATGCTCTTGCCATCGGCCGACCAGCGCACGTCATCCCACACGCCCGGGCTGCAGGACACGTCATCGCATACGGTGGAGCGGTGCTGGTCCGGCTGCATCTTGAAGCGAACCATCTTCTTTGATGGCACGTCGATCACGACGCGCTCGATCATGGTCACGTCCTTGTCGCCCGGCAGCGGGTACTTCCACGTATCCACCTTGGGGTGGCCCACGTTGACGCTGACCAGGGTCATCTCGCCGGTCTTGCGCTGGTCTTGTTGGAAGGTAGCTACCTTCTTCGAATCCGGCGACCACACGAGGATCGCGTCGTCGGTGTGCTTCCAGCCAGCGTTGTCGGTCGCGTAGCCGTAATCCTTGATGCCGTCGGTCGTGAGCTGCGTCTCCGCGCCCGTCACCACGTCGCGCACCCACAGGTTCCAGTCACGTACGAATGCTTCGGATTTGCCGTCGGGCGACTTCAGGCCCGGCTCGGTGCCATAGGCCTTGCCGCTGGCATCCTTTTTCGCTGCGACGAGCTCGCACTTGTCGGCGGCCTTGTCGCACGCGTAGTGCTTGCCACCGGATGTGAGGTCCAGGCCGCCATCGGCGCGCACCGTAAAGTCGGACACGGGCACCTTGGCCGGGTCGATCTTCTTGCCGGTGGCATCGGAGAGGGCCTTGGCCACCTTGTCGCGATCGAACGCGCGCGTGGCCTGGCCAGTGGCCGCATCCACCGTGAGGAACTGGTCGCCATCCTTGTCGTGGTCGCGGTACCAGAAGTGACCGTCATCGATCCACTTCACGCGCTGGACGGCATGGTCCACCAGCGGCATGGTGTTGTTCGCCAGCATCGCATCGGCGCGGCGGTAATCGTCGACGCTGACCGTCTGGGCGGAAGCGGCCCCGGCGAGGCCGAGGAGGATGGCACCGGCCAGGGCCGGGTAGTGCTTGGACATGGGGAACCCCTTGGCGGAACGTGTCGGCACCGGGAGGCGCCGCGAACCGGACGAGGCTAGCCCCCGGCACCGTTACGGGCGTATGCCAGAGGTCATGGTCACCCCTGGGGGCCCTGGGTGGCCGCCCCGTGAACCCGGAACCGCCGGCCCTGGCGTTCCGTCAGCTTCAGGCCCACGGCATCCGGGAGCAGCTTGAACAACGCCTTGATCACCCGGTTCACCCGCCCGTTCACGTACACGGGGGTGCCGGCTTCCACGGCATCAACGCCCTGGCGCGCCACCGTGGCGGCATCCATCCACATGAAGGCAGGCATCTTCGAGACCAACGGGCGGGCGCCGTTCACGTCGTGGAATTCCGAATACGTGAAGCCCGGGCACAGCGCTGTCACATGAACGCCCGTGCCTTTGGTCTCCAGCGCCAGCGATTGCGAAAACTTGATGAGATAGGCCTTGGAGGCGGCATACAGGGTATGGCCCGCCGAGCCCGGCACGTGCCCGGCAAGGGAGGCCACGTTGATGATGCGGCCGTAGCCGCGGGCCTTCATGCCGGGCAATAGACGCCAGGCAAGTTCCGTGGGCGCGGTCATCAGCACCTGGATAAAGGCGGCGTGGGCCTCCCAGGGCTGCTCATCCAGGTAGCCGGTAAGACCGTAGCCGGCGTTGTTCACCAGCACGTCGATGTGCAGGCCCTGGTCGGCCAGTGCGCCGACGAGCGCTTCCGGTCCATCCGGCCGGGCGAGATCGAGCGGTGCCACGATGGCTTCAATTGCATGGCGCTCGCGCAGTTCGGTCGCAAGCGTTTCGAGACGTTCGGTGCGGCGGGCGGTGAGTACCACGTCGAATCCCCGTCGTGCGTACTCGCGGGCGAACGCTTCGCCGATACCGGCGGATGCGCCGGTGATAAGCGCGCGACGATTGGATGCCATGGACAGTTCTCCTGCAACGAAACGTGATGGCCGAGTATGCCTGTGCCAGGGATGAACGCGCGCCCCGTGTGGTGATGAACCCTACGCGACGTTCACGGAATGCAGCCGCACCCGAAAGCGATGCTGGCCCTCCCCACGAAGGAGCCACGCCCATGACCGCGACTACCGAACACGACATCAAGATCCTCAACAACCTGATCGAGACGACCATCGATAGTGCCGAGGGTTACGGCGAAGCGGCGAAGGACGCGCATAACACGCGCTATGCCGCATCGTTCCAGCAGCGCGCCTCCGAGCGCCGCCAGGTGGCGCAGCGCCTGCAGCAGCAGGTGCGTTCGCTGGGCGGCAATCCGGAGGACGATGGCACCGTGCTTGCCAAGGCGCACCGCATGTTCGTCGAACTACGCGCCAAGATGAGCTCGAAGGATGACACGGCCATCGTTGACGAAGTGGAACGTGGCGAAGACCACATCAAGGCGAAGTACGAGGATGCATTGAAGGATACCGACGTCACCGCCGGCACGCGTTCACTGATCAACGAGGCCTTCGTGTCGGTGAAGAGCGGGCATGACCAGATGCGTGACCTGAAGCATGCGTTGCATGGTACGCATTGACCGGTAGCCCTTGAAAAAAAAGCCCCGGCACGTTGCCGGGGCTTTTTTTGACGCGCTCCTACACTTCCTTATTTTTGGGCCGCGTCGTCGTCGGCCATCAGCTGGTTGATCTGGGCCTTGTGCGACTCGTAGAAAGCGACGTTCTTCTGGTTCACCTTCGACTGGTCGACGTACTGCGCCATCTGCGGGTTGTTCTTCGCTTCCGAGGCGATGGCGGCGTTGGTCAGTGCGAGGTTGGCGAGCATGAAATCGCGCGGGGTGAATCCGTTCTTCTGGATCAGCGGCCCGATGCGGGGATCCGAATCGGTGACCGTCTTGGCCAGGTCGTCCAGCGAGTGGATCTTCGAGAAATCGGTCTGCGCATCCTTGGGCTTGATGCCCTGGGCTTTGGCCTGCTGGGATACAGCGACCAGGCGCTTGAAGACGTCATCGTTGAGGTTGTAGTTCTGGATGGCGGCGCGATCCGATGCCGGGATCTGCGAGGCGGGGTTACCCGCCGGGGCTGCTTGCTGGGCCGGCGCGGCCTGCTGGGCGAACACGGCCGGTGCGATCGAAGCGGTAGCCAGCAGCGCGGCGAGGATGTAACGAGACTTCACGGGCATCTCCTTGGGTGCGGTCCGTGGCTGGACGGTGCGCCAGCATAAAGGGCCAAATGTTAGCTATGTGTCTGCGTGGTCACGTTTTCTTCAGGAACCTTGGGCACGTTCCAACCCAATGCGTTGTACACGTGGTAGCGCCACACGCCGACGTATTCATGCAGCGCGAAATCCGCGAAGAACAGGTTTTCGGTGCCGGGGAGCCAGTCGTAGCGCGCGCGGACATAGTCCCCGCGTACCGCTTCGGCGCGAATGCCGAAGTGCGCGAAATACAGGGCCGCGCGCTTCAGGTGGATCGCCGATGACACCAGCACGATCTTGTCGGCATGGTAGGCATCGAGCAGCGGCTTGCTGTTCTGCGCGTTCTGGAACGTATTCATGCTGCGCGATTCCAGGATCATGTCCCCGCGCGGCACGCCCAGCCGGTCCAGCGTGATGGCGTAGGTATCGGCTTCCGCGTGCCCGTTATGCATCGCATCGCCGCCGCTCACTTCCACCTTGCAGTCGCTACCGGTGGCCTTGCAGCTGCGGTAAAGCTCCGCCGTGCGCAAGATGCGCCCGTCCGCGTAGAGGCTCGGCTCGACACTGCCGACCCCGCTACGTACCGTGCCCGCACCCAGCAGGATGATGACGTTGCGCTGGCCCCACCCGGTGACATCCGGGGCAAACCCCGATTGCACGTTATCGAGCAGCACATCGGTCAGCGGCCCACAGCCCGCGATGAATAACCAGGCGAAGGCAAGGACGGCGAAACCACGCCCCGTACGGCGACGGCGGCGCCAGCCACACAGGCAGGCGATGAGCAGCAGGATGAGAAACAGGCTCAGGATCATGGGGCCGGAGCGTATCAGACCCGGATGGAAACCACGCTACCGAACGGCCAGCGCACGCTCCAGGCAGCTCACCAGGGCGTCACCGGCGAACGGTTTGCCCAGGTAGCAGAATGCCCCCGCCGCCATGACGCTATCGCGCACCGTCTCATCGAGGAACCCCGACACGAAAACGATGGGATAGGTGCGGCCACGCGCCAGCAAGCGCTGCTGCAGGTCGGTGCCGTCCATACCCGGCATGTGCACGTCGGTAACGAGGCAATCGACGCCCTCATCGCTGCCAGGGCGGAGGTAATCTTCAGCGGAGGCGAACCCCCGTGCTTCGTGTCCCAGCGACCGGACCAGGCTCACGGTGGCCTGGCGCACCGCGTCGTCATCGTCAACGATCGCCACAATCCTGTTCGCAGCCAAACCTGTATTCCTCTTCACGCGCGTATATCGGCGTGGGGCTACAGTGCGCCCCCGCCCTCCCCTTGGGAATCATACGGAGGTGTGCGGTGCGGTTTTTTGTTCAGGCCTGGTCGCCAAGGGCCTCGGCCTGGCGCACCAGATCGGCCAGCGAACGCACGCCCATCTTGCGCATGACGTTGCCTCGGTGGATTTTCACCGTAATCTCAGAGAGCCCGAGAAGCGCGCCTACCTGCTTGTTCATCAGGCCGGCCGTCACGTGGCGCATGACTTCGCGCTCGCGGGGCGTGAGCGAGCTGTACGCCGTGCGCACGGTGGACAAGGCATCGGCATCCCGCCGGCTCGCCGCGTCACGCTCGATCGCGGCGGCCACGGCATCGAGCATGTCCTGGTCGCGGAAAGGCTTGGCGAGGAAATCCAGCGCGCCCGCCTTCATGGCCCGCACGGACATGGGAATGTCGCCGTGCCCGGTCATGAAAACGATCGGCAGGCTGTTGTCCATGCTGGAGAGCTGGGCCTGGAAATCCAGCCCGCTCACCCCCGGTAAGCGCACATCGAGCACCAGGCAGCCCGGCGCGCCGGGGTTTTCCCGGGCCAGGAAATCGGAGGTGCTGCCGAACGTGGCCACGGAAAGGCCCACCGAGCGGAATAACGAACCCAGTGCCTCGCGCACGGCCTGGTCATCATCCACGACGCAGACGATGGGGGCCTGGGCAACGGCGGGCATTGGACGGTTCATGCGCGTGCCTCCTCGGCCACCGTGACCGGCAGCGTGAAATGGAAGGTCGCTCCCCCCTCAGGGCGATTGGTCGCCCAAAGGCGCCCGCCATGAGATTCCACGGTAGAGCGGCAGATGGCAAGCCCCATGCCCATGCCGCCCCCGCGGCTGGTCACGAACGCGTCGAACAGGTTCGCCGCGATGTCGTCCGGAATGCCCGTCCCGGTATCTTCCACTTCGATAAGCAAGGTGTCGTTGGGCGCCTGCCGTGCCCGCAAGGTGAGTTCGCGCCGCCCCGGTACGCTGCCCATGGCACGGATGGCGTTGCCCATCAGGTTCACGACCACCTGCTGCAACTGCACGCGATCGCCCCTGGGCAGGGGCGCCTCGCGTTCAATATCGATGACCAGGCTCACGCGGTGCCGGGCCATCTCACCATCCAGCAGCAAGGCACACTCATCCGCAAGGGCCCGCAGGTCGAAACGTACATGCTGGCGTGGCTCCTTGCTGGCCACGCTGCGCACCCGGTTCACCACATCGCTGGCACGCCGTGCATCGCGTACCAGGCGCTCGATCCCATCGCAGGCTTCGGCCAGGTCGGGCTGGTCGCGGCGCAACCAGCGCAGCGCGGCCTCGCCGTGGGTCACGATCGCGGCGAGCGGCTGGTTCACTTCGTGTGCGATCGTGGCGCTCATCTCGCCCAGCGCGGTGACCCGGGCGGCCTGCGCCAGCTCGGCCTGCATCGCCATCAGGGCGTGCTCGGCACGCTTGCGGTCGGTGATGTCGACCACGCTGACCAGCACGCGGTCATAGCGCGCGGGGCCCAGCGGCATGCTCAGTGCGAACAGCACGTTGAGCCGCTCGCCTTTCAGGTTCACCAGGTTGGTCTCGCCTTCGGCGGTACCGGTACCCTCGAACACCGTGAGCAGCACCTGGGCAAACGTACGGTCGCTACCCGGCAGGAAACGATCCAGCGGGCCCAGCAGATCTTCGCGCCGCTGCGCGCCCAGCAGGCGCACGGTCGAGGCATTCACGTCGGTCACCATGGTGAGCGAACAGGCATCACGAACGAACGACGGATGCTTTTCCATATACGCGGCAAGGTCGACCACGCCCTGCGCGCGAAGCACGGCGATGCGCTCCATCACCAGCGTGTAATCCTCCTCCCAAAAGGAAAAGCGTGCGCTTTCGAAAATGGCACGGTAGCGGCGCTCGCTTTCAGCCAGCGCGGCATCGGCGGCACGGCGGGCAGTGATGTCGGTGCTCGCCTCCAGGATCTGCTGCGCGCGCCCGGCCGAATCGCGCAGCAGCGCGCAACGTGCCTCGACCAGCACGATCCGCCCGTCGCGGTGTTGCTGGATCAGTTCCCCTTCCCAGCGCCCTTCGGAAAAAAGCTCGGCATCCATGTCAGCGCGATTACCGACGAAGGCCGTGGCCAGCAGCTCGCTGGCACGACGCCCGATCGCTTCGCGCGCGGTCCATCCGTAGAGCACTTCGGCACCGCCGTTCCACTCCACGATGACGTCATCGGTATCGCGGACGTAGATGGAATCGTGGGTGAGGCTGATGAGGCTGGCCTGGCGGATGATCGTCGCCATGCGGTCGCGCGCCCGCAGCGCCAGCACGCCGGTGACCACGATGGCGGCCAGGCTGACGACGCAGCGCAGGAGGGCGGCGTCGGGCTCGGGCCAGCCGTGGCCACGTACGTACGACGCTATGGTGAGCAGGCTGCAGCCCGCCACGGCCCCGATGATGGCGGTGCGGCTCCCCGCTGCGGCCACCAGCAGCACCACGACGAGGTAGACCACCGCGACCGCGCCCTGCAGGGGGGTAAAGGTATCCACGATGAATACCGCCACGGCAAGCAACGCGCCCGCGCTCGACAACCAGCTGGACGCGACACGGCGCGGCCCGATAAGGGTCCCGGCAGACGCGTGGCTAGAAGGTGTCGTTCGATGCATCGGTGGCTCGCGCTTGGGCTGTCTTATACAGATTCGGCCAGAATCGTGTCTAAACCCGTCATGGCAGTCTTGCACGCCGGTGATGGTTTTTGACCGTTACGGCACGACGGTTACAAGAAAGGTGTCAAAGTTCCAAATCATCCTTAGGTATGGGCCCCCAGAGCCCAACGTAGAATTCTTTCGCCCCCCGTCCCGCGCATAGGCTGCAAGCATGGGCGCACTGCCCATGTCCCCACCCCTGACGTGGAGCCATACCATGCGCTACGAATCGAATGCCTATGCAACGCCCGGCCCCGCGGCCGAGGCCGTGCATGCCCTGAACACGTTCGCGACAACCGCGCCCCAGGATGAGCCGACCGTGGCGCGCCTGCTGGAGCAGGCCCTCACCGCGGTTGAAACCGACCTCGCAACGACGCGCGCCTGTGTTGCCCGGGTCGCCGCACTGCTGGAGCATGCCGAAACACCGCCCGCGCCTGCGCAGGTTGTCGCCCGCCGCCGTGTCGGCGCGGGGCTCGCCCCGTGGCAGGCGCGTCGGGTGGCGGCCCACGTGGACGAGAACCTGGGCTTCCCCATCACCATCGATCATCTGTCCACCCTGGCCGGCCTTTCCAGCAGCTATTTTTGCCGGGCCTTCAAGGACACGTTCGGTGAGCCGCCGCATGCGTTCATCATGCGCAAGCGCGTGGAGCGCGCCCAGCAACTGATGCTGCAAACCCGCGAACCGCTGAGCCAGATCGCACTGGCCTGCGGGCTTTCCGACCAGGCCCACCTCTGCAATCTGTTCCGCCGCCTGGTCGGGCAAAGCCCGAGCCACTGGCGCCGTTCGCAATGGCAGGAAGCTTGAGTCAGCGCTAACCAAAACACGCCGTGCGCGCCGTGCCTTCCGGCACACGCCAGGGGACGCGCCGGTGCCTACCCTTTTCGGTGAAAGGACCGAGACAGGGAACGCAGGCAGTTTGCTATCGAGGTCATGTGTGGCCGTCACCCCAGGCGGCCGCCACGTCGAGGTTACCCGTATGTCGTACGCCCCGATCATCGCATTCCGTTCCGCCACCCCGGCGCCCCCGAGCAAGGCGCACGCCTGGCAGGTACTGCGCGAAGCGTCCCGTATCGAACCGGATGAATCCGCGCGCATCGCGTGGTACCGCAACGAACCGATCGCCACGCTCGATCGTCATACCGCTGAAACCCTGGTGGCGATGGGCCGGTATTCCGATGTGCTGGAATTCCTGCGCCGCGTGCGCGAAGACCTCGGCCTGGAACCTTCGCGGGGCTTCGGCGCCTTCTGATCGGGTGCGTTATCCTGCGGCGGTCACCGTAAGGCGCCGCCTGTGTCCATCGAAGAAGCCCTGCTCCCCGATAGCGACGAGAAGCTGAGCGCTGAACGCGCCTACGAGCTCTACTGGGCCGAACTGCTCGGCGATGATCCGCGCTTTCACTGCGTGGGCACCGGGTGCCATGCGCCGCTCACCTGCGCCTGCCTGAAAAAGCCGGAACAAACCCTGCTCATCCGCCCCTACTTTCGCTCGTTCCGGCTCGAAGATCATGCGGCCACCTGCGAGGTGATCAACGCGCCCGGCGCATCGAAAAGGCCGAAGACCCCCGACATCTTCGAGGCCGAACGCCCCGCCAACCATTTCACCCCCACCACGCCCCCTGTAGGAGCGCGCCTGCGCGCGAAAAGCCAACAGCGCGGCGACGCAACACCCCCGGCGCACGCCCATGCACCCCCACAGGGCCGCACGGCAAGCCACTACTACCGCCTGTCCTCGCTCGTACAAAAGTTCCTCGAACACCGCCGCGACAACGACCTGGCCGAAGCCGAGGTCACCATCGGCGGCGAAACCACCACCTATGCGGCCCTGTTCCGCAACGTGTACCGGCAGAAGGTCGCCGACTATTTGCAAACGCGTGCGGTGTGGTGGGGCACGGCATCGCTGCGTGCCACGAAGGACGGCGGCTACTACCTGCGTTTCTCGCGCCCGTTCCGCCATGGCGACGAGCTGCTGAAGCCGACCATGACGCTCACGAGCAAGGACATCGACGCGTACCCCGTGCGCAAACTGCTGCGTGCACGCCTGGACAAGCTCATCGCCGAGCACGATGGCTACTGCGTGGTATTCGCCTGGGCCAAACCGTGGATGCCCAAGGATGCGGACAAGCCATTCGTGCGGTTCTACCTGGATAATCTCGACCATATCGACGTGCGCAGCCCCGAGATCCTCGAGGAACTGAAGAACACCTCGCGCATTGCCACCGCTGACCACTGACCGTTGCCATGCCCCGCAATCGACGCCTGCGCCTGCCCTTCGTTCGCCACCCGCGCGATGCATCGCACGAATTCGACGATGCCAGCTATGACGGTGGGGTTTCCGGTGGTGCGTATACCCGGCATATCGTGCTGTTCGTCATTGCCGCGATCGTATTTGCGGCGGTGCTGCGCTGGCTGCTCTGACTCGCCACCCCTCGTCCAAATTTGAGTAATTTGACGACGGACCGGATTTGTCCGAGACAAAATGCAATCGATTGCACATTTCACATGGTGTATACCCCTTTAGGGGGTAGGCGCAGGTCCTTGCGTGCGCAATGCTTCGATCCTCATCCGATATGGAGAGGGTCGGCCATGTACCGCGCCGAGACAGCCTGTCCCGTCAGAATCCCGCAGACGCCTACGCTGGTCATCGACCTCGCGCAGCGTTCGGCCGCGCTCGACAGGCCATCGGAAGGCATCCAGGTACAGGCGCTGCGCGATCGTCTGGCACTGACGGAAATCGTCTTGGGCCCGGACGATGGTGCCGGCGATGACCTGCTGCTGGTCTACAGGACCGTCGGCCCGGCTGATCCGGGGGCAGGTGCCATCCTGTTCCGCCGCGCACTGACCGACACCGATATCGTGCACCCGCCCGCCGTTCGCAGCCTGGCCCAGGTGTTGTTCGATACCCTGCGGACAGAGCAGCCCAATGCCCCGCTGATGGCCCACGTAGCCATGGCGCTGCGTGCCATCGTGCCCGCCCCCTCGCGCGAAGATACCGGCGCGGTCCGCGGTGGCCTGGCCAACTGGCAGGAACGCCGCGCGCTCGCCTTCATGGAACAGCGGCTGGACCAGAGCTTCCCGGTCTCCGACGTGGCGGATGCCTGCGGGCTCTCGGTCAACCACTTTTCCCGCGCGTTCCGGCGCAGCCTGGGCAAGCCGCCGCACCGCTGGCTGCTGGACCGGCGCATTGCCCGGGCGAGGGAGCTGCTGCAGACCACGGAATTATCGCTGGCGGATATCGCCCTGGCCTGTGGCTTCGCCGAGCAGAGCCATTTCACCCGGGTATTCACCCGGCTGGTCGGCATGCCCCCCGGCGCCTGGCGGCGGGCTGCGGAGTAAAAATTCCAAACGCGGCCGGTTATTTGCAAAGACACCCGGTTTCAGTCAATTCCCTCTGGCCGCAGGCTGCGTATGATGGCCGCCATATTATCGCGGCAGGACCCATCCCATGAGCGCGGAAACCGCAAGCCAATGAGCGGCGAACCCACCACACCCGCCGCGACCCTGCACCTGGGCCGGGACCTGATGCTCGCCGGATCGCGCCTGCGCGACGCGGTGGGCCGCCGCGCCCAGCGCGAGTTCGGCATCACCGCCCTGCAAGGCGACATGTTGCTGCTCCTGGCCGCCCACGGCAGCATGATTTCGACCGAGCTGGCGACCACGTGCGGGGTCAACGCCAGCACGGTGACCCACGCCGTGGATGCCGGTATCGAACGTGGCCTGATGAAGCGCACCCGCAACGAGGCCGACCGGCGCCTCGTGGATATCGGCCTGACCCCTGCTGGCAAGCGCATGGCGGAGCGCGTACGTGCCCTCATCGCCGACGTGGCCCGGAACGCGCTTGAGGGAGTCGGTGCGCCGCACCTGCTGGTCCTGGCGGAAAGCCTCGCCCAGGTCAGCAAGAACCTCGACCGCGACTAGACGGCGCGGCGGCCCAGGATCAGGTGCAGGCCGAACAGGGTGAAGATCGCCCCGGCCCCACCATCGATCCAGCGGCTGGCCCGCACGTAGCCGCGGCGCATTGCCGGCAGCGCGAAGATGGCCGCCACCACGCCGAACCACAGCGCCGTCTCGATCGTCACCATGGCCCACAGCCCCCAACGGGCCCCCGCGGTTACGCCCTCGCCGATAAAGGCCGAGAAGATCGAGGCAAAGTAAATGGCTGCCTTGGGGTTGGCCAGGTTGGTCAGCAGCCCACGCAGCAGCGCGCGGCCCGGGCTGGAATCACGCACATCCACGACGGGGACGGCGGCATCCGGCTTGGCCTTCCAGGAGGCACGGAGCATCTGGATGCCCATCCAGCACAGGTAGGCACCGCCCGCGATGGCGATACCGCGCTCCAGCCAGGCCAACCGGTGCAGCAACAGCTGGAGCCCCAGCAGGGCCAGCGCGGCCCACACAGCCACACCCAGGGCGATGCCGACGACCCCGGCCGCAGCCTCGCGCCGTGACCGGCTGGCGGCCAACTGGCTGACGAAGAAGAAATCCGGCCCAGGCGTCACAAGCGCCACCAGCTGGACCACCGCCAAGGTAAGAAAGATGTGTCCCATACCCCCATTCTATGTATGGGCGCGCTTGCGCGCGAGCGCGCCCCTTCAGGGGGTGCGGGCTTTTTTGGCGGTGCGCCTTGCCCCCACGCCCCTGCTCCCGTAACCTCGCGTTTTTTAAAGCGGTCACGGGGCTACCCCCGGCCTTTGAAGGGGTACGTCACGATGCTGGGTCTGCTGGGCCACGTTCTGTTTGGCCTGTTCGGTTTGGCGGTGCTCGTGGGCATCGCGTTCTGCTTCTCCAACAACAAGCGCTCGGTGGACTGGAAACTGGTCGCCACCGGTATCGCCCTGCAGATCGCCTTCGCCGCCGTCGTGCTGAAGGTGCCGCTGGGCCGCGATGTGTTCGATGCCATCGCTACCGGTTTCGTGCGCCTGCTCGATTACGTGGAAGTGGGCTCGCGCTTCATCTTCGGCAGCCTGCTCGATACCGACAAGTTCGGCGTCATCTTTGCCGTGAAGGTGCTGCCCACCATCATCTTCTTCGCCGCCCTCACCGGCGTGCTGTACCACCTGGGCGTGATGCAGCAGATCGTGAAGGGCATGGCCTGGGTGATCACCAAGGTCATGCGCGTCTCCGGCGCGGAAACCACCAGCGTCTGCGCCAGCGTGTTCATTGGCCAGACCGAGGCACCGCTCACCATCAAGCCGTACATCGAGCGGATGACCCAGGCCGAACTCATGACGGTCATGATCGGCGGCATGGCGCACATCGCCGGCTCCGTCATGGCCGCTTACGTGGCCATGCTGGGTGGTGATGACCCGGCCTCGCGCATGTTCTACGCCAAGCACCTGCTTACCGCATCGGTTATGGCCGCGCCGGCCACCATGGTGCTGGCCAAGATCCTCGTGCCCGAAACCCAGGAGCCGCTCACCCGCGGCACCGTGAAGATCGATGTGGAGAAGACCACGGCCAACGTGATCGATGCGGCCGCCACGGGCGCCGGCGACGGCCTGAAGCTCGCGCTGAACGTCGGCGCCATGTTGCTGGCCTTCATCGCCCTTATCGCGCTGATCAACGGCCCGGTGCAGTGGGTGGGTACGATCGGCGGCGAACACAGCATCAACGCGTGGCTCTCGGCCAACGCGGGCCACCCGGTCACCTTCAGCCTCGAAACGATCTTCGGCTGGGTGCTGGCGCCTGTCGCGTGGCTTATCGGCGTGCCCTGGCATGACGCGACCATCGTCGGCAGCTTCATCGGTGAGAAGGTCGTCATCAACGAGTTTGTCGCGTACGCCGACCTGGCCAAGCACCTGCCTGACCTGATGCCGGAAAGCCGCCTGATCGCGACCTACGCGTTGTGCGGCTTCGCCAACTTCTCGTCCATCGCCATCCAGATCGGCGGCATCGGCGGCCTGGCCCCGAACCGCCGCGCCGACCTGGCCCGCCTCGGCCTGCGCGCCGTGCTCGGCGGCTCCATCGCCACCTTCATGACCGCCACCATCGCTGGCGTGCTGGAGCGCTTCTGATCCATGGCCGGCATCCGCCTGCTGGTGGTTGGCGGATATAGCGAGGAGGAGCGCTGGCGCGTGCCGCGCCTTCCTCGCGCAGGCGAACCGGTTCATGCCGAAAGCTTCGAACGCCGCCCCGGGGGCAAGGCGTTCCATCAGGCGGTGGCTGCGGCCCACGCGGGCACTGCTACCGGCCTGATCGCCGCGATCGGCGATGACGTGATTGATCCCGCCGGGTTGCCACCGCTCGTGGATTCGCGCTGGCAGGTCGTCGCCGGCATGCGCACGGGGCGCACGGGACTGTTTGAGGATCCGCGTGGGCAGACGTTGGCCGTGCTCTCCTCCGGCGCCAACGATCATCTTGATGCGGCGTTCGTGGCCGCGCAGGGCGATCTGTTCGAGGATGCGTCCGTGCTGCTCGCCTCGGCGGAGGCCAACATCGATACCGTGGCTGCTGCGCTGGAGTTTGCTGGCGCCCGGCGCCTCCTGCGCGTCTTCGATCCTGGCCCGCTACCGCCGCGGCTATCGGTGCGTGAGTTCGCCAGCACCGATGTGCTGCTGCTTGGCCTGCACGAGTTCGCACAGGCCTGCGGGCGCTTCCTCAATATCGATATCACCGCCCAGGCCGTCACCGGCATGGACGATACGACCATCAACGCCCTCGCCCGCCGCCTCTGCGCCGGCACGGTGGTGGTCTCGCTCGACAGGAGCTGCCTGGTCTCCCACGGTGCGGACCGGCATGACGACCATGCGGATGTTTACCGCGTGCCTTCGTGCGGCCACGGTGACGCGTTCAAGGGCACGCTGGCGGCACGCCTGACCATGCCCGGCGCATTCCGCGATGCGCTCACCGCTGCCTGCGAACGCTCCCTGTAGGAGCGCGCCCGTGCACGTCAGGGCTTGATCTTGATCTCGTAGAGGTTCGCCCAGCGCTTGCCGGTGACGAACAGGCGGTCGTGCTTCTCGTCGTAGGCGATGCCATTGAGTACCGCGTCCGGGTCGTTGCCGACGTGTTGCTGTGCGACCAGCGGTGCCAGTTCGATCCAGTCGATGACATGGCCGGTCTTCGGATCGATGCGCGCGATACGGCTGGTCTGCCACACGTTGGCGTAAATCACGCCTTTCACCCACTCCAGCTCATTGACCTGCTGCACGGGCTCGCCGTGGTCGGTCACCGTGATGCTGCCTGTCGGCTGGAACGTCTCCGGGTCGAGCACACGGATCACCGGCGTGCCGTCGCTCATGTAGAGGTGCTTGGCGTCCCGCGTCAGTGCCCAGCCTTCGCCGGGGTAACGTAGCGTGCCCTTCAGTTCGAAGGACGTGCGGTCATAGAGGAAGCCCACGCCCTGCTGCCAGGTGAGCTGGAGCAGATAGGGCCCGGCGAAGATGATGCCTTCGCCGAAGTAGCCCTTGGGCACCTCGCGTTGCTGCACGATCTCGCCTGTCTCCAGGCGCACCTTGCGTACGCCGGCGCCTTCGTACTCACCGGTCGCTTCGTAAAGGTACCCGTCGTCGTAGAACAGGCCCTCGGTGAAGGCCTTCGGATCGTGCGGGTAGCGATGGACCACCGTATAGCCGCGCACTGGCGTGGAGTCTTTCGCGCAGGCCGAAAGCGGAGCGGCCGCTGCGATGGCGAATGCCACCGCAAGATGTATCGATGTCAGGGTCGTTCGCATTCGAAAGCCGTTCTGTAGGAGCGCGCTTGCGCGCGATGGAGGGTGAGGCAAGATCCCATCGCGTGCAAGCACGCTCCTACAACGGGCCAGGGCGGGGTACACCCTGACCTTACGGGCTTAGCCGTTCTTCTTCAGCCATGCATCCACGGCCGGCAGGCGCTGGTCGCGAACCATCACGCGGTAGCGGATGTTCGCCACCGTGGTCTCGGCATCGCGGCGTGAGCCTTCGGCAATGTACTTCGTGGCGAACGCCTGCACCTTGTCGATCATCTTCAGGTCCAGCGCGCTGGTAGCGATCGCCGGGTAGTAGCGGGCGGTGGAGGTCGAATCGACGAACTTGTCGACCTGATCCTTGTGCGCCACGGCGAAGTCGAAGGCCAGCTCCGGATGCAGGCGCGATACGCCGCGGATCAGCGCGGCGCTGTTGGTCGCACCCGGCTCGTCGGTCAGCGAAAGATCCAGCGCGCGCTTGGCCAGGGCTTCGTCGCGGGCCGCCGACAGCATGCCGTACAAGCGGTCCTTCACAAGCGGGGTCTTCTCCGCCTTGGCCTGTTCGTGCAGCTTGTCCCAGGTGGCGCTGTCGGCGTTCGTGGCCACCACGCCCAGGATCACCTTGCGCAGCTCGGGCGGCATGGTGTTCTTGGTGTAGCGGTCACGCGCCTCGGCCACGACCTTCGCATCGCCCAGGAAACCCAGGGTGCCGATCAGGTGCGAGCGCAGGATAGCGACCGGGGCTTCTTCACCCTGCTTCGCTTCCCAGCCGATCTGGTCGAGCTTGGGCGAGAGACGGCTGATGGCGTACTTGCGGAACGCCGCCTGGCGCTTCGCATCGCCTTCGTAATACGCATCGAGGCTCGACAGATCGGTGGCGATTTCATCCCACAGCTGCGGCGTAGCGTCCAGCGGCGCGGCCTTGATCAGGTCGAGCACATCGGAGGTCGGCTGCAAGCCCACCATGCCTTCGGCCCACGTATCGCCCATGACGCCCAGCTGGTCGATCGGCTCGAGCTTGGCAAACGCGGCCTGCAACTGCTTCGTCTGCGCCGGTGCATACAGCGTGCGGTAGTAACCGGTCTGGCCGGCGTTGACGATCACCGGGCCGCAACCGGCGACGGTCAGCGTGCCCTTGCCATCGAGCAGCGTGGAAGCGGCGGCGCCGCCCACGGTCTTGGCGATGACCGGCACGTGCCACGCCAGCGGCTTCTTGTCCGGGCGATCGCGGGTGAACTCACCCTGCGACAGGGTCAGCGTGGTCGAGCCGTTGGCGCAGGACACCGATTCCACCTTCACCAGCGGGATGCCCGGCTGAAGGGTGAAATCGTGGGCGATCTGCGTCACCGGTTTGCCAGCGGCCGCTTCGATTTCCTTCCACAGATCATCCGACACCGTGTTGCCGTAAGCGTGGGCCTTGATGTACGCCTGCACGCCCTTGCGCCATGCATCCGGGCCGACATAGGCCTCGAGCATGCGGATGACGGATTCGCCCTTGGCGTAGGTGATCGCATCGAAGGCCTGGCTGGCCTGCTCCACCGTTTCCACGTGCTGCACCACCGGGTGCGTGGTGGCGATGGCGTCGCGGCTCATCGCACCCTCGCGCGTATCCACGGCGTCGAGGTTGGTGTGCCATTCCGGGTGAAGGCGCTCGGTGGTGCGCGAAGCCAGCCACGAGGCAAAGCCTTCGTTCAACCACAGGTCATCCCACCAGCGCATGGTGACGAGGTCGCCAAACCACTGGTGCGCCATTTCATGCGCCGCGGTGTTGAAGACTTCCTGCTTGTCGGCCTGCGTGGAAATGCTCGGGTCGAGCAGCAGCGCGTATTCGAAGGTATAGATCGCGCCCCAGTTCTCCATCGCGGCGAAGAACTGGCTCTGGCCCGGGCTGGCGATGTTATCCAGCTTCGGCAGCGGATACGGCACGCCGAAGTAATCGTTGTATTCCTTCAGCACGGCACTGCCGGAGTCCAGCGTGAACTGCGCCTGGGAGGTGAGGCCCTTCTGCGTGATGACGCCGATCTCGACGCCTTCGCTCTTGGTGGTGATGCGATCGAACTCGCCGGCACCGAAGAACACCAGGTACGTGGACATCTTCGGCGACTGGTTGAAGGTCCACTTCACCAGGCCGTTGCCGACATCCTTCTTCGAGGCGGCCGGCATGTTGCTCACCGCCATGTCTTGCGACGGCACCGTGGCATCCAGCGTGAACGTGGCCTTGTAGTTCGGCTCATCCCACGACGGGATGAAGCGGCGGGCATCGGAGTTTTCGAACTGCGTGTACAGCGCGCGCTTCTTGCCCGAGGCCTTGGTGTCGTAATCGATCGCGAACAGGCCGTTGGCCTGCGTACCGATCTTGCCCGTGTAATCCATCGACAGGCGGTAAGCACCCGCCGGCAGCGGCTTGTCGAAGGTGAACGTCGCCGTCTGGTTTTCGGCATCGATCGAGACCTTCGGCGCGCCGAACGCGCCCTTACCCTTCGCGGGGGCGAGCTTCACGTTGGCGAAGGTCATGTCGATCGCGTTCAGCGTGATCGTCGCGGTGGGTTCGAGCACATCGATGCTGATGGCGACCTTGCCATCGAAGGCGAGCTTGTCGGCATGCGGCACCACGGAGACGTCGTAGTGCGACGGGCGCACGGTACGCGGCAACTGGGTGGGGGCCTGCTGGGCGTCGGCGGCGCCGGCGAGGGTGGAAAGGCCGGCGAGCGCAAAGGCGATCGCGCTGACGAGAGTTTTACGCATGGGGAACCCCTGGTGGTGGACCGTGCGATGGTCAGCCCAAACCCGGGGATTTAGTAGCGCCGGAAGTCATGTTCGCAGATTAATGCGAATGGATAGCGGGGTGGGGAATGCCCTTTACCAGAACCGCCACCACCGCCGTTTCTCCAGCTTTTTCAGCGCCTTGAGGTGCCCCCTCGCCGACGCCTTCCGATACCACGCGCGGGCAATGGCCGCATTCCGCGGTACCCCATCGCCGTTATCGTGCAGCACGCCCAGCTCGTACTGGGCCTCCGGCAGGCCCTGGCCCGCCGCGAGCCGTAACAGCCGCAGCACTTCCTCGATGTTGCGTGGCACGCCACGCCCCCCATCGATCATGCGGGCCAGCGCGTACTGCGCCTGCGGGTGGCCCCGTTCGGCCGCCAGCGCCAGCCAGCGCACGGCATCCGGATCGTTGCGGGCCACGCCATCGCCGGTGGCCAGGCGCATGCCCAGCTGGTACTGGCCGGCGGCGTCCTGTGGGCCCGTGGCGGCCTGGCGGGCAGATACCTCCGGGTTGGCGGCCTCTGCATCCAGTTCAGCCAGGCGCTGTTTGGCTTCGTTATCGCCCTGCTCCGCGGCACGGCCAAACCAATAGCGGGCCTGCTCGCGATCGGCGGCCAGGCCACTGGCTTCCAGGTACATCTTGCCCAGGGTGAACTGGGCGATGCTGTTGCCCAGCTCGGCCGCACGCCGGTAATGGTGTGCCCCCATCGCCGCATCGCGCGGTACGCCCACGCCATCGACGTACATGTGCGCGATGCTGCACAGGGCATCGGCGTAGCCCCGGGTGGCCGGGTCGCCGCGCTCGATCGCCTTGTTGTAGAAGGCGAACGCCAGCTCCGCATCACGCGGGACGCCGCGGCCGAAATAGTGCGACACACCCAGGTTCACGCAGGCCTGGGCATGGCCCTGGTCGGCCGCCATGCCCCACCAGTGCAGGGCCTGCTCGCGGTCGGCAGTGACCCCGTGGCCGCGCGCGTAGAGGGTGCCAAGGGCGCACTGGGCTTCGGCATGGCCCGCATCGGCAGCGCGGCGCAACCATTCGGCGGCTTCGCCCGTATCGCGCAGCACGCCATGGCCTTCCGCATACTGCATGGCCAGGCGGAACTGGCCATCGAGGTGGCCCTGTTCGGCGGCACGGCGCAGCCAGTGGGCCGACCGGGTACGGTCCTGCGCCACGTGTTCGCCATCGAAATACATGACGCCGACGCGAAACTGCGCCTTCGCATCGCCAAGCTGGGCTTCTTTTTCCAGCCTGCCGAATTTTTGCAGCGCGTCCATTTCCGCGACGAACCGATGGTCGCCGAGCGCGCCGCCCCTTGTGCATTCCGACATCCCGTTCCCCTGCAAAACGCCTGTCGTCGTTGTGGGGGCATCATAAGTGGTTGGAGGGCATTGGGATATCGGCAATTTCGGATAGCCTGTGGCGTCCCGTGCCGCCCCGCGCGGTGCCCGTGTCCACGGCGCCTTCACGGGGCGCGCGTTATTTGCCTCGCCGATCCACTTATGAACCTGAGCCATGCCTACTGATCCCCTGGTCGTACTCCTTGTCGAGGACGACGACGCCATCCGCGAAATCTCCGCCATGATCCTGGAGGGCGAGGGGATTACCGTGCATACCGCCCAGAATGGCGATGAGGCCGAACGCTGGCTGGAGACCGGTACCGCCGACATCCTGTTTACCGACGTGCGCATGCCCGGCACGGTGTCCGGCCAGGAACTGGCGATGCGGCATGCCGACATGCGCGTGCTGGTGAGTTCGGGCGAATTGCGCGAGCAGCACGACTGGCTGCTGCCGCGCATGGAGTACCTGGCGAAGCCGTATGACCGGAAGACGTTGCTGGCGACGTTGGCGAGGTTGGCGGCGAGCTGAGGGGAGCGGATCGCGCGCAAGCGCGCTCCTGCAGGGGGCCGGGGCCAGGGTCAGGCGCGGTCGATCACCTTGTTGATCTTGCCGTTGGCGAAGCCGAATTCGGTGGTGCCCTGCATCTCGATGATCGTGCCCGCGCGCGGACCCTCGGGGATGTCTTCGGCGATCTCGCCGCGGAAATCGATCGTGGCGACCAGGTCGCTGCCACGCTCTTCAACGGAAACGATGGTCTGCTCGCGCGCGGCGAACAGTTGCGCGCCCACGCGGGCCAGCTTCTCCAGATCCGCCTTGCCATTGGTGGCCACGCTCAGTTCGCCGCCCTGGTGGTGCTCGAAGCGCACGTCATCGGTCAGCGCCGCGAGCATGGCGGGAATATCGAAGTGGTTGTACGCGGCAAGGTAGATCTCGATCAGTTGCCGGCGTGCGGTATCGATCATGACGGTCTCCGTGGGCGCTTACATGGCGTGGCGCCGGCGCAGGAAATCGATGAAGACGCGCAACTTCCTGGGCATGTGCACACGGCTGGGATAGTACAGGTGGAACGCGCCAAAGGTAGGCCAATAGTCCGTTAGTACCGGTACCAGCGTTCCATTCGCGAGATCGCCCGCCACGATACCCTCGAGATGACAGCACACGCCCAGGCCCTCGCGGGCCGTGGCCAGCAGCAGGTCGCCATCGTTGCTGATGATGGCCGGCCGGGCCTCCACTTCAATGATCCTTCCGTCCATGGCGTACTCCCAGCGCTCCGGGCTGCGGTCGTGATCAAGCCGGATGCAGGCGCAGCGGTGTCTCAGCAGATCGGCGGGCGTCTGCGGCGCGCCATGGGCGGCGACGTATGCCGGTGAGGCGAATGTTGCCACCCGCTGCGGCGGGCCGATGGGTACCGCCACCACATCATTGGCCAGGCTCTCGCCCAGGCGGAATCCCGCATCGAAACCCATGGCCACCAGGTCGATGAAGCGGTTCTCACAGTGCATCTCCACCACGACATCCGGGTAGGCGCGCGCGAAATCGGCCAGGTGCGGCACCACCACGATGTCGGCCACGACCTTGGGCAGGTTCAGGCGCAGCACGCCGGCCGGCGCCTCGCGTGAATCGTTCACCGCATCGACCGCGCGCTCGATGGCGCCCAGCCCGGCCCGGGCCTCTTCGAGGAACCGCTGGCCGATCTCGGTGACACCCACGCGGCGAGTACTCCGGTCGAGCAACCTCACCCCCAGGCGGCCTTCCAGCGCGCGGACGCTCTGTGACAATGCCGAGGGCGACACCCCCAGCTCACGGGCCGCGCGAGTAAAGCTGGCGTGGTGGGCCACACGGGCAAACGCCGCGATGGCGGGCAGGAGGTCGTTCGGCACCGTTGGCACTCCATTGTGAAGCCAGGCTTCAAAGCGTATGCGCGCAAGATCCGTATATCCAGCACTATCGAAGCGCCTAAGGTGTGCACATTCCCCCACACCCGAGGCACCCGATGGCTCTGCAACTCGATAGCTACACCACCCTGGGCCGCTCCGGCCTGCGCGTCAGCCCGGTGTCGCTCGGCACCATGACCTTCGGCGAGGGCTGGGGCTGGGGCGCCGGCGAGTCCGAATCCCGCACCATGCTCGATACGTACCTGGAGCGCGGCGGTAACTTCATCGATACCGCCAACTTCTATACCGGCGGCACGTCCGAGACGCTGCTGGGCAAGTTCCTGGAAGGCCGCCGCGATCGCGCGGTGATCGCCACCAAGTACAGCCTCAACACCGAACCGGGCAACGTGAACGCGGGCGGCAACCACCGCCGCAACATGGTCCGCGCGGTGGAGGCCAGCCTGAAGCGCCTGGGTACCGATTACATCGACCTGTACTACCTGCACGTCTGGGACTACACCACGCCCGTCGAAGAGATCATGCGTGGCTTCGACGACCTCGTGCGTTCAGGCAAGATCGTCTACGCCGGTATCTCCGATGCGCCGGCGTGGCAGGTCTCGCGCATGCAGATGCTCGCCGAGCTTCGTGGCTGGGCTCCGTTCGTCGCGTTGCAGATCGAGTACAGCCTGATTGAACGCACCGTCGAACATGATCTGTTGCCGATGGCCGACGCCCTGGGCCTTGGCGTCCTGGCGTGGTCGCCGCTGGGCAGCGGCGTGCTCACGGGCAAGTACAGCCGCGCGGATATCGAAGCCAACAAGGGCAAGGACATGTTCAACGGCGGCCGCGCGGCGGTGGCCGCGAACATGGGCGCGCTCAGCGAGCACAACCTCGATATCGTGGAAGTGCTGAAGGAAGTGGCCGAGGACGTGGGGCATTCACCCGCGCAGACGGCGATCGCGTGGCTTCTTGCGAAGAAAGCACCGCGCGTGATCCCGATCCTTGGTGCGCGCACCGCGAAGCAGTTTGAAGAAAACCTGGCGGCGCTCGATGTCACGTTCACGCCGGCGCAGATGCAACGGCTTGATGAGGCAAGCGCGATCGATCCGATCTTCCCGCACCGCTTCCTGCCGATCGTGCAGGCATCGGTCAGCGGTGGCGCCTCGATCGAGCGCGGCTGGTAAGCCAAAGTGTCCGGCCGGTGTCCGCGGACACCGGCCGTGCTACCGCGGGCCGCAATGCAACGTGCTGGCCCGCGCCTTGCAATGGCGATATCCGGATCACTACGGAGACGCCACGCATGGCACACGTTCCACGGATGCTCGTACTTGCCTCACTCGTCGCCACCGCTACGATGGCTCACGCCGATGAGCCGCCACCGTTGCGTTACACCATCACCCCGGTGCTGGTGAAGGATCAGCTCACGGCGCTCGATATATCGCTTGATACCGAGGCCGTCGCCGATGGACAGCTGCTGCTGCGAATCGGCACACCCGCGCGGGACGTGCGAGCCAACACGGCGGCGGATACCACGACCCGTGGCTACATCAAGCTGACCGCCACGGCGCGCGCGCCCATCAGCCTCCGCTATCGCATCGCCGGCAACGCCAACCTGGCGGGAGACCGGGAGGACGGCGCGTACCTCACCGCGGACTGGAGCAACAACCCCTGCCCGGCCATCCTTGCCGTGCCGGATGCATGGGTTCCGCGACGGATCGCGTTGGAATGGAAGCTGCCCGAGGGCTGGCGCGGGTTGTCCAGCCTGCCCGCGGACCGGCCCGTGGATGCAGAGTCCCTCGCTAATGCGGCGTGCCTGGTGGGCCGCCATATCGTCGATATCACGCGACCGCTGGGCCGTTCGGCGACATTGCACGCCTACACCACCGATGCCGCCGGTTCGGCACGACTGATCGATGCAGCGGCGGCAGCCCTGCGCCCGTTCGCGATAGCCGCGGGCGGCGACGCCATCGATTTCCCGATGTATATAAGCACCGTTCCAGTCAGCGGGCATGTGTTTAGCGCCTGGAGCAGCGGTCCTTTCATGCTCGTCGTACAGCAGCGTGATGCCCCCGGCACAGAGCTCGCCGATCCGCTGATTGAAGATTACATCCGTGCGCTCGCACCGAAAGACGCCCGCCCGGCGCAGGCCTGGTACACGGATGGGCTACGCACCTATCTCGCGCTGAGCGAGGCCTCGACAGCGCAGGCCCTGCCCCGGAAAGAACTGGCGGCCTACCTCGACCGGATGAGCGCCGACTATGGCAACTCGCCGTTCCGCCGCGCCAGCAACGCGCAAATCACGGCGGACTGGCAGCGCGCCCCGCCTATCCAGGCCATCCCGCACCAACGCGGCCTGCTGTTCGGTTGGCTGCTCGATGACCGGCTGCGCGCCGACACGGGTGGCAAAACGAGCATGGCCGACGTGCTGCGCGGGATGAACCCGGAGGAGCCCGACCCGATGGGTGCGCTGATTGCCGCAGTCAGGGCGGCTGGCGGTGGCGACATCACCCCGCTGGTCGACAAATACATCGTTCGCGGCGAACTGCTGCAATTGCCACCCGATGCGCTGGGGCCGTGCATGTCGGTCACCACCCAGGCCGATATGTACGGCTGGCAGGTACAGCACATCGCCGATACCTGCACCCCATGATCATCGCCACGCCATCGAACCGGTAGGAGCCCACCCTGTGGGCGACGCCTTTCGCGAGAGCGCCGCAGGACCTGTCGCCGTATCGCGAAGAGCGTCGCCCACAGGGTGGGCTCCTACTGGTAGGCGCGGTCGTAACCTGGTCTGGTTTGCCGGAATCCGGTAACGCGACTATGGTGCAGCCTTCCGTCCCGTCCCGAGCACCTCGATGAGCCAAACGCAGGAATCCAGCCCCGACCACCTCCGGCGCAGCCTTTCCAACCGCCACCTGCAGCTCATCGCCATCGGCGGCGCCATCGGCACCGGGTTGTTCATGGGCTCGGGCAAGACCATCAGCCTGGCGGGCCCATCCATCCTGTTCGTGTACCTCATCATCGGCGTCATGCTGTTCTTCGTCATGCGCGCCATGGGCGAGCTGCTGCTCTCCAACCTCAATTACAAATCGTTCATCGATTTCTCGACCGATCTGCTCGGCCCCTGGGCCGGTTTCTTCTGTGGGTGGACGTACTGGTTCTGCTGGATCATCACCGCCATCGCAGATGTGATCGCCATCGCGAACTACGCGCAGTTCTGGTTCCCATCGCTGGCACCGTGGATACCGGCGGTGCTTTGCGTGCTGTTGCTGCTCGCGCTCAACCTCACCACCGTGCGCCTGTTCGGTGAGCTGGAGTTCTGGTTCGCCTTGATCAAGATCATCGCCATCTGCGCGCTGGTGGTCACCGGCTTTGGCATGGTGGCGTGGGCGTTCCACTCGCCGGATGGCCATGTCGCCTCGCTGGCCAACCTGTGGAACGACGGCGGCATGTTCCCCATGGGCATCAACGGGTTCTTCGCCGGGTTCCAGATCGCGGTGTTCGCCTTCGTCGGCATCGAGCTGGTCGGCACCACGGCGGCGGAAACCGCCGACCCGGAACGCAACCTGCCCAAGGCGATCAACTCGATCCCCGTGCGCATCATCATTTTCTACGTACTCGCGCTCGTGGTGATCATGTCGGTCACACCGTGGCGCCAGGTGCTGCCGGGCAAGAGCCCGTTCGTGGAATTGTTCGTGCTCGCCGGCATCCCGGCCGCCGCGAGCCTGATCAACTTCGTCGTGCTCACCTCGGCGACCTCGTCGGCGAACAGCGGCATCTTCTCGACCAGCCGCATGCTTTACGGCCTGGCCGAAGAAGACCACGCACCGTCGGCGTTCAAGCGCCTCTCGAAGGCGGCGGTACCCTCGCGTGGCCTGCTATTCTCGTGCGTCTGCCTGCTGGGCGGCGCGATGCTCGTCTACGTCGTGCCGAACCTGGTCACCGCCTTCACCCTGGTGACCACGCTCTCCGCCATTCTCTTCATGTTCGTCTGGTCGCTGATCCTTTGCTCGTACATGGCGTACCGGAAGAAGCGCCCCGAACTGCACGCGGTGTCGTCGTACAAGATGCCCGGCGGTGTGTTCATGTGCTGGGTGTGCCTCGCGTTCTTCGCCTTCGTGCTGGTGTTGCTCACGCTGGAATCGGATACCCGCCAGGCGCTGATCGCCAGCCCGGTGTGGTTCGCGATCCTTGGCATCGCGTATTTCCTTCGCCGGAAACGCGTACGCGCATAACCCTGTCATGTAGGAGCGCACCCTGTGCGCGACACGTTTCGCATAGGCGCTGCAGGCCCTGAGCGCATCGCGAAAGCTGTCGCGCACAGGGTGCGCTCCTACACATACGTGAAGGGCCCGGGCAAGTCTTCACACCCCGTGGCACGTGCATTGCTGCTTTCCCGCAACGGGAAGCAGTGCGTCGGCTTCCCGCCGCCTCATGCCCGGGAACCCAGCGCCCATGCCCTCTCCGCCACCTGCCGCGTCGCGGCCAAAAGTGCCCCTGTTTGCCGCCCTTTGCGCGGCGGCGTGCCTGTGCGTCGCGTTGCCGGCATCCGCCGCGGGACCGCTGGACGGGTCCCAGCCGGCCTTTCGGCCCGCCAACCCGCTGGATGACAGCCAGCCGTATCGCACCTCGGTGCTACCCGATGCACTGGTCCAGGACCGCAGCGTGCTGCGCACCTGGGGCAAGGGCAGCTACCACCTTTCGGTATCGCGGGTGGCCACCGCGCCTGGCCTGTTCGGCGGCGGGGCACGGGACCAGGCCTTGCGGGTGAGCGTCGCCATCAAGTGGTAACGGCCAGGTGGCTCAGTTCGACAGCACGGCACCTTCGGCCACCGCGGCGGCCACGAAGGCTTGCGGATCATCCGGCGATACGATGACCTTGCGGCCACTGGGTGGCTGGATCACGACCCCATGGTCACGGTGGCGCGCGGCCACCTTCACCATGCCCAGCTGGCGCGAATAGAACAGGCCATCGAAGGCGAAGAAGCCGCCATTGCCGAACACACGGACCAGGCCCTTGAAGGCATCCTTGTCCTCGCGAATGATCGCGCCACGCAACTCCACGGTAGAACGGCCCACCTGCCGCCGGATGACCAGGCGGCCACCGCCCATTTCATAGCGCAGCGGGGAGATCGCGTAGGCCAGTGCAAGCGCAAGGGTGAGGATGCCAGCGAGCGGCACGCCCAGGGTGGCCGGTGCATCGCGGCTCATCACGATGGCGATGGCGGCGAGCACGATCATCACCGTGGAGATGCCAATCCATCGCACCGAATTCGACATGCTTGTGGCGAAGGTTTTCATGCGGCGTGGCGTCTCAGTGGGTCTCGGGTGGCGGTGCCGGTACCGGCGCGGCCAGGAGAAGCTTCGCACGGTTAACCGCGATATAAGCGGAGGCCACCGGTTCCAGCTTGCCCGCTTTCAAGCGCCATGCAGACACCATCCAGTCGTTGTTCTCGCGCCAGCCGACGTGGCCGTGATCGATCAGGCCCAGCAGTGTCTCGCCGCGGAATACGACGGGAAAGGGCTGTGCGTCGTGGCTGTAGAAGGTCATGCGGCCGCCAGCGTCGTCGAGCAACGGCAGCTCGGGTGACTCGCTGTCCTTGTCGAGCGGGCCATTCGCACCGCGTGCAGCTTTGAGTTGTGCGGCATACGCCGCCTTATCGACAGACGCGAACGCCGTATCCAGCGTGCCCGGCTGGGGGCTGCGGTCGTAACGCGTCGCGGCGGTCAACGCCACCGTCGCGAACTCATCGCAGGGGCTTTTGCCGGGCGCACAGGCGCTCGCGACCTGGCTGAGCGCGTGATCGAAACGGAAGACCAGCATGTGATCGGCCGCGAACGTCTTGCCATCCCATACCGATGTCTCGAACGTCACTTCATCGGCCGAACCATCACCCACCACGTAGGCGACGATGTCACCCGCGATACGAGCCATGCCATGGTCGGTCATGCAATCGCCGCCGCTCCAGGCAGCGGGTGCTTCCACGGCGATGGCCTGCTTGCCTTCGATACGGAACGGCGTTTCCGTCCAGCAGTGCGCGGTGCCCCCCATGGACCACAATGAACTGATCGGCGAACCCTCAAGCTTGCGGTAGCCGGCATAGCTGTCCATGTCCTTCAGCGCTTCGCGGAGCGTGGCATCGGGTTGCCACGGGAACGCTTTCGCGTCGGGCAGCTGCACATCCTCGCTCAGCGTGATCGACACGCCTGTCTTCGCGAAATCCGCGGGCACCTTTGCGTTGCTGGTGGGCAGCTTCGCGAGCACTGGGCGCAGTGCAGCGTACGGCTTGGGCCACGACGCGGCATCCAGGCCCTTCAGGAAATCGATGCGTGATTTATAGAGCGACAACACGCTGCTTTCGGCTTCCTTGATCGACGAGTACGTCGACAGCGCCGCATCGCGTGAGGCCAGCCAGTGGCGCTGATCCAGCTTGAGCGCGTCGGCCAGCTCCGGGTGGCCTTTCAACGCCGCCTTGAAGGCCTCGCCCAGTTGGCCATCTGCGGCGGACACCTTCGGTGCCGCGCAAATCGCCTTCTCCACCGCCGTGCCCGCCTTCGCACAATCGAAACCCGCACCGTGTGCCCAGGGCGCCAGCACCGCCAGCGCCAACCCGAGCCCTGCCTGCCACTTCCTCACGCTGTTCTCCTTTCCCGCCGCTCGCCGGCGGGTGGCACACATTGTACGAAGCCAGCCCTTTCCCGAGCCTGTTTTCACAATTCCTTCGCGATGTCGGTCACTTACCGCGAATGTGTAGGCGTAGGACTACAGCAAAGCCTGCAAAGACACGCTAAATTCCAGCGTCCGGTCTGGACCGTCGCGGGGGCGTCGGCAGCCGGGTTTCAGGGGAATCGACATGGCTGTTGTCCTGGGTGCCCGTGGGCGCCGCGTTCCACTCGTTATCCATCCACCGGCGCGCTTCCGTTGAGCGCGGCGTTCAAGCCCGTGCGGCATCCGTATGAGGATGCGCTGGCGCGGCTTTCCTGGCTGGATTTCCAGCAGCGCATCGCTTCGCACTTCGAGGGCCTTGGGTATTTCGTGGAATGCACGCGTGCCGGCGATCCGGTGGAGCGCGGATTCGACCTCATTCTTTCCCGCGGTGACGAAACGCTGGTGGCGACCTGCAGGCATTGGGTGGCGTTCCAGGTACCGCACGACGATGTGCACCGCCTGATCGGCCAGCTGCCCACGGCGGGTGCTACCGGCGCCCTGTTGATCACCTCGGGGGAGTTCACCCGCTCGGCGATCGATGCGGCTGCACGCTTCCGCCATGTCCGCCTGGTGGATGGCCGGGCACTGCGGGCCATGCTGGGACCGATCGAGGAGCCGCATGGCTTCCGGCTGCCGCCGGCGGATTCGCCGATCTGGGCACCGGTGAACACGGGCCGCCCGGTCCACCGCCAGGCCACCAGCCGGGGCGCCAGCCGCGCTGCCGCTATTGCCGCCGTCGCGGCCGTCCTGGTCATGGCCCTGGCCATGCTCACGCTGTACACGTGGTACATCCGCGATATCCATACCGACCAGGGCGGCGACGTGGCGCGGGCCAGGGCCGTGTACCGCCATGCCGGGGTCGCCCCGGCACCGCCGCCATTCGCCCCGCCGCCGCGCCCGCCGGGCACTGGCGCCACGCCCTGAAGCCACCTAGGATCCGCAGTGTCCGCCATAGCGGGCCACAGGGGAAAAACGTATGGACAGCCAGCGCACCGAAGCGCAGAACACGGATCGCCCGGCTGCCGGCCATCCACGGCTAGGCCGTTTCCGCCGCGCGCGCGCTGAACGCGCCCACCCGGAACACAGCACGCCGCGTCGCCATCGCCATCTGTCCGCCAAGGTCCGCCGCTATCTCTGGTATACGGCCGGCGCCATCGCCCTGTACCTGGCCAGCCTGGCCTATGCCCATCTCGACCAGGCCTCCCACGCCGCCGTCCAGGCCACCAACACCCACCCCCTGTAGGAGCGCGCATGCGCGCGACCGGGGGCGCCACAGGCATTCATGCGAAACTAGGCCATGAACGCCTTCAACGAACTCGCCCTTTCCCCCGCCCTCCTCGCCGCGATCGATACGATCGGCTACACCGAGATGACCCCGGTGCAGCGCGAAAGCCTGCCGCCCATCCTGGCCGGCCGCGATGTGATGGCCGAGGCCCGCACGGGCAGCGGCAAGACCGCCGCCTTCGGCCTGGGCCTGCTCCAGCGTCTGGACCCGTCGGAGATCCGGCTGCAGGCGCTCGTGCTCTGCCCCACCCGCGAACTGGCCGACCAGGTCGCCAAGTCCATCCGCCGGCTGGCCGTGAACATCCCCAACGTGAAGCTGCTTACCCTGTGCGGTGGCATGCCGCTCGGCCCGCAGCTCGCATCGCTCGAACACGATCCGCATATCGTCGTCGGCACGCCGGGCCGCGTGCAGGAGCACCTGAAGCGCGGCAGCCTGCACGGTGGTGGCATCACCACGTTCGTGCTTGATGAAGCCGACCGCATGCTCGACATGGGCTTCGAGGAAGCCATCGACGACATCATCAAGCGCATCTCCAAGCACCACCAGACGTTGCTGTTCTCGGCCACCTACCCCGATGAAATCCGCGCCGTCAGCGGCCGTGTGCAGAAGGACCCGGTCATCGTCACCATCGATGAACCGCACAACGAAACCACGATCGAACAGCGCGTGGTGGAAGTGGAGCCGCCGCTGAAGACCGATGTGCTTGCGCGCATCCTCAACCATGAGAAGCCGGAATCCGCGCTGGTGTTCTGCAACATGCGCAAGGACACCGACGAGCTGGCCGCCGCGCTGGACAAGCTCGGCTTCAGCGCCATCGCCATCCATGGCGACCTGGACCAGCGTGACCGCGACGAAGCGCTCGTGCGCTTCGCCAACCGCAGTTGCAACGTGCTGGTCGCCACCGATGTCGCCGCCCGCGGCCTCGATATCGCCGGCCTGCCCATGGTGGTGAGCTACGACGTGGCCCACGATCCCGATACCCACACCCACCGCAGCGGCCGTACCGGTCGCGCCGGCGCCAGCGGCCTCTCGATCACGCTGGCCGGCTCGCGCGAACTCAACAAGGTGCGCGCCATCGAAGAGCGCCTGGGCAAGCCCCTGGCCCGCTACCCGGCCAAGCCCGGTGATGGCCGCAAGGTGCTGAACCTCGCGCCCATGAAAACCCTGGTGATCGATGCCGGCCGCAAGGACAAGCTGCGCCCCGGCGATATCCTCGGCGCCCTCACCGGCGATGCCGGCCTCAACGCCAACGACATCGGCAAGATCGACGTCTACGCCACCCGCGCCTACGTCGCGATCAAGCGCGACCTCGCCAACAAGGCCTTGAACCGCCTGCGCGACGGCAAGATCAAAGGCCGCAACTTCCGCGTCCGCTCGATCTGATCACCGCCTGCGGTTGACCACGGCCGGCGTTGAGCCCCGTGCTTGTGTAGGAGCGTGCTTGCACGCGATCGGCCTTACCTCAACGCCGATCGCGTGCAAGCACGCTCCTACACAAGGTTGATCACTGCTTAACCAGCACGACGCAACCCATTGACCAGGCTTGGCGGCGCCGACTTATCCACATGGTTATGCATTCGGTATCCACACAGGCTGTGGATTAACCCGAGCGCACCGGTCAATGAATGACCAGCGAGACGCAAGTCGTTGATGTCGCTTGGCGACACGCACTTATCCACACGCTTATGCATGTGCTGTCCACACCGTGTGTGGATAACGGAGACGGAGTCAGGCGTTCGCGAGGCGCTCGGCAGCTTCGAGCGATGCCTTGTCGCGGTTGATGGTGGCGACGGCCAGTTCGCGGCCGGCTTTCTTGTAGCGAATCTCCGCGACCTTCGCTTCGATGGAGCCGAGCACTTCGATCTCATCCCACTCCAGTGCATGGCCGACGTAACGGATGCTGGTGTCGTAATGCACGCTCCAGAAGAACGGGGCTTCGTTGTAGATCTCATCGAAACCGAGCATGGCGGCGGCGGCGACCTGGCCATGGCGTTCGGCGACGACCCAGTGTTCGACGCGTTGGCGGGAATCATCCAGGCCGGGGAAGCGGGCGATATCGCCAGCGGCGTAGATATCCTCGTTGGAGGTGCGCATGGTGGCGTCCACCAGCACGCCGTTGTCGAGATCGAGGCCGGCGGCCTCGGCCAGAGCGATGCGCGGGCGGACGCCAATACCCAGCACCACGTGCCTGGCCTCGACGGCGCTTCCGTCATCAAGGGTGACCGCGCCATCCACATAGCCGGTGGCTTTGCGGCCAAGGTGGAAGATGACGCCATGCGCCTCGTGCAGTGCGCGGATCATCGTTCCCACGTCATCGCCGAGTACGCGTTTCAGCGGTACGGCTTCGGGGCCGATCACGTGCACCTCCACCTTGCGCTCACGTAACGACGCGGCGACTTCCATCCCGATGAAACTGCTGCCGAGCACGGCGACCGGCCCACCCCCATCAATCGCGGCGATGATCGCCTGGGCATCCTGCATGGTGCGCACGGTGAACACACGCGAGTCGTCGAAACCGGGGCCGTCGGGGCGGATGGGTTCGGCACCGGTGCACAGGAGCAGTGTGTCGTAATCGAGGCGCTCGCCCGAATCGAGCGTGACGGTGCAGTGCTCACCATCCACGTGGTCGACGGTAACGTCCACGCGAAGATCGATGTGGTTCTCCTCGTAGAAGCGTTTGTCCTTGAGCGGCATCCATTCCGGCTGCGCGGTACCGGCCAGGTAATCCTTCGAGACATTCGGCCGGTCGTAGGGTGCATCGGGATCGTCACTGATCATCGTAATGCGGCCATCGAAGCCGAGGTCACGCAGTCGCTGCGCGGCAGCGAACCCTGCGGCGCCACCACCGATGATGACGATGTTCCGCTCGGGTGTGTCGGTCGGTTCCGCGGGGTCGGGGGCCGGGAGCTTTTCGGTGATGAAGACCTTTCCGTCGCGCTCATCGACCTTCCAGCGATCCACGGGCGACAGCGCCGGCGCGCGAAGCGCTCGGCCCGTGGCCAGGTCAAAGCAGGCGTGGTGCAGCGGGCAGTGCACGGTATCGCCCACGCGCAGGCCATCCGCGAGCGCGCCGCCATAGTGGCTGCACGTGCCGGTGATCGCCGACAGTCCCTCGGCGGTTCGTCCGATGATCACGACATCGTCGCCGACGTGGCCGGCCAGCACCCCGCCCTCCGGAATCGACCCGATCGGCACCCCCTGGGTGAAGTCGGGGCCGGTGGGTTTCTCGGATGACTCGGACATGGCGGGCTCCTGGGGCAGCGCGGGGACGCTCGAAGCAGCTGGTGTCGAAAAAAAGACGGCGCCGCCGAGTCTGGCTGTGGACGGGGCGCCGGGGATTGAAGGAATCCGGTACCGATGATGGCCGGATCCGCGTGTGCGATGTGTTATCGCCCCGCTGGGCCGCGCGATCCAGGCGTCAAAGGACGATGCAGGTGTTCCGCCCGGCGCGCTTGGCGGCATATAGGGCACGGTCGGCACGATCGAAGGCCGTGGCGGCACGCTCTTCGGCACCGAAACGGGTGAGTCCACCCGACATGGTGACCTTCACAGGTTTCTGGCTCGCGTGGAAAGCCAGCCCCTCCACCGTGGCGCAAAGTTCGCGGGCCACCACCAGCGCGTCCTCGGCGCTATAGCCGGCGAACACCACGGCGAACTCCTCGCCGCCGTAGCGGGCGACAAAGGCGCGGCCCTCCAGCGCCCTGGCCAGCGTGTTGCCGACGATGCGCAGCACGGCATCACCCGCGGCGTGGCCGAAGGTGTCGTTGATCGTCTTGAAGTGATCGATATCGAAGGCACCCACGCACGCGGTGACCCTGCCTTCGCGTACATCGGCTTCAAGCTGGGCCATCTGCCGCTCGTAGGCGAGCCGGTTGGGCAGCCCGGTGAGCGGATCGGTCAAAGCGAGCTCATGTTCGCGGCGCAGGGAATCCTGCAGCGACGTGGCCTGGGTCTCCAGTTCCTCCACGCGATCGCGCATGCGTTCCGCACGTTCACGGTACGTGGCCAGCCGTGCGTCCTCGCGTTCCCGGTAATCGCGGAAATGCTGGTCGATCACGGCCAGGCGTGCGGTGACCTGGTCGCGTAATGCCGTGACATCGCTGGCCTCGAGCGTCTGTTCCGCCAGCAGGCGCATTTCCTCGCTGACCTGTTCGCCCAGCGTCCGGCCCGGATCGTTACCTGCCGTCGCATCTTCCAGTTCAGCCACGAGGTAGCGGGTCATGTCGCCCAGCCGGCCGCTCACTTCGGCCAGCAGATCCTGCAGCTTCGCCACATCGGCGCGCAGGGCCGCCACGGCCGCGGTGTCATCGGAGGCGGCGGCCGTCGCAGCCGTTTCGACCGGCTCGCTGGTCTCGGCGGGTTCTCGCATGGCCGCCTCACCCGCTACGCGCGCATCCAGTGCCGCCACGGCCTCGGCCAGCCCATCGAGCAGCGGCTCGAGTTCGGCCGGGGATGCCGCGTGCTTCAGCCCATCGCCGAGCTGGTCGAGCAGGCGGTCGGCGGCTTCGCTCTGGCCGCGGGCCAGTGCGGAGAGGCGCAATACGAGCCGGCGCAGGCTCTCCTCGATGGCGCGGAAGTCACGCTCGTCGCGTTCCATCCGCTCCAGGGCGAGGTTGTATTTGCGCTCCCAGATGTCCTGCTCCACGCGATGCCCCAAGCTTGATCAGGTGGTGCGGGCGGCTGCCCGCACGGCCACGATAGACGGTGTGCGGTCAGTACAACAACCGCGCCAGCAACTGCACCTGGTTGCCCCGCTCGCGCGGGCCCAGGCCAAAATCGGTGCGCTCCGCGCGGGTGGCATCCACATGCAGCCATTCGGCCGTGAGCCGCAGCCAGTCCAGCGGCCGCCAGTTGAGCGCGGCGGTGAGTGCGTGGCCGCGCTCGCCATCGGGCCAGGTGCGGAACGTTTCGTAGCGCAGCGTGGGTCGCCAGGCCCCACGGTTCCACCCGGCAAGCAGGAAGCCCGACTGGTAACGCATGCGAAAACAGCCACCCGGCGGGCAGATTTCCGTATCCCCGTCCATGCCCTGCGCGATCCAGGTAACCGGGCCGGTTTCCAGCTGGCTGCCAAGCGACCAGAAGCGGGTGCGCCAGGCGAATATCCGTTCATCGCCGTCGTACACATGGAAGGCGGAGGGATCAGCACGGTTGTCGTAGCGCAGCGCGCGCAGCTCGAAACCCTGCGGCGATTTCCAGCCCGCATCGGCATACCACCCCGTGCGCCCGCCAATCGACGAGAACGGCGAATAGCTTTCATGCTCACCGTCCGCCGACGGTTCGGGGAGTTTTCCGCCCAGGCCAATCGTGACGTCGCTGAGCGACCAGCCCCGCTTCGCCAGCACCCGGCCCGCCACATCGTTGTGCCTGACCAGGCCGCCGCCGAAGGTGGCCGTGCCGCTTTCGCCACGCCATTCCTCGCGGAGATCCGCGCCGATGCCACGGATCTCCTCGCCCACCCAGCTGTTCAACGCGGAAGGCGTGATCGTCCACGGGCTGGTCCAACCGATGCCATCGTTTTCCAGCGAGATGGGCAGGAAGTACACGCCGCCCTTCAGCGCCAGGCGCCATGCGGAAAGTGACATGGGCCGGTAGCGCACGTACGCCTCCGGCACCTGCCAGTCGTTATGGTCGGTGCGCTGGACCTGCACATCCGCCAGTGCGAATACGGACGGCGTCAGTTGCGCGGTGGCGACAATCCCGGCCTCACCGAAGCGGGCGCCATGGGCATCACCGCCGTAACGGGTCCGGCCTGGGCCGCCATCGATAAAGCTCTCGTCGGAAGGGGCATCCACCAGCCGGGCGTCGGCGAACGCATGCACCTTCACCTCCTGCGCGTTGACGAAGGCGGGGACCGTGCATGCAAGGGCGAACGCGAACCAACGTCGCCGCGTCACGCCCCACCTGGGCCCTGCGCCCCAAGGCGCGCCACGAAGGAAGCAAAATCCATCGGGCGGCCGACGTGGTATCCCTGAGCGTGGTCGCATCCCGCCGTAGCGAGAAAGGCCATGCTTTCCGCATCCTCGACGCCCTCAGCCGTCACCTGGTACCCCAGGCGGTGGCCAAGCTCCACCAGCGAACGCACGATGGTCCGGTCGGTAGGGTCGGTGGCGAGGTGCTGGACGAACATCTTGTCGATTTTCAGTTCACGAACGGGCAGCCGGCGAAGGTAGGCGAACGATGTCTGGCCCATGCCGAAATCATCGATCGCCATCTCGATACCCATATCGGCCAGGCGGCGGAGGACTTGAAGCGCGGCCTCCGGCTCGCCGATCACCGCACTCTCGGTGACCTCCAGTGCGATGGCCGACGCGGGCACGCCGTGGGCATGCAGCAGTTCGCCCACCCTGTCCGGCAACGTGGGGTCGCCGATATCCCGGGCGGAGAGGTTCAGCGACACCTTCACCGCGTGGCCGGCGTGCGCCAGTTCGGCCGCGTGGGCGATGCCATGTGCCAGTACCCAGCGGGTAAGCCGGCCGATGTTGCCGGTCTCTTCGGCCACCGTGATGAACAGGTCGGTCGGCACCATGCCGCGGCCGGGCCGGTGCCAGCGGACGAGCGCCTCGGCCGCATCGGTCTGCCCATCGGCCAGCCGCAACTTGGGCTGGAACCATAGCTCCAGCGCGTCGGCTTCGATCGCCGCGCGCAGTTCACTCATAAGCGCCAGGCGCTCGGGCCGGTGGGGATCCGATTGCGGATCGTACACATCCACGCCGCGCGTCGATTTCAGCGCCGCGAACTCGGCCACCTCCGCGCGGCGCAGGAGCGGAGCGGCGCGCTCGCCGTGCGCGGGCGCCAGCGCGATACCTACCGCCGCGCCCATGTCGATACTTACGTCGGCCTCCTGGTACGGCTGGCCTAACGCATCCACCATGCGGAAGGCCGCGGCGATCGCCTCGGCACGATCGGCACCGTGCAGCCACACCGCGAATTGCGTATCGGTGGCGCGCCCGACGAAGTGCTGGCCGGCGGCGTGGCACAGGCGCTGGCCGGCATCGTGCATCAGCCGGTCGGCCAGCGCGTGGCCCACGGTCTTCACGATGTCCGGCAACCGGCTGACCCCGACGATCAGCAACGCACCGGTCTGTCCCGATGCGGCGGCGAGGTCGCCATCGATCGCATCCTCCGCCGCGGCCCGGTTCGGCAGGCCGGTGACCGTGTCGTGCATGGCCTGGTAGCGGATGTGCTGCTCGCGCTCGCGCACCGCGTCGCCCATGGTCCGGAACGCCGTCGCCAGCTCGCCAATCTCGTCGTTGCGGCGTACTTCGGGTGCGTCGTGGTAGTCGCCGCCAGCAATGCGCCGTGCGGATTCAGCGAGCGCTTCGACCGGCCGCGACACTCCGCGTGCAACAAGCCACGCGACGAGGAAACCCGCCACCAGGGCAAGCACCAATAGTGCGAGCCACGCATTCCACACCGGCTGGAACGGCTTCAGTGCATCATCCAGCGAGTAGCCGAGTACGGCGTACACCGCGCTACCGCCCTGCGGTTGCGTCAACGGCTGGGCCAGCACGAGGTATTCGCGCCCCGCGATGCGGAGCAGGCTCGGTTGCGCGGGAAGGTGCGCGCCACCTTCGAACTGCGCCGTGAGCTCGGAATGCGAGCTGCCCCGTGCGATCACCGCGTAACCTTGCTTGACCGGCGTCGCCAGCTCCACATCACGGGGCAACGCCGAGAGCTGCTGCATATGGGCGATGAGCGCATCGTCCACCGGGATACTGGCGACCACCAGGCCGACAGGCTGCGGCGCGTAGATCGGCACCACGACCATCCATGAGGCCTTGCCATCGGTCACCGCGATGGCCGCGGTACGTTCATCGTAGGCACGCGCCAGCAGATCGGGCCATGCGAACGGCTTGCCTTCATCGCTGCCGGCGGTATCCACCTGCACGGTGCCATCCAGGTGCAGCAGCTGCATGCGTGACGCGCCCACGCGACGGCCATGGTTGCGCAATACGGAAAGAATGGTGCCGCGATCACTGGCCGCGATCGCGGAGCGCAGGCCGTAGTCCAGCGACATGATCTGCACGCCGCCGGCCACGCTGGCCGAAAGGTCATTCATCTGCGCCACGAACGCGTGCGCATTGGCGGCCAACTGGCGGCCGCCTTCCTCCACCAGCTCGCGGCGCGCCACGTTGTAACCGAGCACGGCGGTGACGCCCTGCACGAACACCAGCGTGGCGACGAAGAACAGCGCCAGCCGCGTGCGGAAGCCGGGTGCGCGCATGGGCGCTTAGTACCCGACGTGCTCGCGATCCATCGGCCCGCGCGGGTTGGGCAGCAGCGCGAGCACGAAACGCAGCGTGGTGGGATCGCCCTCAGCCACCGTCACGCCCTGGATCGGCAGGGTGACGCCGGGGCGCAACTGCGGATGCCACGCGTGCGCCTTGTACTGTCCCGCCGCCACACCATCGATCATCGCCCTGCCCTTCGCATCGGTCACTGCCATCTCCGGGTCCTTCGTGACGTAGAGGTACGTGAGCATGTAGTCGTGGATGTTGCAGCCGACCGCCGCATTGCCCGGGTTCTTCATCACGAGCGGTGCGGAGCTTTCGCCCGGCGCCAGCATGTCCTCGAACTTCACCAGTTCCGAAAACGAGTACACGTGGTGGCGCGTGATGTCGCTGTTGCGGAACACCACGCTATCGCCCACGCGCAACGCCGTGACGTAGGGAATGAAGGTTTCGTCCTTCTGGTCGACATAGCGCGTTTCCGCCGCAGGTGTACGCGCGGGCGTGCCGGGCTGGGGCGCCAGCGTGACCACCGCATCGGGAATGGGCTTGCCTGCCGGGTCGACGACTTCGATGGCGACGCGGCCGGCCAGCGCAGGGCCCGCGGTAAGCATGGATAGCGTTGCGATGGCGAACAGGCAGCGCATGAGGACTCCCCAGGTGGCGGGGCCCTAGCCTAGCCCAGTTGCATGCTTAACCTCTAACGGGGCGCAGCATGCGGCAGATACCCGCGATGGGGCGATACGGACCGCATGGGTCGCTATGCCACGGATCGGGCCGGTGACGTGCTGCCACCGTGTCGAACGAGGGCTGGCCCACGCCACCGGCGGCGCCACAGGCCAGCGCGAGCGCCAGTCCCGCGAAGAGTGTGCTGATCGTGCGCCTGTTTGCCATGGTGGCGGTCCCCCCGCTGTCGTCGGCATTGACGTTAGGCCGGCCAGCGTGAAGGAACAATAGTCCGAATGGGCTGGCTGGCCTGGACCATGGCACGATTCCCGACCACACGCACCTGTATGTTCGCCAGCGCGGCCACGGCCTCGCGGTGGGACACCACCACGATCACCGCGTGCGGCAGGCTGTCCTTCACGCCGCGCAGCACGGCCATCTCGGAGGCCGCATCCAGTGCGCTGGTGGCTTCATCCAGCACCGCCAGCACCGGGCGGCGCAGGATCACCTGGGCCAGCATCAACCGCTGCAGTTCACCACCGGAAAGGCGGCTGCCGGTTCCGTGCAGTTCCAGGTCCAGGCCCCCCGCCGCGGCATCCACGCGCTGATGAAGGCCCACCGTACGCAGCGCGTCGTGCAGGTCCGCCTCTGCAGCGGCAGGATCAGCCCAGAGGAGCACCTCGCGCACGGTGCGTTGCCAGGGCCGGGCAGCCTGGCTGACATAAGCACCGCGCGAGACATGCGCCCGCCATTCGGCAAAGGTCATTGGCACGCCGTCCCGGCGGGCCGTGAAGGCCTGCGGCGGCGCCATGCCAGCCAGCACATCCACGAGACTGCTCTTGCCAATGCCGGAATCGCCGGTGACCAGCACGAGTTCACCGGGGCGCAGCACAAGATGCTCCAACGTCACGCCATCACGCGGCGGCTTCACGCACAGGTGATCAATCACGACCTCGTCGGCCGCCTCCGTGCTGATGGGCGTCGCGGCCTGCGTATCCAACGCCATGGTGCGCCGCCATAGTGCAAGCGCCGGTTCAGCGGATCGCAGTTGCTGGATGCCTTGCCGTGTGGAGATGAGATAGGGAAGCAGGCGCCCGAGGAGCAGGCCGATCGCGACGAGCGCCGCACCGTCCACGCCATGCCAGCGATCAGCCAGCACGAACACCAGCGGGATGCCGAGCGCCGCGCCCATTTCAAGCACAAGGCGGCTGGACGAGATCAGTTCGAGCTGGCGGCGATAGCCCTCACCGAGCCGGCGCGATACGTCGCCGTAGCTCGCGCGCTCGGCGGCCTCCCGTCCAAACGAACGGACGTGCCGCAGGCGCCGGGGAAAATCCTCGCTATGCCAGAACAGCCCGGTCATGTCCGCCACATAGCGGCGGCTCACCTCGGCGTGCTCGCGTCCCGCAACACGGGACGTGAATACGATGAGCAACAACAGCACGGGAGTCGCAAGCATGAGCACCGGTGAAATCCAGAACGCGAACGCCAGGGTCACCAGCGAGGTCAGCACCGCCACCGCCAATTGCTGCATGGCGCTGAAGCCCTGCACCAGCGTCTCGCCGTTGTAGGTGAGCACATTGGCGATTTCCGCGGAGCTGGTGCCAGCCAGTGCCGGCATGGGTACCTGCAGGAGATGCGCGTGGACATCGCCACGCAGGCGCACCGCGAAACGCGCAACCTGCGCCGCACCGAGTCGCGCGGATTGCCAGCGCAGCAGCGCGAACGCGATGCCGCTGAGTGCGAACCACGCGGCATTGATCACCACGTCACGGCTTGCGAAAGGCAGTGCGTGCCCGGGCTGGACCAGCGGCACGAGCAACACGGCCGACACGCTTCCGGTCACGGCCGCCCCCGCGGAGAGCAGCGCATACATCGATAGCGACACCCGCTCCGCTCGCGGAAGGAGCGTCAGCAAGCCACGCCATGCCGGCGGTACGCGCATGGCTAGCCTACGGCTTCCTGCAGCGTGAGCCACGGCGCCAGCGCATCCAGCGTTGCCCGTGGCGTGGGCCCACGGCGGAGTACCCACGCACCGCGCATCAGCGCGGTATCGACGAAGCGCCGCCAGCCCGGCTGGCGTGCGGCATACGGCTGATCCGCGGCCAGGCGGACCATCGCATCGTCACGTGCAAGCGGCTCCAGCAGGGGGCCATCGGTGCGCTGGGGCGAAAGCATGATCGTGGCGACGATATCGAGCGGCTGGGGCGCCGGGCGAAACAGACCGGAGCGCAGATCGATCTCGAACTTCTCGACGCCACTTCGGCGACGGATACGCGGAAAGGCGGTAACGGCACGCCGCGACGGGCCATCGAGCCAAACAAGGCTATCGTCCGTCACATGCAGGTAGTTCGGAACGCCCGTCGCGCGCAGGTGGCGCGGATCCACGAAAACGCCATCCTCGGCCATTACGTCGTAGCCATCGAGCGCCGCCTGCAGCGTCAGCGTGGATTTGCCGGCACCCGATGGGCCAAGCAGCAACACGCCGCGACCTTCGCCGCCCAGGCACGCGGCGTGCAGTGAGACCAGGTCCTGTCCCCGTGCGGCCAACAGGTACACCGCGAACTCAATCAGTTCGTAGCGGACGTGGTACGCGTTCGCGAGGCGGTCTTCCGACACGGTGACCACGGCGCGACGCTGCGCCGGCGAGACCACTACATGGTTGGAGGCGTCGACGATGCCCACCAGCATGCCGCCACCCGAGGACGTACGTACCGGCGGTGGCTCGCCCGCCTGGCCGCCCCCGCCGGGCACGAGCCTCAGTTCAACGTGAAACACCGGCGGGACCGCGCCCAGGCGGTGCGCCGGCAGGCCGTCGTACGCCACCGCGGCCAACGCCAGCAGGGCTTCGCTGTTGCTGGCGAACACAAACGACGCGCCCAGCACGGGCCAGCTGCGGGCGTAGGGCAGCCGCATCCGTTCATTGAACGGATCGGCGAACTCGTGTGCCTCGAAGGATTCAGTCGTCGCCATCGTCACGTTCGCCCGGATAACCGGCGTAGGTGCCGTGGCCGGCCCGGAAGGTTGTGCGCAGCCGCCCGGCAACCTGCCCGGGGGCCCGGGGCACTCACGCCTATCCCGCATGACGCGAAAGGCGTTCACCCCATGCTGAACATCCAGGTTGGCCACTCCTACTTCCTGCGTTACGACCGCAAGCAGTGGGAGCGCGGCAAGCCCTACCCGCCGCTCGCCACCCTGCATATCGCCGCCCTGTTGCGGCGCATGGGCCATGCGGTGGGCCTGTTCGATGCCATGCTCGCGGAAGGCGTGGAGGATTACGCGCCGACCCTGCATGCGCAGCGGCCCTCCCTGGTCGTCTTCTACGAGGACAACTTCAACTTCCTGACCAAGATGTGCCTGGGCAACATGCGCGATGCGGCCTGCCGCATGATCGGTGAAGCCAAGGCCGATGGCGCACGGGTGCTGGTAGCCGGCTCCGACGCCTCGGATCACCCGGAAGCCTTCCTCGCCGCCGGTGCCGACGCGGTGCTGACCGGCGAGGGCATCGGCGCGCTGATGGAACTGGTGAACCGCCTGGAGCGCGATCCCCTGATCGACCCGGACGCGTGGACCGACGGCGTGCCGGGCATCGCGACGCGCTCCCCCACCGGCACCCGGGTGACCCGGCTCGGCGTGGTGCCACCCGATCCGCGCATCACCGGCCTGCCCGCCTGGGATCTGGTCGATATGCCGCGTTACCGCGCGCTGTGGATGGAACGGCACGGCTATTTCAGCCTGAACATGGCGGCCTCGCGTGGCTGCCCGTTCCGCTGCAACTGGTGCGCCAAGCCGATCTGGGGCAACCACTATAACCAGCGTTCGCCACAGGACGTGGCAGCGGAGATGACCTACCTGAAGCGCACGTTCGCCCCCGACCATATCTGGATGGCGGACGACATCTTCGGCTTCCATGTCGATTGGGTGAGTGAACTGGCGCGCGAGCTGCAGGCCACCGACGGTTCCATTCCCTTCATGATCCAGACCCGCGCCGATCTCTCCAGCGAACGCATGGCCACCGCCCTGGCCGCGGCCGGTTGCGTGGAGGCCTGGATTGGGGCGGAAAGCGGCAGCCAGCGCGTGCTCGATCGCATGACCAAGGGCACCAAGGTGCCCGATCTGATCGCCGCACGGCAGCGCCTTGGCGCGCACGGTATCCGCGTGGGCTTCTTCATCCAGCTGGGTTACCTGGGTGAAGAACTCGAGGACCTGCTGGCGACGCGGACGCTGGTACAGGCTGCGGCACCCGACGACATCGGCGTCAGCGTGTCGTACCCGCTGCCGGGCACGAAGTTCTTCGAAGAAGTACGCGCGCAACTGGGGCGCAAGACGCACTGGGACGATAGCGACGACCTGGCCATGATGTTCCGTGGCGCGTACGACACGGCGTTCTACCGTGAGGTGCGTGACCTGCTGCATCGTGAGGTGACGGCGCCCGGCGCGGCACTGGATGACGACTGGGCTGAACTGCTTGCGCGTGAAGAACAGCACCGCCACGACGAGCCCACACCGGCCGCATGGGCGCGCCGGGCGACAGGTGCATGAGCATGCTGCCGCCCCTGCCCATCCTGAAGCGCGGCCTGGCCCTCACCACCGAGGCGCTGGCGAACGAACTGGCGCTTGCGCGCTCCGGCACGGCCATGCCTGCATGGAGCGAGCTGGAATGGCGCCTGGCGGGAGCGGCTGCGGTGGCGCATGGTGTGTCACCATTGCTTGCCGGCTTTTCGACGTGGGCGCCTGCGGGTTGGCAGGATTTCCTGGCGACGCAGCGTGAACATGTGGAGATCAGGCAGCAGCGTATCGCCGCGCTTATCCTGCGTATCGATGCGCGCGCTCGCGAAATGGCCTTGCCGCTCGTGGCATTGAAGGGCGCGGCGTTACACGGCCTTGGCATTTACGTGGCCGGCGAACGGCCCATGGCCGATATCGATCTGCTCGTGCGCCAGCGTGATGTGCCCGTGGTGCGCGCGTTGCTGGAAGAAATCGGCTATGACGAATCGTTCCGCCAGTGGAAACACCTGGTGTTCAAGCCACGCACGGGTGAAAGCATTCGCGGATTGGGTGAGCACCGCGATACCCCGGTAAACATCGAGGTGCACACGCGCATCCACGAACGCCTGCCTATCCGCACCGTCGATATCACCGAGACGGTGTGGCCGGCCGATGCACGGCCGGGCATCAACCCGTACCCGTCGCGTGGTGCGTTGATGGCACATCTTCTGCTGCACGCCGCAGGCAATATCTGTGGCCGCAGCCTGCGCCTTCTACACCTGCACGACATCGCCCAACTCGCCCGGCGCATGCCTCGCGAAGAGTGGGCCGCACTCTGGGATGGCCCCATGCCGCCATGGTGGGCGTGGCCGGCACTGCGTCTCGCTGCGCACTACTTCCCCGGCACCGTGCCGCGCGCGATCCTCGATCGGCTGCGCCAGGATTGCCCCCGCCTGCTCCGCCTTGCCGCAAGCCGGCAGACGCTGACCAGCGTTTCATGCTCGCAGCTATGGCTGAACCTCCTCCCCGGTGCCGAGTGGGCACGCACGCCCGGCGACATCACCCGCCTGCTGATGAACCGCGTGCGGCCCACGCGGGAAAGCCGCGAAGAACGCGCCGACATGCTGCGCACGCAGGTGTGGCTGCAAGGGCAAACCTGGGTCCGCCGCGGCCACCTCACCCGCCTCATCACCGGCCTGACCCGCCCGGTACCACGCATGGACACCCTTTACGTCGTCCGCGCCGCCTTAGGCGAACTCGCCTGACGATAGGTCACGGCCCAACCCGCTCGCGGCACCATCTGCTCGGTGCTCCTACAGGATCATCGCCGAGTATTGGTGGTTGAAGGCGTGGGCGGTGGCATCCGCATCTTCACGAAGGGCCAGATGTTGAGCCTCGGCGGCTATTCGTTGACGGAGTGATTCATCGGCGGCGAGGGCCGCAATGGCGGCCGCGAGGCCGGCGGCGTCGCCGGGTGGCGCGGTCAGCGCCGCGTTGGTTGACCATTCGGCGAAGTGGCCTACCGCGGTGCCGGCGGCGGGAACGCCAACGACGGCGGCCTCGAGCAGAACGAGCGGGCCGGCTTCGTGGCGTGAGGACATCACGAGCAGATCGGCGGCGGCAAGGATCGGCCTTAGCTCGGCTTGCGTGCGGAAACCCAGGAATCGGATCCGGTCGGCGATGCACAACGCCTGCGCAAGGGTCTCGATGCGACCACCGAGTGTGTCGACGCCAACGACGTCCATTTCGAATGCGATGCCCTGCTTCGCCATGAGCGCCAGCGCGTGAAGCAACGTGATCTGATCTTTCACAGGATTGAGGCTAGCAACGTGGATCAGCCGAAGCCTGCCGCCATTTCGCGGGCGCGGTGGCAACGATGGCCAGCGGTCGAGGTCCACGCCGAGCGGGACGCGCGTCGCATCAACACCGATGGCCTGGAGGGATTCAATGATAGGGGCACTGGCGGCGGTGACACTCGCCGCGCCGCGGAGCACGACTGCTTCGCTCAACCGGCTGCGCCACCGGCGGCGGCCGCCGTAGCCGATGTCGTCGAGCGCCACGAGTTCGCCGCCCGCGATGTGTACGGCGTAGGGGATGCGCAGGAGGGTGGCGGCGATGGCGGCGACTTGGCCGCAGGTGCCGGAGAATAGGGATTGAAGGGCATCGAAAGGGGCAACCCGGTGTTCGGCGAGAATGGCGCGGGTGGTGCGTAGGCGGAGCCAGGCGTGGTGGCGTCGCCGCGTTGCAGGTTTTTCGCGCGCAAGCGCGCTCCTACAGGGGGTAGCCGCGCTGGTGCGGAAATCGCCGATGTTGTGGATGTGGGCGCCACGGAGCATCCAGCGCGCGGGATGGGGTTCCTGGTGGAAGACGAAGACATGGACATCGTGGGTACGGGCGAGGCGCTCGATAAGGGCGAGGAAGGCGGGGATGACGCGCTCTTCGCCGCTGCGGTCGACACCACCGGGGAGGATGATGCCAAGCTTCATGCGCGTCGCCGCCGTGCTGTGTGCAGCTCCGCGTAGGCCGCGGCCCAGCGGCGCCCAAGCGCCGGGAACGCGAGCCGTGCCTGGAAGTGCTCACGCACGAGCTCGCGTGGGGCGCGCTTGCGGGCCGCACTGATCAGGGCCGCGCCGCAGCGGGCGGCATCACCCACGGGGTAGAGCCTGCCCACGGCGCCGTTACCGGTGAGTTCGCGGAAGGAAGGGATATCGGTGACGACGGGCGTCAGGCCGCACGCCATGGCCTCAAGCAAGGCAAAGCCACAGCTCTCGGCGCGGCTGCCGCTCACGAACAGATCGGCGGCGCGCATCAGCGTTTCCACCTGTGCGTGCGGGACCCTTCCGAGCAGGTGAACACGATCGCGCAGGCGATCATCCGAGGCGATGCGTGTCTTCACGGCATCGCCCAGCGGCGCGCTGCCAAATACGCAGTACAACCGGGCATCGGGCAATACTTCGGCAAGTGCAGCGAATCCTTCCAACATCGTGACCGGATCCTTGTTCTCGTTCAGATGCCCTACCCACACTACGGCCGGCGATCCTGTTACGCCCGTGGACGCGCGCGCAGGTTCCGCCGGTCCCGGCGTGAAGCGACTGCTCGACTCGGGAATGGCGAACACGCGCAGCGTCGGCGGAAACAAACCCGCCGCCTCGAAGCGATGTGCGAGCGCAGGCGCGGTGAAGGCCACCGCATCTACGCTGCGCATCCAGCGCCGCCACACCGGCCGGCGCCACCACGAGGGCGCGCGATCAGCATGATCCTGGAGCACGATCGGCAACGACGGCAGCAGCTGCGCGATCGCGTACGCTTCCTCGGCACAGGCGAGGCTGTGGATGTGCAGCACGTCGGGCATGTGTCCGCGTAGCAGGGATGCCACGTGACGCCCTCGCGCCCGCGGCGATGTGTACTCGCGAAGATCCACGAAACGGTAGTCGATGCCGTGACGAACGAGCCTCGTGTCGTAGTCGGCGGCCTGCAACACGCTCACGCGTGGACCACCGGCGGCGACCGCCTCGGGAATATCCGCCAACGTGGGCCAGCGCAGGAATAGCTCGGCCGGTGTAACACCGGCTGGCGCGGGGTGCAGGTTAAGCTGGACGACGCGCATGCGCAGCGCCGCCTAGATGCCGGAGACCTGCGGCAGGCGCAACTTCACCAGCCGGTTGGCGAGGTTCAGTTCCCACGGCTTGTCGTAACGGCGGCGGTGGTAGCGCCATGCAGCCAATGCACTCAGGCTGCGCTTGGCCCACGACGGCGAACGCATGTCCTGCACCGTGGGGAACCGGCAGCGCAGCACGGTGACGAAATCCTGGATATGCCGGCGCAGGTCATCGGTAAGCCACGGTGCATCGGCGTGGCAGGCGTAATCCACCCAACGCTTTTCGGTCCATTCCTCCGGCGAGGACGGAAACACCATCGGTTCACCGTGCAGATCCAGCAAGGGCATCGAGGCGCGCTTGCCACGATCCTTCTCGTGCTTGCTGCTCTCCGGCAACGGCGTGTAGATGTACACGATGATTTCCGAGGCCGGATTGATCCGCTTCAGCTCGCGGATGAACTCGAACGTATGCTCGGTTTCTTCCTCGGTGTTCTCCGGCGGCGCGACCATGAACGAAAGTTCCGGAATCACCCCGTGCCGGCGGCAAAGCTCCGCCACTTCGAGGGTCTGGTCCGGCCGCGTGCCCTTGCGGATCTCCTTCAGCATCGCACCGCTCGGCGATTCCGCACCGATATAGGCCATTTTGAGCCGGCTCTTGCGCACGAGCTTCCAGCTGCTCTCGGAGAGTTTCAGCAGCGCATCGGAACGGGCATAGCACCACCACGGCAGTTCCATCTTCGCCATCACTTCCAGCAACGGCACCATGTCCTCTTCGCGGTCGAAGAAGTTGTGGTCGAAATACTGGATGGAGTCCGCACCGAGCTCGTACTTCAGGTACGAAAGGTCACGTTCGAGCCGTGCGGCCGCCGGCAACTGCGTGGTGCCGCCGAACATGGCCGCCACGCCGCAGAACGTGCAGCGGAAGCGGCAGCCGATCGCCGCCTGGTGCGCGGCCGTACGCCGACCGAGGAACGTACGCGCCAGATACCGGCGGGGATCGCCCAGCTTCTCGTACGGCAGCACGATGCCAGGGTCATCAAGGTGGAACTTGCGGTTCGGGTTATGCACGACGTGGCCATCGCCGTCTTTCCACGACATGCCGGCGATGCGCGACACATCGCGGCCGGGCCGGGTCAACGCGGCGATCAGATCCGGCATGGTCTCTTCGCCCTGCCCGCGTACCGCGTAATCCACGTAAGGGGCGGATAGCGCCGTATCGGTATAGAGCGTGGGGAAATAGCCACCCCAGATGATCGGCAGGTGCGGGTGATGCTCGCGGACCGCTTTCGATACCGCGATGGAGGGCGCCATCTGCGGGCCGCCCATGACGCTGATGCCGACCGCGTCCACGGGATGTTGTGCGATGGCGCGCAGCGTCGCATCGACCACGTCGCGATCGACATTTCCGTCAACGATCGTGCTTTCGCCATGGCGATCGAGCGCCGCCGAGAGGTTCAGCAACGCCAGCGGAAACCGCGCGCCCTGGCGGGAGGTAATCGTCGGGTTGACCAGTAGGGTGTGGGGCATGGGAGCTTTGTCAGGTCGCAAGGCGGCGCAGGCGCATCACGAGCGCCACCGGAACATCGAGTGCCACCGGATCGAAGCGTGCGCCGGCCGGGATATCGGCCGGATCGAGCATCGGCTCGGCCACCGCATCGATGACCAGGCCGGCGCGCAGGCATGCGGCGTGCCAGTGGCTGTAGTAGTGAGTGGTGTGGCGCACGGCATAACGTTGCCCGCCCGCCTGGAAATTCCGCTGCCAGCCCAACGCCGCGCCCACCGGGTGGAAATCGCTGATGACCAACGTGGCCCCCGGGCGGGACACCCGGGCGAACTCGTACAGCACGCTCGCCAGATCGACCACATGGCCCACGGCAAGGCCGCATAACAGAAGGTCGGCGCTGCCCTCTGGTAACGGCAACGCCGCCAGGTCCCCTTGGGCCAGCGCCATACGTGCACCCGGGGGCGCATCGTCGAACAACGCAGCGGCCCGCGTGAGCATGGGGGCGGAAAGATCCACGCCAACCAGCGTCATCGCGCCCCGTTGCATGGCATGGCGCAGGTAACGGCCACTACCGCAGCCGGCATCCACCACGTGCAGTCCATCCAACCGCGTAGGCATGAGGGCAAGCATGGCCCGCTCTTCCGCCTGCATCAGCGGGTTGTGCGCATGCGCCGGATACGAGGCGGCCCACAAGGCATAAGCGGGTGCGGGGTCGAGCACAGGCGCGGCGAACATCAGTGCATCCTCCCCGCGCGCTCGAAGCCGGGCTCCAACGCCATGACCTCGGGATCGGCCAGCCGCGCATCCACCAGTTTCGGCCGGCCATCCAGGGTGACGGGCACCGTATCGATGCCGGCCGCGTCAAACCAATGGGCGAAGTCCGGGTCCGCGATACACGGGCGTCCCTCGTGGACGACGGCGCGCAAATCGGCGCGGCGAATGCCGTCCAGCGCGGAAGCGTCAGCACCACCCCGAGTAGCAATCACCATGAAGTTGGCGCACGCGCCTTCAGCGAGGGAACCGTGCGACGGCAGGCCAAAGATGCGCGCCGCATCCGTCGTGACGGTACCGAGCAAGGCAGGTGCCGGGAGCTCGTCGCGCTCGCGGATACCGCACATCTCATCGAGCAGGTCGCGCGCACCGGAGAGCCGTGAATCGCTGCCGAGCGCGAGGCGCCCCGCAGCGACCAGCACCCGTGGATCGAGCGTGGTGCCAAGCAGGTTGCGATTGCTCGCCGGGCACCACACCACCGCGGCACCGCGTGCCACGACCCGGGCCATGCCCTCCTCACCGAGCCCCACGCCGTGCACCAGCACGCTGTTCGCCGCGAAACACCCGAGGGCCTCCAACGCGTCCAGCTCACCGCGCGCGGTGGTATCACTGCCTTCGGCAAGATGGATGATCCACGGTCGATCGGATGGCGTAGCGGCATAGCTTTCGCGTACCGGCGGGCCGTACGACGGGCCACCCAGCGCATAGCTCCAGCCATGACCGCGCAACAGGCTCACGGGGAAATCCACCGCGTCCAGCGCGTCATGCCATGGATCGTGGTGCACCACGCACGTGGTCCCGGCAAGCAGGTTCTTCAGCGCGCCATGGCGGAGCCGTACGGCTTTCGGCACGGCGAGCGCGGCTTTCACCGCGGGCGCCTCGAAATGGGCCTGGAATGCGTCGATCCATGCATAACTGTTGGGGAAGACCGTGCCCCCCGGGAGCGGTGGTACGCAGTTCACCTGCAGGTGCTCATGGCCGTTGATCAGGCCGGGCACCACGATGTGCCCGCGCAGGTCGATCTCCACCGCGCGGCGCGGTGGACGCGCGGCGAAATGCGCGCCCGAGAGCGCTGGTGCGTGTCGCGATACCCCCTGCGCGGTGACGGATAGTGCACCACGCAATACCGCACCCGTGGCATGCCGCGCGCTCAACGGCGGTGCATCACGATCAGGAAGTGGTCGCCCATGTCACGCAACAGCGGCAAGCCGCCCAGGCGGTCATCCATCCGGCCCAGCCGTTCGTAGAACGCGGGCCGGCGGCGCGTGCGCTCCACCATGTACGGCGGGGGCAGGAACAGGCTCAGCGCGCGGTAGCGGCTCAGGGCGAAATGCGCCGCGAAGGCCTGGTAGAACTCGCGGGGAAAGTAGTAATACGTCCAGATGGTATGGCGGTTCATGCCCACCGGCGTCACGCCACGCGAGCCGCGCACGAGCGCACGGCGGAATCGCCCGCGTGCCGCGTAGTGGCCCACTTCCCACGGGCACACCCGGCCGATCACCGAGAACACAAGCGTGCCGCCCGGGCGAACCAGCCGCGCGCATTGTGCCGCGACCTGTGCCAGGTCAGGCGCGCAGTTCAGGGGACCGAAGTTCGAGTAAATGCCATCGAACTCACCTTCGAGCTTGTCGAGCTCCTGCACGCCAACATGCACGGCGTTCAAGCGCTCGGTCACGCCCGCCGCCTCGGCGCGGTCACGTGCGCGTTCCACCATCCGCGGCGACCAGTCGCTGGCGGTGACATGGAAGCGGCTGCGCGCGAACTCCACGGCGTCGATGCCGGTCCCGCAACCCAGGTCGAGCAGGCGCGAACCGGCAGGAAGTTCCTGGCGCACGGTGGCCCACAGGGTGTGGCGCATGCGCTGGATCAGTTCATTGTTACCACGCGGACCGTCGTAGTCGGCCGCCACGCTATCGAACGCCTCCTGCGTCTCGCGCAGGCGGATATCAAGCGGCGTCGGCGTTGCCAGGTCGTGCCTCGTACTCATCGTGTTCTCCGCCGTGCCGGTTACCTGCCCAGTGAGTGCCGACCTTGGGCTCCGGGGTTGAACGGCGCCGCGCATCGGCGGCGATAGCCGCCAGCACGCCGAGGAACAGGCCCCCGAGCACGCCCAGGCCGCCCACCAGCGGGATCATCGGTGCCACGGGGAAATCGGACACGTGGACAGGCCACGGCATGGAGGTCTCATACGTGTAGTTCCTGGCCAGGCGCGTGCTGATCTCGTTACGTGCCTGCTGCAGATCGCGGATCCCCTCATCGGTACCGGCCAGCGAGAAACTCGCGAGCGCGCCCTCGCCGTGCGCGCCGGACAATTCCGTACGCAGGCGCTCGCGATCGGCCAGGGCGGCCTTCAGCTCGCCATCGATCTCGGCCAGGCGCTGGTGCGCACCCGCGAACAACGCCGCGCCAATCGCCTGGTGGATCGCCTGCAGATGCGTCACCGTGGCGAGCGCGAGCTGGCGGGCATCACTGGGCGAGTAGGCCCGCACCGTTACGTGCAGCAGGTTGGCGTAGGGCTGTGGATCGAACTTCATGCTCGACCGGTACAACCTGGCCTCTGGCCCTTTCAACGGCAGGCCGATAGCGGTGAGTACTTCATCCTTGAAGGCGTCCGTCTTCATGCGTTCCATGACACGCAGGAGCGACTCCACCTTGGGATCCTGACCGGTGGGCGCCGAGCCCACCTGGCCGATCTGGATCCACGCATCCACTTCCCACTGCCGCTTCGCGGTGGCCAGGTAACCGACCACCAGGGCAAGCACGATCGTGAACACGCCGATGAACCACCAGCGCTGCCGGCGCAGTAGCCGCCACATATCGATCAGGTAGACCTCGTCGTTTTGCATGCTATGCCGCCATCAATGGGAGAAGGAAAAGGGGAACCGGCGACTCGGCAGCCATGCCGCCACGAGTTGCAACACCAGGCACAACCCGATGAAGCCGAAGTTCATCCAGATAAACGCCTGCGGCGCGAATGGCGCCATGAGGCAGACATAGGCCATGCGCAGGAAAACAAGCAACGCGAACAGCGAGCGCGACGCGGCGATCCGGCGCACGCTCCAGCGCATCAGCAGGTACAACGCCAACAGGGCCGCCATGGCGCCCAGCGGCCCCCAGGCGAGCAGGAACGGCAGGAACTCCGTCCCGACGTTCACGTTGGAGGCGTCGAGGGGGATATCGGTGCCCATGGTCGCGATGGACCCCTGCAGCGGCACGAGCTGGTTCATGAGGAAATCGGGGTTGTGGTAGCCCTTTGCCACCATGGAGGCAAAGTTGTACGGCCCGGCGCTGATGTACAGCAGCAGCCACTGGATGCCGGCGGGTGCCGCCTTGTAGACATCGCCGAACGGCAACGCCACTGTCGCCACGGAGCCCGAGCGCAGCATGCCCAGCAACGAAAACGCCGTCACCCCAATGACGCCCAGCAGTGCCACGCCCCGCCACGGCAAAGGCCTGGCCGGGTCACGGCGAAAGATCATCACCAGCGCGAGCGCCACCACGCCCGCAAAGATGCGGTTGCGGTCAACCACCAGCACGGGGAACAACAGGCCGCAGGCGACCAGCGCGTAACGTACCGGCCGGTTGTGCGTGCAGAGCATGCCGATCACGGGCAGGATCCAGCACAGATCGGAAATGCGGCGGATATGTTCGTGGCCGCCCTCCATGGTCGCGTACATCGACGGATCGTGGATCAGCGCCACGGGGAACAGCGCGAGGTCCAGTGCGCAAAAAAATAGCACACCGCCGGCAAACGCCAGGCCAAGGAATCCATCGCGGGTGTGCGCGTAGTCGCGCTCACGCAGCGCCTGCCATGCGGGGAGGCGATCGTGGCCGATGGCATCGCAGACGATGAGGCACACCGCACCCAGCACCAACAGCACCACCCCGGGCCCATAGCCTTCGGGCAGGTCAAAGATCGACCCAGTCACCGCGCAGGCCAGCAGTAACGGCCACGCGATATACGTGGATGGCATGCGCAACAGGGCCCTCATGCTTCCTCCGGGCGCGGGTGCACCGCCGTGGGCCGCACGGCCGCCCAGCCGCGCAGCAAGGCATAACAGCCGAGGCGCAGTGCGACCCGACCGGGCTTGCCCTGGAGAAAAGCCACCTTCGCGCCGATGTAATGGATCTGTGCGCGCAGCAAGGTTCGGCATGGCTCGTCGAACAGGCCCAGCCGGCGGATGGCTACCTCGCGTGACTCTTCCAGGTTCACGATGCGCGTAGCCCGATGGCGGGTCTTGCTCAGGTTGGCACCGTGCAAGCGATAAGCGCACACCGGGGTATCGATAAAGCCCAGCGCATCGCTCGCTGCGAGCCGCAGGAACAGATCCCAGTCGTCGATGCGCAACCCTTCCGTCCAGCGCGCCACCGTTTCCAGCGCGCTACGCCGGAGCAGCGCGACGGGGCCACCAATGGCCCAGCGCGTGATCACCGCACGGCGGATACCCTGGTCCGTCGCATACAGGCGCTTGTCAGCGCCATGCAGGTCCCTCATCCCGCTGGCGTGCAATTGCCGCCCCTCGCGGTCCACCACGACGGAGTCACCGATCACGGCCCCCTTGCGGGGATGCCTCGACAGATACCGGACCTGTGCTTCCAGGCCACCCGGCAACAGGTAGTCATCGCTCGCACCCAAACGGTAAAACTCGCCATGCGCACGGGCGGCAAGTTCATTGAGCGTCGCGGTAATGCCTTTGTTTGCGCGCTGGGCGAATTCGATGGTCACCTCGTGGCCGTGCCGTGCGATCCAGGCCTGGATCCGCTCACTGGTCTTGTCGGTGGAGCCATCGTCGATGATCACGATCTCCTTGGCAGGGTACGGGTCTTCCAGCACGCTATCCAGGCAACGTTCCACAAAGTCTTCGTGGTTGTACGCCGGGATGAGGATGGAGACGAGCGGCAACGTGCTCATGCAGGCAGCCTCCCCAGGTAACGGCGCACCACCACCAGGTTGAACAGCAGGTAGGCAACGTAGTTGAGGGCGAAGGCAACCATCGCCCCCGGCAAGCCAAGGCGCGCCGTGCACAGGTACACGAGCACCAGGTAGCTGGCGGCGAAGACGCACTCCGAGATAACGAACAGGCGGGTCATCGCCTTGGCCAGCGTCATGTACGAGAGTACGAACGCGGCGATCTTCACGACATCGCCCAGCAGTTGCGCCGCGTAAAGGTCGTTCGCAGGTGCAAAGTCCGTACTGAACAGCAGCCGGGTCACCCAGTCGCGCAGCACGTATATCAATGCGGCGCTCGCTGCCACTGCGGGCAGAAGGATACGTGCCGCCCCCTGTAGCTCCGCCGCGAGCGCCGCGCGGTCCTGCGTCGAGGCGAGCTTGGGCAGATAGTAAATATTGATCGCCGTGGTGAAGAACAGCAGGTACGCATCGGATACCCGGGTGACCGCCTGCCAGTACCCGACCTGCTCCCAGCCATAGGCACCGGCAAGGTGGTCACGCACGGCAATGTTGACCAGCGGCGGCAGCAGGGCCGACGAGAGGCTCATAAGGGAGAACATTGCCAGCCGCCGGGTCATCTCGGGATCGAAGCGCATGCGCAGCATGCCGCGCTGGAAATAGGGGCTGCGCCACCACGCCGGCAAGCCGACCAGCAACCAGAACAGCTGGCCCAGCACCACCGCGAGCAACGCGCCATAAAGCGCGAGCCAGCGTGCCAGGCACAGCGCGAGCGCCACGCTGAGCAGCGAACCAAGCACCTGCACGAGCGCTAGCCGGCGCACATCCATGAAGCCATTGATCACCGCCAGCACGTAGTTCACCAGGGCGATCCCAAGCTGGGCGACGGCCAGCACGCGGATCAGGCTACCGTACGACGGATCACCCAACAGCCACGCTGCCAGCGGGCGCGCGAACAACAGCGCTGCGCAAGCCATCGTGCACGAGGCGGCCATGGCGTAACCCAGGGCCGATGCCAGCAGACGCGATAACCGCTCCGGGTCATCACGGTACTCGGCGACGTACTTCACGATCCCGGCACTGATCCCGCCACCGGCCAGCACCGCAAGCAGCGACATCAGGCTCATGAACTGGCCCAGCTTGCCGACACCGACGGGCCCGGCCAGCCACGCCACGAGCTTGACCAGCACCAGCGCAGCGCCCAGCCGGGCCGCGGTGCCGATGGCCGACCAGGCGCCCGCGCGTACGATGTTCATGCGGCCTCCGCGAACGCGCGGCAGGCGGCGATCACATGGGCGACCTGCGCATCGGTGAGCACCGGGCTCAACGGGAGGCTCAACACGTCACCCGCCAGTTGATCCGTCACCGGCAGGTGCAGGTGGGCCAGGTCGGCGTAGGCGGCCTGACGGTGCGGCGGCACCGGATAGTGGATCTGGCTTTGGATGCCGAGCGCGTGCAAGTGGCGTTGCAGCGCATCGCGCCAGCTGCAGCGCACGACAAACAGGTGCCACGCGTGCGCCTCTTCACGCACGACCTCCGGCAGGATGATCCCCGGGTGGCGGATACCATCGCGGTACCGGGTCGCAATGGCACGCCGGCGGGTGGTATCCGCATCGACGTGACCGAGCTTCACCCGCAACATCGCCGCCTGCATGTCGTCCAGGCGCGAGTTGATGCCGCGCATGGGATGGTCGTACTTCACCTCCGAACCGTAGTTGCGTAAGGCAGCCACGTATGCCGCCAACTGGTCATCATCGGTCACGACCGCGCCGCCATCGCCCAACGCGCCCAGGTTCTTGGTGGGAAAGAAGCTGAAAGCTGCCGCATGGCCAAACGCGCCTGCACGGGTGCCGCGGCTTACCGCGCCGTGTGCCTGCGCAGCGTCCTCGAGCAACAGCAAGCCACGGCGGCCGGCGATGTCCGCCAGCGCGGTCATGTCCGCCAGTTGTCCGTAGAGGTGCACCGGCATGATCACGCGCGTGCGCGGACCAATCGCCGCCTCCACCCGGGCGGGATCGATGTTGAAGGTGTGCGGGTCGGGGTCCACGGGCACCGGGCGCAAACCGTTTTCCGTGATGGCGAGGAAGCTGGCAATGAAGGTGTTGGCCGGCACGATCACTTCGTCGCCTTCCACCAGCTCACCCATCTCGCGCCAGGCGCGCAACACCAGCGACAGCGCGTCCAGCCCGTTGCCACAGCCGACGGCATGCCGGACCCCACAGTACGCGGCGAATTCCCGCTCGAACGCCGCGAGTTCCTCGCCGAGGATGTACCACCCCGCATCGATGACCCGCGCGGCGGCGGCCTTCAACGCGTCCGCGTCGCGACGGTTGACTTCACGCAGGCTCAGGAAAGGCACGTCCATCACAACACCCACTCGTAGCGGTCATGCACCACCGCCCTGGCGCCAAAGGATTCCTTCTGCGCGACCAGGCCAGCGTTGAGTACCTTGCCCTCGTCTTCCGTCGATATGCCGAAGCTGAAGCGCGGGCGTTGCGCGTACACGCCGCCCACCAGCTCGGCCAGCAGGAAACTCAAGGCGCCGCCATCGCGGCCTGCCGCGGATGCGGCGAGGTACTGGCTGTGCACGGTATGCCCGAAGTCATAAATCACCACGCCCGCCAGCAGCTCATCACCGCGGTGTGCTTCGTGCAGCACGATCTGCCCGGGGAAGCGTGAGCGCAGCAGGTCCAGTTCCGCCAGGCTATGCGTCGGTACGGCGTCGTGACGGCGCAACACATCGGCCAGCATGGCGTGGAACGGCGCCATGTCGGTGCCGATACGCGTGACAACACCGGCCGCACGCGCCTTTGCCACGGCACGGCGACGCATCGTGTTCATGGCCGGCGCATCGCCAAGCGCCAGCACCGACGAAAGGTCACGCCGGGTCAGCGATGCGCCGAGGCGGTGCAGCGCGTAGAGGTCTTCCTCTGCCGGCCACGTGTGGAACACGTGCGGCACAGGCTTGTAGATGAAGCGGCGGACGCCGTCACGACGGTAATGCTCGCCGATCCGCCCGAACGCCTCGAGCGTGCCTTCCGCGCGCAATGAACGCAGCGCCACCAACCCACCATAAGTCAGGCCAGCGTGGCTGCACACCGTGTCACCGTCGCGATTGGCGGCCAGCACGGCCACCACCTCGCCGTCGTTCTCAAGCACAAGGGAGGCATCGGTGAAACGGTCCGCGTGGTAGTCCATATAGGCACGGCTGTGCAGGAACGTACCGTTGCGCGACTGGGCCACCACGGCGTCCCAGCGCGGCGCGTCAGCCGGTGTATAGGGCCGGACGCTAAGCACGGTACGCCTCCGCGAGGCCAAAGCCATCCACGCCCATGTCGTTGCCGTTGTAGAACATGAGTGTGCGCTCGCCATCATCGAGCAACGCCGGATAGCAGATCGTGCGGGAATCCCAGCCACGCTCGGAAAGCGCCAGCCCGAACCGCTCGTCGTGCCGCTCCCAATGGATGCCGTCCGCACTCGTGGCGCAGCCGGGGAAATAACCGCCTTTGGTATCGCCACGCGTGAAGTACATCAGGTAGCCGTCGCCGTCACGGTAAACACGCGGTCGGCCGATACGGTATTCCTGGCCCTGCGGCAGCAGGCACACCTCGTCGCGCGCGGGCTGGCCATGCAGGTCATCCGTTTCCCGGTAGCGAATGTGGTACCGGGGAAACGGCTGGCCGCCGATCATTTCCCAGCCATCGCCCGCGGCATACCAAAGCCGCCAGCGGCCACCCTCGTACCTGGCCGAATGAATCGCCGCGATGCTGCTCCGCCCCGGGCCACGATCGAGCACCGGCGTTTCCTGCACCCGCGCAAACGTGTCGCCACCGTCGGTGGAAAGGGCAAGCCCGGTGAATGCCAGGAACTTGGCACGCGCCACACGCTGGAACCCCACGTAAAACAGGTGCAGGCCGCCCGGCGCTTCGACCAGGTCGCCAAGGATCATCCCGTTGTCATCGAAACAACCGCCACGCCCGACATCGAGCACCGGCCGTGCGCTCACGCGCACCACCTCCCCCGGCCGCTCGGCGTCCATGTCCACATAGCCGATCCGGCCGATGCCTTCGTCATCGCGAAAGCTCGCGTAGACGCGGATCGTGCCGTCATTGCGCCGCCACGGCGTGGGCGTGAGCGCGGAATGACGCATCCAGCCGCCGACGCCCTGGCGAAGCGTATCGAACACCAACCCGCGTTTGGTCCATGCCGTCATACGCATCCCCTAGAGCGCCACATCCAGGCTGCGCTTGCCTGGCAGGGGTTTCGCCGGTGACCCGACATAGACGAGGCCAGGCTCGGTATCGCGCACGACGAGCGCGCCTGAGCCAATGATGTTGTCCGATGCCACGCGCACTTTGTCGTTGAACGTGCTATTGACGCCGATGAAACTGTGCTCACCGATCTCGCAGTAACCCGACACCACGGCATGCGAGGCCATGAACACGTGATCGCGGATCACCGTGCGGTGGCCGATGTGGTTCCCACTCCACAGGATGCAGTTATCACCGATCGTGACGAACGGCTGGATGACGTTGCCTTCGAAGATGAAACAGTTGTCGCCCACCGTGGCATTTCGCCACACAAACGCGCGCGAACTGATGTAGCGGGCGAAGCGATAGCCGCGTGCCTTCAGGTCACGGTAGAACCGGGCACGCAGCCGATTGAGGCCGCTGGCCGGGATGGCGACGAAAACGTCGACATCGTCGGGCGGATAAATCGCCTCGATATCCTCGTACGCGACAACCGGCGTGCCATCGATAGCATCGCGATCCAGCCATGCACGTTCGACGACGAAGGCCACGACCTCGCGGCCGGCGTCGTGGGTAAAGTATTCACGGGCGATCAAGGCGAACTCGCCCGCACCGATAAGGACTAACGGCCGGGCCATGCGGCGGCCACTCCCGGAAAGGCGTGCGCGTTGGCTTCGCCCAGGAACTGCTCGTAGTCGGCGATGTAATCGGTGGGGTCGTAGGCCTGGTCGGCAAGTACCATCACCACGCAGTCGTCGCTGAAATGGTGCAGCTCGCGCCACACCATGGGCCCGATGAGCACCCCGCTGGCAGGGTCATCCAGCGTCACTTCCGCCGGCCCCGTACCGTCGTCGAGCAGGAAGGTCACGGAACCGCGGACCGCCACGGCCAGCTGGGTCAGCGTGCGGTGGGCATGTTGCCCGCGCCGCACGCCATCGACCGTGGCGAAGATGTAATAGACGCGGCGGATATCGAAAGGCACATCGCGCATGCCCTCGAGCGCCACGAGCATGCCGCGGCTATCGCCGTGGATCTGGAAGGGTATGCGAGCTATATCCATGGCGAATCCCGGCGTGTCGCGGTGGTCTTCGAATGAGTGCAGGGCCCGGCGCGAAAGGTTGCGGGCGCCAGGGCGCAACCTTTCCGTGCCACGGCTGGCACTCATGGCCATGCGTCGCCCGGCTGGCGGGCGCCGGAGGGGATTGCCCTGCATGGCCTGGAACACCCAAGACCAACGACCCGTACCGTGGCCCCGGCCCTTGCGCGTGCTGCACTGGCTCACCGTGGTATGTGTCGTTTGCGCGGCGGCGCTCATCCTGTTGCGTGATGAGGTATCCGGGCGAAGCCTGCGCATGTGGTTGCTGGAAGGCCACCGGCACTTCGGCCTGCTGGTGCTCGTGTTGTTCGCCGTACGCGTCGTGCTGCGCCTGCGCGCCGCGCGCCTGCCGCCCATCCCCATGCCGAGGATCATGCATGCGGCCGCCGCAGCGACCCACGTCGCGCTTTACCTGTTGCTGCTGGGCATGCCGCTGATCGGCTGGGCCATGAGCAGCGCGGGTGACCACGATGTGCATTTCTTCGGCCTGACGCTGCCACGCCTGGTGGCGCCAGATGACGACCTGGCCGATCGCTTGCAGGCACTGCACATCGATGCGGCCTGGGTGCTGCTCGCCCTGGTCTGCCTGCATATCGGCGCCGCCCTTTTCCACCACTTCGGCCGTCGTGACGGCCTGCTGCACCGGATGTGGCCGCGCAAGGGCGCGTAAGCGTCCGCCTGCCCCCAAACCACAAGGAGTTCCGCCCCATGCCACCGTTACCGTTTCGACGTCGACCGCGCACTCCCGGCCACGCCGCGTGGTGGGCGGCCCTTGCGCTGGTGCTTTCGCTGGTGAGCCACACCGCCCAGGCCATTCCCGCGTACGCACGGCAGACGGGCTCGGCCTGCGCCGATTGCCACGCGGGGGCTTATGGCCCGGCGCTCACGCCTTACGGCATGCGCTTCAAGCTGAATGGCTATACCGATACCGACGGCCAGGGCACCAAAATACCGGTCGCCGCGCAGATCACTGCGAGCCACGTGAACCCGAAGACCGGCCCCAGCGATACCACGCTGACCGAAGGCGATCTGTACCTGGCGGGCAGGCTTACCGACAACGTCGGCGGCTACATCAAGGTGGAAGCCGACCATACCGGCCACGACACTTACAACACGCGGCTCAGCAATATCGACCTGCGCTACGTCGCGAAGGAACTGAAGATCGCGGGCAAGGACACGACGATCGGCGTAACCGTCAACAACAGCCCAGGCTTCCAGGACCCGATCGGCGCCCTGCCAAACGCGTCGTTCCTCGCGCCGGGCGGGGCCACGGGCACGTTGTTGAGCCCGGGTGCACCGAATGCGCTGACCAACCGCGTGATCGGCGCGAGCGTGTACGCGCTTTACGACAAGGTCTGGTACGCCGAAGCCGGCACCTACCGTTCGCTGCAGCGAAGCACGCAGGATGACCTCGGCTACAACGTCGGCGGCGACCCCGGCAAGCTGAGCGATACGGGTTACTTTCGCTTTGCGTACATGAAGGACATGCGCAAGCAGTTCTTCTCCGCAGGCGTCGTGGCACTCACCACCAAGCGTGAATTGCCGCGTGGCGCGTCGAAGGACGATATCGACGACTTCGGCTACGACCTCACCTACCAGTACCTGGGCAACCGCGAGCACATCGTGCAGGCCAGCTACGTGAACATCTACGAGCGGCGCAAGTACGGTACCGCGTTACCCAATCCATTCGTCCCCGGTGCACTCGAATCGAACCGCGGGTCCGCGCGCGACCAGGTCGCATCGGTGACGTACACGTTCAGGCAAACCTACGGCATCCAGGTATCGCAGCTGAAGAGCACCGGTAGTGCGAGTGATGTGCGCTACCCGCCGTTCGGCGATCCGGATAGCACGATCAACCTGTTCACCCTCACGTGGGCGCCGTTCGGCAAGGACGATAGCTGGATCACCAAGGGCAACCTGAAGCTCGCCGCCACGTGGTTCCGGGTCACCCGCTTCAACGGGCGCGGCTCCAACATCTTCGGTGCGCCACCCGGCGTGCGCGGTGTGGACGCCTCCGACCTGAATGCCTTCACCGTTTCCGCAAGCATCGCCTTCTAGCCCGACAGGAATACGACGCGTGACTCCCCCAAACCACCCCACCCTGCCCGCGCGCCTGTTGGCCGCGGGCTTTATCGCAAGCTCCCTGCTGGCATCGCTTCCAGCGGCGGCCGGCAACGCGAAGGCAGGCCAGGACGTGTTCAAGTCCGAGTGCGCCGAGTGCCACGCCGTGGCCCAGGGCCGCAACAAGAAAGGCCCCAGCCTGTTTGGCATCGTGGGCCGTAAATCGGGCAGCCTGCCCGATTACAACTATTCCGATGCGCTGAAGAACATCGGCTGGACCTGGACGCCCGAACAGTTACATACGTACCTATCCCAGCCAGCGAAACAGGCCAACCCCGGCACCAAGATGAAATACGATGGCCTCGACAATGCGAAGGACCTGGACGACCTGCTTGCCTACCTCGCCACCTTGCACTGAGGCGGAAGCAGACGCCGGAACCACGCCACGGGGCGGGCCAAGTAAAAGATGACGTGATGTCGGACAACCTGACCCAAGCCAGGCCAGGCAAGCCCATGGTCCGCCGCGACGCACTCCCGCCGCGGTGGCGCCTTGCCGTGGCCGTGGTGGCGTGCGGCCTGGCACCCCTGCAGGCCTGGGCTGGCGACTGGGGTGGCACCCTGGCGGTCAGCTCGCAGCTGGTCGATCGCGGCGTCGCCGTGACCCCGCCTGCGCCCATCGTGCAGGGGGGCGTCAGCTGGGTGACCCGCGATGGCTGGTCCGTCGGTGCGTCGGCCAGCTACCAGACCCGCTCCCCCGGCCGCATCGCCGAGACCCTGGCCCAGGTCGCGAAATCCTGGTCGCTCAGCGATGACTGGCAGCTCCAGGCCGGCCTGCTCGATTACCGTTACCCGGGCAGCGCCAGCGGCACCCGCACCTACGACCGCACCGAACTGGGCGTGAGCGTGCTCTGGCGTGATGTGCTGACCATGAGCGCCTCGGCCATCCAGCTGGCCCACCGCGGCGGCGGCCCGCGCGGCGCGGCCGACGTGGGCTTCCGCTGGCCCCTGGCCTGGCACGTCTCCGCCACCGGCGGCGTGGGCCTCGCGCAATATCTCGTGCCGCCCTACCGGTACTATCACGGGCAGTATCATCGGGAGACCCAGTCCAGCCGCTACACCTACGGCCACGCGGGCCTGGTATGGCAAAACGGCGCCTGGCGGGTGGAACTCATGCATGTCTTCACAAACCGCGAGCGCAGCCAGGGCGAACAGCGGGTTTCGCCCTGGGTAGCCACCCTGGCCCGCACCTTCTGATGCCATGGCAACCATTGGGCCCGCCGCACGCACTTACGGTCCAGGTACCCCACGCAAGCCACAGCCATGACCCAGGCCGATACCGACGCCAATGACCGCCTGCTCCTCCAGCGGATGTCCGCGGGCGACCGTGCCGCGCTAACGGTGATGTACCGGGCGTACCACGGCCGGCTCACCCGTTTCCTGGCCCGCCTGACCCGCCGGGCCGACATCATCGAGGAAGTGATCAACGACTGCTTCTGGATCGTGTGGCAGAAGGCGGCCAGCTTCCAGGGCGAATCGCGCGTCTCCACCTGGATCATGGGTATCGCCTACCGCTGCGGCCTCAAATCGCTGCGCCAGCACGGCAGCGAACCGGTCGATGAAGACAGCGTGCCAGAGGACCGCATTCCCTCGCACGATCCCGGTGATGACCGCGAACTGCGCGACTGGCTAGGCCGCGGCATGGAGCGGCTCTCGGCCGACCAGCGCGTGGTGGTGGAACTCGTATACGGTATCGGCCATTCGCTCGACGACGTGGCGGCGATCATGCAATGCCCCGTCGGCACCGTGAAGGCTCGCCTTTTCCATGCGCGCGTGAAGCTGCGCAACGTACTACCGGGCCTGGCCGGCGAAACGGCCACGTCCAAGGAGAAACTGCCATGACCCGCCCCACCCCAGCCGGCAGGGAGTGTGCCCGCGCGTGGGAAGCGATGCCCTGGATCCTCCAGGCCACCGCCAGCCATGAACAGGCCGCGTGGCTCGAAAGCCACCTTGCCACCTGCGACGATTGCCGCGGCGAATTCGAGCAGCAACGCAAGCTCGCGCGCGCCGTGCAACTGCCGCCCAACGTAACCCTGGATCCCGAGCAGGGCCTGCAGCGCCTGTTCGCCCGCCTGGATGTGGATGACCCGCAGCAGTCCGCGCCCGAAGCGCCCGCCGCCAGCCATGGCTGGTTGCTGCGTACGCTGGCCGCCGCCGTGGTGTTGCAGGCGATCGGCCTGGGCGCGCTGGGCCTGAAACTGTGGTCCACCGATACGCCCGTGGGTGCTTACCGGACGCTCAGCGATGCCGCCCCGGCCACGCCCGCAGGAGCGATCCACGTAGTGCCGGACAAGAGCATGAACATGTCCGCCTGGAATGCGCTGCTGCAGGCCCAGCACCTGCGCGTGGTCGATGGCCCGAATGGCGTGGGTGCCTACACCGTGGTCCCGGAAGACGCTGCCGTGAATGCGAAGCAGGCTTCCGACCGCCTGCGTAGCACCACGGGTATCCGCTTTGCGGAACCGGTCGCCGGGAATCCATGAAACACCGCGTACTCCTGCTGCTTGCAACGGCCCTGGCCCTCGCAGGGTGCGCGGCGACGCGCCCGTCCGGCGCTGCGCTGACCGCACCCGCATCGGCACCGGCAAGCGGCGATACCAGCGTGGCGGCGGGCATGGATAGCTCACGTGACATCGTGCTTGCCGTCTCCAACCCGCTGGAGCCCGCCGCCACGCATGCAGGCTCCAGCCTGCTCGGCTATGCACCGGCACCTAACTACGGCGCAGGCCAGCGTGCGCGCTCGCTGCTTTCCGATCTGCGCCGCCAGTACGGCTGGAATGAAGTGGGCGGCTGGCCCATCCGCGCGCTCGGCGTGTACTGCATCGTGCTTCGCCCGCCCGCCGGCATGGACCGCGACGCGCTGATTGCCGCGCTGGCGAAAGACCAACGCGTGGAACTGGCGCAACCGCTGCAGGAATACGCTGTTTATTCCGACCAGGACGAAGCGCACTACAACGATCCCTATACCGACCTGCAACGCGGCTTCGTGGAAACGCACGCCGCGGAAGCGCACACGGTGACCCAGGGCGATGGCGTGCACGTGGCCGTGGTCGATACGGGCGTGGATCTCTCGCACCCTGACCTGAAAGGCCATATCGCCGATACCCGCGATGAGGTCTCCGACCACGACAACGCCTTCGCCACCGATCGCCACGGCACCGAAGTGGCCGGCATCATCGCGGCCGTAGGGAACAACCACCAGGGCATGGTGGGCATGGCGCCCAAGGCCGAAGTCAGCGTGTACAAGGCCTGCTGGTACGCGGATGCGAAAAGCGGCGCGCGCTGTAATTCCTTTACGCTGGCCAAGGCACTGGCCGCCGTCAACGACACCGATGCACGGATCATCAACCTGAGCCTCGGCGGCCCGGCGGATCCCCTGCTCGGCAAGCTGCTCGACCAGCTCCTTTCCCAAGGCCGCATCGTCATCGCTGCGCTGCCGCCCAATGGCGATCCGCGTGGCTTTCCCGATAGCGCGCCCGGCGTAATCGTTGTCCGCACCACCGCGACAGGCCCTGCCCCGCCTGGGGTCGTCAGCGCTCCCGGCAACGACATCCTCACCACCCAGCCCGGCGGCGGTTACGACTTCACCTCGGGTTCGTCCATGGCCACGGCCCATGTCAGCGGCATCGTCGCCTTGCTGCTGTCCGTCTCCCCCGGCCTGGATGCCCGCGCCGTCCACGACATCCTGCTGCGCACCAGCGCGCCTACCAACGGCCTGGTGCAGGTCGATGCCGCGGCTGCCGTCGATGCCGTACCCAAAAAGGCCATCGCTCGACGTTGAAGCCCGGAGTCAATGCGATCATTCTGATTTTTCGCGCCGCTCATCGGATATGTGAATCGCATCGCGCTCTGCAACGATACATCGGTCTTTTCAGAATCCTTCCATATCGTTTCGGCGCCCCGTCGTAAATCCTGAGTCCTCGTGCCATCACTGCCGAGACTCATGAAACGCGTAACCTTGCTTGCGATCTGGCTTGCCTCATTCGCTCCACTTCCCGCGCTGGCTTCGGACCAGCTCGTCGTTTCGTTGCACCCACCCGCAACCGCCGGGAAGGGGAGCGTGAAAGTGAGCGTCGAGTTCACCAATTCGGGCGACCAGCCCGCCTTCGTTTATCGACCAGAATCACCCTTCGGTCGAGAGGACAACGTACCTTCCTCAGATTTTCTTCGCGTCTTTGATTCATCCGGAAATCCCGTTCGCTACACGGGATCACGGGACCACTGGGGCGCGATTAGCGATTCGCATTTCAGGCGAATCGAGCCAGGCGAAACCGTCGTCAAAGAAGTAGACATCTCTCATGCCTACGATTTCGGGAACGGTGGTGTTTTCACCGTGCAGTACGTTGCCGCTCGCCGTGACATCAGCATGCGACCAGCCGCACACCGTTTTACGATCGATACCACTGAAGCGCAGACGCTCAAGTCCAACGAGATGGTTATCTCCGTAGGAGGACCCAGCGAGCGCGAAACACGACCATCATTGACTACATCCACGTGCAGTTCTGAACAAATTTATGATTGCGGGACAATCTCGAGTTCTTCGTAGTGGACACGACACCGTACGACGAAGCGGCGCCCGTCATGGCACCGCGTGCGCTTCCTCCAAGCTGCCAATAGCTGGCAAGGTCCGGGAGTAGATGGGCCAGCGCCCGAGATAGGCTAAAATGCCGTCCATGCGCATCGGCCCCTACGCCATCGCGCCCGCCGTGGTCCTCGCGCCCATGGCCGGCGTCACCGACAAGCCGTTCCGGCTCCTCTGCAAACGCATGGGGGCCGGTCTCGCCGTGTCTGAGATGACGACCGCCGATCCGCGCCTGTGGAACACCCGCAAGTCGCTGCGCCGCATGGATCACGATGGCGAGCCGGAGCCGGTAAGCGTGCAGATCGCCGGCTACGATCCCGGCATGCTGGCCGAGGCCGCGCGCTACAACGCCGATAACGGCGCGCAGATCGTCGATATCAACATGGGTTGCCCGGCCAAGAAGGTGTGCAACGTATGGTCCGGCTCGGCGCTGCTGCAGGATGAGCCGCTGGTCGGCCGCATCCTCAACGCGGTGGTCAAGGCGGTGGATATTCCCGTCACACTGAAGATCCGTACCGGCTGGGATCGCGAAAACCGCAATGCGTTGACCATCGCGCGCATCGCCGAGGATGCCGGTATCGCCGCACTGGCCATGCATGGGCGCACCCGTGCCGACAAATACGAAGGCGAGGCAGAGTTCGCCACCATCGCCGCCGTAAAGGCCAGCGTCTCGCTTCCCGTATTGGCGAACGGCGATATCACCACGCCCGACCGCGCACGCGAAGTGCTCGCGCTGACCGGCGCCGATGCGGTGATGATCGGCCGTGGCGCGCAGGGGCGGCCGTGGATCTTCCGCGAGATCGCCCATCATCTCGAAACGGGCGGTTACCTACCCGAGCCGACGCCTGCGGAAGTGCGCGATATCCTGATCGGCCACCTCGAACACCTCTACGCCTTCTACGGCGAAGTGATGGGTGTACGCATCGCACGCAAGCACCTTGGCTGGTACGCGAAGGATCGCCCAGAGAACGCGGCGTTCCGCCATGTCGTGAACCGCGCGGAAGATGCCGCGACGCAGCTTCGCCTCACGCGCGAGTATTTCGACGCATTGGCTGCGGGCGTGTCGCTCGCGGCGTAGCGGCATGCGCGGCGGTTGCGCGCGTTAGCGATGCACCGCCGTGACGCGTGCTGTCCGCTCGCCAGCGCGTGGGCGTGGTCCCGGCGATCTTGCGGAACACCGTGCTGAAGTGTGCCTGCGTGCTGAAGCCGACGCTGAGCGCGACGTCATACAGCGGATACGCCGTCTCAGCCATCAGCTGCTTGGCGCGCTGGATGCGCTGCTCGAGCAAATAGTCGTGCGGACGCATGCCGGTTGCCGCGCGGAATTGCGCCGCGAAGTGCATGGGTGAGAGCCCCGCCGCGCGCGCCATATCCGACAACGAAATCGGTCCAGCCAGATGGGCCTGGACGAAGTCCCGCGTGCGGGCCAGGCGATGCGCTGGCAAGGGCAGCTGTTCGCGCGCCGCGTCGGTAGCGACACGTGCCGCCGTACACGCCAGGACACCACGCATGAGGATCGCTTCGATCAGCGACGCGACGAAGAACGCTTCGCCCTTGTCGAGCATCGTGCGCGCCAGCAGCTGGAGAAGTTGCTGGAGGACAGGATCGTCGTGCTTGCGAGCCAGCCCCGACGCGGCGAAGGTTCGCATGCGCGGCGTCACGTGTTCGCCCCAGCACGCATCCGGCACCATCAGCACCACTTCCTCGCCATCGCTCAGCCATTCGGAGCGGGCCGGGACGCCGGGGCGCCCCACATGCGCATACCCGGCCGCCGCCTCGCCACACGGCATCCACCGTCCTTCCGCGTGCACGGAAATACGGCAACGCCCGAACGGAAAGCGCAGGGCGATGGCGCCCTGGGGCGCCTCCAGCGGTGCGCCCACGTCACCGGCGGTATAGCGGGCCACGAAGGCGGATGCGGATGCGGACGCGGGATGACCTTGATGGTAGACAGCAGGGGACACGATCGCTCTCCTCCCGGACGCGCGGCCGGGCCTATGGATTCGGTGATGAGTGATCGCCGTGGTGCGCCCCTGTGCACACCTTCTTGACGGCGTAAAGATAGGATGCATCCGCACGAAACACCCTGTCAAGATTTATTTTTACGCTGACAAGATATCCCGTCTCCCCCGTGATGAGATTTTGCGTTGGCCGCTTCACGCCGAGCCCACCGTGCGATTGCGATCAAGGGAGCGCGATCCCGCAAACGCACACCCGAGGCCGCCTGCACCATGCGCGCATGAACAGCCAGCCACCCCGCTCCCGCCGCTTCCGTACCGCGTACATCGTGGCCGCGGTGACGGCCGTCTATCTCGTCGTGCTGGTGGTGGCCGTGCGCGAGGCGCTGGTCCGGCAAGCGGGCGAGAAGCCGCCCATCTTCCACGTGCGCCTGGATCACCCGGCGTCCGGCCCGGTCTCCGGCCGACTGCTGTTGTTCGTGACCCCGGCGAAGCCCGCACTTGCCGCCGCCAAAGGCCATGCCGTCGGCGAGGTCGATACCGATGCGTGGCATCCGGATAAGGCTGCCGTAGCCGCACGCGAGGTTTTCCGGCTTACACCCGGGGCCACCGTGGAGATCGACACCGATGCGCTCGCCTTCCCCACCGGCTTCTCGAAGCTGCCACCCGGCGAGTACCTCGCCCAGGCCGTGCTCGACCAGGACCACAACTACAACTACAGCGGGCGTGACACCGGTGACCTCGTCAGCGGCATCATCCCGGTCACGCTGCCGACGCTGAAGCCGCCCGTACTCACCCTCAACGAGGTCAAGGCCGACCGGCAACCCTGGAAACTGGCGTGGGAAACACCCGAGGTGCAAGCCGATGCCGGGCCGGCGCGGAAGGACGCCGTGCGGATCGAAGAACCCAGTGCTGCACTCACTGCCTTCTGGGGGCGGCCCACCACGCTGCGCGGTTGGGTGCTGGTACCGCCGGGGTACCGCGAGCAGGGCGACACGCGCTACCCCACCGTGTACTTCACGCATGGCTACGGTGGTGACGAGGATTCACTGGTCGATGATCTGGTCAACGTGCACCTGGCCATGCAGCGCGGGGAGATGCCGCCGATGATCTGGGTGTTCCTCGACCAATCGACGCCGACGGGCACACACGAGTTCGCTGACTCCGTGAACAACGGACCGTGGGGCGAGGCGCTGACGCGTGAGCTCATTCCCTGGCTGGAAACGCGTTACCGCATGGATGCCCGTGAAGCGGGGCGCTTCCTTACCGGCCACTCCTCCGGTGGGTGGGCCACGCTGTGGCTACAGACTCACTACGCCGATCTATTCGGCGGCACATGGTCAACCTCACCCGACCCCGTTGATTTCCATGACTTCTCGGGCGTGGATCTGTATGCGCCCAAGGCGAACATGTACAGGAGGCCGAATGGCACGCCATGGCCGATCGACCGGGTCCGCTTCAAGGCGGAAGGCACATTCGCGAATGCGGCCCGGCTTGAGGCCGTGCTCGGTCCCTATGGCGGCCAGCTCTCATCGTACGAGTGGGTGTTTTCGCCGCGTGGTCCCAGCGGCTCACCCATGCCACTGTTTGATCGCGCCACCGGCGATGTGGATCCCGCGGTGCGTGATTACTGGGTGGCCCACTACGACATCAGCCGCTATGTCACTACCCATTGGAATACATTGAAGCCACATCTGGACGGCAAGATCCACATCACCGTGGGTACGGACGACACGTGGTACCTGGACGGCGCCGTGCATCGTTTCAAGGTGGCACTGGATGGCCTGGGCGCGCGTTCCGAGATTCGCTTCCTACCGGGGAAGGCGCACATGGATCTGTACGCGCGCAACGGCGATCCGCATGCCTTGCTGAAAGAGATGGCCTGGGAGATGTACGCCGTTGCACGGCCCGATGCGCCCAGGCCTGTCGTGCAGCGCTAGGTCACTGGGTACCCGGCCAGCCATAACGCGATGTTTTCTGCGTAGCGCCGGATCGACCGGCGGGCTTCCGCGGATCCCGCTAACCCGTCACCCGGCGCTTCGCTCACGAAGCTCGGCGAACCCAGGGCGGGGTCCCAGTTGTAGTCGGCGAAATGGTGGAACGTGGACTCCGCGACGGCCGGGCCGGTACGGCCGTGTGGTTCAAAGGCTACCGCGATGTTGAACGTGCGCCCGGTAAGTTCGCTGCGGCCGGTTGCGATGATTCGCGCCGTGGAATCGCCCGCCGGCTGGCCGACCGCACCCTCGTGTGGGTGCGCGGGCAGGAAGCGGAGCGCGCCATCCGGCGCATCCGGGTCATGCAGCACGGGATGCAACGGCAACACGGGCTCGATCGTCTGGTAATCACCGTTCGCGCCCGAGTGGTAGTTTGGCCACTGGATGCTCGTGGTGATGGTGTCGTCGTTCTGGTGCCGGCTGGTATCCGGGTCCGGGTTCTTCGAATGGAAGAAGTGCGCCGCGCCCACGCCACCGAGGGTACACACCGAGCTACCCAGGTCCATGTGGTCACGCGCGACCAGCATGCCGCCGCCCCGCTCACGGAACCGGCCAATCGCCTCGCAATCCTCAGGAGCCAGCCCGTCGCCGACATCGACGGCGAACAGCCAAAGCTGGTCGTAGTCCGAGGTATCCAGCCTCGACAGCACGCTGTCAGGCGCGCCCACCGGATCGCGATCCCGCGCGGTCACCTCGAACAACGGCTGGCCGTCGGCACCCTCCATGGAGGACAGGGTCTCCTTCAGCAGCGAGAACCGGCCGATATGCCAGTCATCGTCCGTGGGCGGGATGGTGCTCTGCAGGAGGATGCGCTTCATGGGGTCGTCTCGTCACCAATTTGCCCGAGCGTACTCGGAACGGCGCAGCCACGTATTGAACGGCATGGTGCAACAGCGCGCCTCCGCCCTGGGTACCAATGAGCCATCGTCGAGCAGCGCACCGAAGTAAGGCGCGCCCGGGTCGGTAACGACATCGAATGGCGATTCCATATCACCCACGAAGCGCCGCACGAGGTCGGACATGCGTTCCCGCTCGGGCCCAGCCAGCTCCAGCGTGGCATTGAAGGGCTCACCCACCGCGATCGCAGCCATGGCCTCCGCCACATCCGAGGAGGCGACGGGCTGGATGAGCGCCGGTGACAACCTCAGGACCTGGTCTGCGATCGCCGCCTCGACGATCGCCAGCAGGAATTCGTAGAAGTGCGTGGCATGCAGGATCGTATAAGGCACGCCTGAGGCCCGGATCATGGCCTCCGCGTGGGCCTTGCCGCGAAAATAGGGGCTGCTCTCCAGCCGGTCGGTACCCACCACCGAGATCGAAACGTGGTGCTTTACGCCCGCCCGCTGCTCGGCATCCAGCAGATGGCGCGCGCCTGTCGTGAAGAAGGCATACGACGGCTCGCCGTAGGGCGGCTCCGCGTTGCTGGCATCCACGACGACATGGGCACCCGCCAGGACGTCATCCAGACCCGCACCGGTGACGATATCCACGCCCGTCACACGCGATGCCGCAGTCACATTGTGTCCGTCGTTGCGCAGCAGCGCGGCGACCTGCCGCCCCACCAGGCCATGGCCGCCAATCACCACGATATTCATGGGGCACCTCGCAATCACCACGCTTCTGTGGTGACGATGCTAGGCCTGCCCTAAGAGCTCCGGAAGTAGCGACACCGGCGATGGCGCGTTGCCTTGTACGCACCAATCGCCCAGGAAAGCTCACCTTTACGATTTTTTGAGGGCAGTCGCGAGTTTTGTGCGGTCCAGCTCCTTTTCCCACGCGCAGACCACGATCGCCGCGACGCCGTTGCCGACCAGGTTGGTCATGGCCAGGCCGGTGCCGAGGAAGCGGTGGATGCCGAGGATCAGGACCATGCCGGCCACGGGCACGACCGGGACCACGCTGAGCGTGGAGGCCAGCATCACCAGCGCCGCGCCGGCCACGCCAGAGGCACCCTTCGATGTGAGCATGCCCACGATCGCCACGGTAATCTGCTGCTCGATCGTGAGGTCGATGTTCAGCGCCTGGGCGATGAACAGGATCGCCATGGTGAGGTAGATGTTGGTGCCGTCGAGGTTGAACGAGTAACCCGTCGGAACGACCAGGCCCACGGTCTCCTTCGGGCAACCCGCCTCTTCCATCTTGCGCATCAGCGGCGCGAGCACGACTTCGGATGAGCTGGTGCCGAGCACGATCAGCAGCTCATCCTTGATGTACCCACAGAAGCGAATGATGCTGAACCCACACAGCCGGCCGACGATGCCAAGGATCAGTACCACGAAGATGATGCAGACCAGGTAGAAGCTGCCAATCAGCTCCATGAGCGGCACCAGGGCCACCACGCCGTACTTGCCGATGGTGAAGGCAATCGCACCGAACGCGCCGATCGACGACACGGCGGTGATGTAGTGCACGATCTTGAAGAAGACCTGCGCGCCAGCCTCGATCACATCGTAGACCGGCTTGCCGCGCTCACCGGTTGCCGCCAGCGCGCAGCCGAACAGTACCGAGATGAGCAGGATGGAAAGCACATCGCCCTTGGCGAAGGCATTCACGAACGTCGTGGGGATGATCGACAGCAGGAAGTCGATCGATTCGATGTTGTGGCCCTGGGCCACGAACGAGGCTACCTCGTTCGCCTTGAGGCTGGCCGGATCCACATTGAAGCCGGTACCCGGGTGGAAGATGTGCCCCGCCACCAGGCCGAAGAACAACGCCACCGTCGAGATGATCTCGAAATACAGGAGCGCCTTGCCGCCGACACGGCCGACCTTGCGCATGTCGCGCATGCCGGCGATGCCGGTCACCACGGTGCAGAAGATGATTGGCCCGATCACCATGCGGATGAGCGCGATGAACGCGTCGCCGAACGGCTTCATGGCCACGGCGTACTTCGGCGAGAGGTAACCGAGGATGACGCCCAATACCACCGCCACCAGCACCTGCACATACAGCTGGCGGTAGAACGGCTTGCGCGGACGCGCTGGCGGGAGGGTGGTGGTATCGGGCATGGTCACGCTCTTCAGGCGAAGTCGTACAGGCGCGCGGGGTTATCCACGAGCAGGCGATGGCGCAGGGCCTCATCGGGGCAGAAGCGGAACATGAGGTCCACCAGGCCGCCGTCGTTGGGCATGTCCTTCGAGATGTTCGGGTGCGGGAAATCCGTACCCCACAGCACGCGATCGGGTGCGGTTTCGATCAGCGCGTGCGCAAACGGAATCGCGTCGTCAAACGGGCGCTTGCCGACCGAGACGCGTTCGGCACCGCAGACCTTCACCCACGCCAGCGGATTATCGCGCATCAGCGCCAGCAGCAGGCGGAACGGTTCCTGTTCAACGCCCTTCGCGGCCTGCACGCGGCCCATGTGGTCGATGACGAACGGCACGCGGATCTTTGCGAGCACATCCTGCAGTTCCACGATGTCCTGGGCATCCAGGTGGAGCACCACGTGCCAGCCCATCTCGGTGACGCGATCCAGTACGCGCCAGAACACATTCATGTCCGGGCGGCCGCCAAGGTGCTGCACGAAGTTGAAGCGAACAGCGCGCACGCTACCGTCATTCAATATCGCCAGGCCTTTTTCGTCGATGCCGTCATCCACGATCGCCACGCCACGGTAGCGGCCGTTGCTGCGCGCAATGGCATCGAGCATGGCGGTGTTATCGGTACCATGGCAGCTCGCCTGCACGATCACACCACGATCGAACCCCAGGAAGTCGTGCAGGGCCACGAGGTGTTCGTACGGTGCATCCGGCGGCGTGTAGCTGCGATCGGGCGCGTACGGAAAGCGGTCCGCCGGGCCAAATACATGGCAATGCGCATCGCATGATTTCGCGGGCATCGCCTGCAGCGGCTTCGTGGGGTTCGGGTCGGGCGGCAGGCAGCCCTTGAGCGGGTTATTCATTCGGCAGATCGTCCACATAGCGCAGCCCGGCTTCCGCCAGGCGCGGGCGCATATCGTAAATATCCAGGCCAAGCTCGCCCGCCGCAAGGCGTTCGCGCTTGGCTTCTTCGTTCAGTACGCGCTTGCGCGAGGCGGCAATCGCCGACTCCACGGAGGCATGCGGTACAACGACCACACCATCATCATCGGCGACGATCGCATCGCCGGCCTTCACCAGCTGACCACCAATCACCACGGGCACGTTCACCGAGCCGAGCGTAGCCTTCACGGTGCCGCGCGCGTGCACGGCTTTTGCCCACACCGGGAAGCCCACGCGGCGCAGTTCGGCGCTATCGCGCACGCCCGCGTCAATCACCAGCCCTACGACACCGCGCGCCATGAGCGAGGTGGCGAGCAGGTCGCCAAACATCCCATCGGTATTCTCGGTGGTGCAGGCGACGACCAGCACATCACCTGGACGGCATTGCTCCACGGCCACGTGCAGCATCCAGTTATCGCCGGGCTGCGCCAGCACGGTCACGGCCGAGCCCGCGATCGCACGATCCCGCTGGATCGGCTGGATCGGCGGCAGGAACAGGCCAACGCGGCCCTGCGCCTCGTGCACGGTGGCTACACCCATCGAGGCGAGGGTTTCGGCCTGGTCAGGTGTGATGGAGGGGCGATTGCGGACCACGACGCCCATCATGCCAGCGTGCCCTGGGTCACGTGCGGGAAGACGCGCTGGAAGGCTTCGGCGTACTTGATCTTGAAATCGGAGTTGCGCGAAGCCTGCGCGCCGCGCTGCAGGCCGACGCGGGTGTAGTACTCCCACAGGTGCTCCTGCGCGGCCATGGTCTCGAAGGCGGCCTGCTTCTTTTCCCACACCGACGAAATGTCGAGGAACAGTTCCGGCTTCCACTCGCACTGCTCCGGCTGGTGCGGTTCGAACAGGAACACCGGCGGCGCGCCGATCACGGGTACCGCCGGCTCATGGCCATGGGCCTGTGCCACCACGCGTGCTTCTTGCGCCACATGGGTGGCCAGCGGGTGGTCGAAGTTGTACGGGTCCTTCAACGAATGGCTGAGCACGAACGACGGGCGCAGCTCGCGGTAGACCTTGGCGAGGTGGAACACCACGTCCAGATCAGCGCGCATCGGGTAATCGCCGATATCCAGGAACTCGACGCTGGCGCCGAGGATGGCGGCGGCCGCTTCGGCTTCCCGGCGGCGGTCGGTCTTCACCTTTTCCATCGTCATGCCGGGCACGCGCCACAGCTTGGCGGATTCACCGCGCTCGCCGAACGAGAGGCATACGATGTGTACTTTCCAGCCCTTTTCGGCGTGCAGCGCGATGGCACCGCCGGCACGCCACACGAAGTCGGCGGAATGGGCGCTTACGATCAGCGCGGTCTTGTTCTCAGACATGGGGGGCTCCGTGGGATGGGATCAGCCGGCCGCGGGGCCGGGCCAGATCGAAGATGAAACCGGCACGCTGCCGCGCATCAGCAGGCGTGCGGTACGTAGCAACGCGGCGCGAACGACACGGCCGTTGGCAAGGCCGAGCTCCACGCTGAATTCGCCGGTGGGGTGTTCGATGGAAAGCGTGCGCGACTCGCCCTGCCCCGGCTCGGCGACATCCGCGGCCACGGTGCCCGGCATCACCGCCGCGGTGGCGACGGTGACGGCACCAAGCACGCCGATGGACGTATGGCAGTCGTGCGGAATGAAGGTTCGCGTGCCCAGCGCGCCGCCATGGCGCGGCTTCGACACCAGGGTGATCTTCGGCACCGGCTTGGCCGAGACATCGCCTAGGTTCATGAGCGGACCGGCCTTCAGGCGCAGTGCTTCGATGCGCGCTTTCAACGCGGTGTTCGCGTCCAGCGCATCGGGGCGCTCGTCGCCATTCACACCCAGGTCCGCAGCGGCAATCAGCATCACCGGCATGCCGTTATCGATCAGGGTGACCTCAACGCCATCGATGGTGTCGCGCAGGTTGCCGGTGGGCAGCAGTGAGCCCGACAGGGATCCTTCGGTGTCGAGAAAACCGCAGGTGACCGGCGCCGAAGGGCGCGGCACACCGTCGATGCGCGCGTCGCCATCGTAAGCAGGGCGGCGGCCCGGGGTCTGGATCGTGATCTCCGCGATGACGCCCGTATTCACGGTACGCACGCGACGCGTGGTGGTGCCTTCATCCGCGGTGACCAGGCCCGCCTCGATCGCAGCGGGGAGCGCCGCGGCGAGCATGTTGCCGCAGTTCGGGGTGGTGTCGACCCGGCCCTCGGCGATGCCCACCTGGCCGAACAGGAAATCGAGATCGGCCGCGCCGTCGGTGGGCAGCGAAAGAATGCCGGTCTTGCTGGTCAGGGGCTTGGCGCCACCCAGCCCATCGATCTGGCGCTCATCGGGCGAGCCCATCGCGGCCAGGATCACGGCATCGCGGGTGGCGGTGTCAGCGGGGAGATCGCGGGCGAGGAAGAACGGCCCCTTGGAGGTGCCACCACGCATATACCAGCAGGGGATTTCGTACGACATCGGCGAGTGCGCCACGGTATTCCAGGACCGGGACGATGGTCGCCATCCCGGCCGGACCGAACAACGCGATACGACGCTTATCTGCTATGCACGAATTGCATGTCTTTGCTTACGGCATGCAGATGTTGCATTGCACAACTCAGCGGCCAGCGTCCAGCCGGCCCTCGGCGATGAGTTCGTCGACGATCTCCAGGGCCTTTTCCGTGATCGGGCTGGTCGGGCGCTGGGTGGGCGTGGCCACGACCAGCCGCGTGGTGATCTGTGGCATCACGATGGGTGCCGCACGCAAGGCGTGCTCGCCGCGACGGGAGAGCAAGGCATTGCGCGATAGCACGCCGTAGCCAACGCCACGCTCCACCAGATCGAGCAGCGACCGTACCGAATCGATCTCCAGGCGGATATCCAGCCCGACACCGTAACGCGCCGCATCCGTTTCGATCAGCTGGCGCACCGAATGCAGCGGCGACGGGATGATCAGCGGGTACTGGCCCAACGTGGCCAACGGCACGGAATCGGGCACGGTGTGGCCATCGCGCGTGCTGCCAATCAGGTTGAGTTCTTCGGAATGCACATGGCGAAAGCGCATGTTCGCGTTCACCGCGGGGTTGTACAGCAACGCGCAATCGAGCCGCCCCAGTTGCAGCCACTCGAGCAGGCTGGCGCTGAGCGCTTCCACCACGCTGATCTGCGCCTGTGGGTAGCGCTCGCGGAAGCGCATCACCAGTTCGACCGTGAGCGTTGAGCCCACGCTGGGTGGCAAGCCGATGGCGAGCTTACCGGCGTACACACCGCGGCTTTGGCCCAGGGACAACCGGGCGACCTCGACCTGGCGCAGGATGCCGCGGCCGTGTTCCACCAGTTCGCGGCCGGCATCCGTGGGGACCACCCCGCGGCCGTTGCGCTCCAGCAGGTGCGTGCCCAGCTCGATCTCCAGCTGGCGCACCTGGCGGCTGAGCAGGGACTGCGAGACATCGAGCGTCGCCGCGGCGCGGGTCAGGCTGCCGAATTCGACGATGCGGATGAAGCTTTGCAGGTGTTTCAGATCCAAGGTCACGGTGCGCGGTTGCCTGTGGTAGCGGCATTATGGGCCGTTTACTGGCTGCCGGGGCCGCCCATGTTCACCATGACGCGCAGGCCGATGACGATGGCATTGGCGGGCACCTTGCGTACACCGACCGTGTTGCCGAGCACATCGGGGTGCACGATGTACTGCAGGTTCGGCACCAGGCTCACCACCGGGAACAGCTTGTAGCTGTAGTTGAGCTCGGTCATGAGCTCATCGCGCTTGAAGTGGCCGTCACCCTTATTCTTGGTGATCAGGTCGTCTTCGTAGCCCACGGCCTTCTTGCTGAAGCGAAACCAGGTGGCCTGGAATCCTAGTGAATCGTTCGGCCGTGCACGCGACAGCCCCGTCCACAGGAAACCACCGGTGGATTGCAGCGTGTAGTTTTCCGCGTTATCCAGAGGGCCGGTGAGCGAACCGAACACCGCAAGGTTGCGTGTATTGCTGTTGGCGTCGGGCTTCCAGATCACCTTGTCGGCAAGCACGTAGAGGCCATAACGGCCACCGTCATAGTTGCGTGCCGTACCGCCCGCGAGCGCGCGGTGCAGCCCCTTGGTATTGAGTTCCGGATCGGTGAAGGGCGCGGAGTTGTACCAGCCGCCGATCTTCAGGTGTTTCGGGTACGGATCCGTGGCGAAGCTGGTCTCGTAACCGACTTCCACCGGAATCATCACGCCAGTGGAATCGTTGAGGCCCCAGTTCAGGCCGTTGTTGTTTCGGCGCTCGGGGTTCACTTCGAATGCGCCGATCGATACGTAGCGCGCATCCGGCTGGTATTTCACGCGCGCGCCCCAGTTCACGTAGGGGAAGCCGCTGAAGCCACCCGATGTGTTCGTGAGCTGGTACGGGCAATCGGGCGCGCTGACGAAACGGCAGCCATACGTGGAACGCGCGAACTGCCAGGTCGCATTGATCCGGCCTGCCAGTACATTGATGTGGCTATCCTTGAACTGCTGTTCCCAGCTCAGCTGGGCCAGTTCCCACTGGCGTTTCGGGTACCAGTAGCCCTGGATCTTCTGCAGCACGCCGATATCGTCGGCCGCCACGCTGTGGCCGTAGTAACGGGCGAACGTGATGTGCATCTTGCCGCCTTCAATGCCGGCGAGCTTGCCCATGTCGAGATCCGCGCCACCCACGGCGCCGCCGCCATTGGTAGCGCCCAGGCGCTCACCGCCACGTACGCTCGCCGCCCAGTCGTTGGCCCATACGAAGCGCAGGGAAATGCCCATGTCGCGCAGGCGATCCACCGGGCCGCCATCGTCTTTCGGCTTCGCTGGCGTGGTCTGCCGCGGCGGCTGGGCATCGGTCGTGGTCTGCGCGCTCGCGGCCGTGACGGCCAGCGTGGCGAAAAGGGCGAACATGGAGCGGCGAAGCATCATTGAAAAATCCCCGGTGCCGAAAGAACGGCGAAAGCGGGGGCGATGCTGGCCGCCCCGGCCCTGGGGAACAACGCGATGAACGATCTTTCAGGTATGCAATTGATGCATGTCTTCGCTTACGCCATGCGTTTTGTGCATTGCAGCACGGGATCTTGCGCCTCAGCGGCCCGGCGCAGGTCATCGGCCAGCCCCAGTGTGCCGTAGCGCAGCACATACGCATCCAGCGTCTGCAGGAACGGTTCGTCGAAGGACCAGCGACCGCGGCTGGCCCCCTCACGCCCCTCTTCGTACACCTGGGCCAACAGTGAGGCGCACTCATTCCGGTAGCCGAGGGCAAGGAAGGCTTCCGCGGCGCGGGTGGCTTCGCCGAGCGAGGCATGGGCGAAACCCGCTACACCGGGCTCAGCGGCATAGAGCGAGCCCGCACCGAAGGCGAGCTTCAGTGTCAGCGCCTCGCGCAGGCGGGCATCGAAGTCCTCGCTCTTGTAGCGGCAGCGATCGCTCCACCAGGTCCAGTAATGAATCGTTTCGCCCAAGGCATGCAGGGCGTTGGCCGCAAGCGCAGGGCCGCCCTGGAGCGGGGCATCCCCGATCATGAACGACACGCTTTGACCCGCTTTCAGGCGCACATGCGCGATCCCCGCCTCCGAGCCCGTGCCCATGGGCCGTGAGCATGCGAAGTACCAGGCCCCTGGAGCGAGCGCGTCATGGGTGCCTCCAGGCATGGCCGGCGTGGCGCACTCCAGCCGGAACGAGGCCTCGCCTTCCGTGCAGGTCACGATACGCACGAAGCGGCCCGCCGGCACGGCTTCCGCCTGGCCCGGGCGCCCTTCCGCCACGGCCATGAAATCGACCACGCGAAGCTCGGCGCCTTGGGCGTGCCCCACCGTCTCGAGCACGTTGGTCCCTGGCACGTAGGCCGACACCCACTGCACATCACCGTCGAGTTGCAGGCTCAGCAAGGGGCGCTCGGGCGAGGAGGTGCGCAGGCAGCCTGCCGCTCGCCATAGCGCCAGCGACACCAGGGCGGCATCGGCCGAAACGCGGCCATAGCCACGCATATCGCCAATGGTGAGGCCGGCCGGTGATAGGCCGTGGGGGGGCGCGGCCGCAAGCCGGAGCTGTGGCATGGACATAAAAACGATCCTTGCGGCGCCTGGGGAGGGACGCCGAGCGGCGCGGAGGTTGGGGGTTTGCCCGACAAATCGGCGTGAAACTTTCGTTCGTAGCTGACGTGGCCGTTTATTTCGGGAAAGGTGGGCAGCGTAGAATGGCGCCCAATCCCAGAACTTCTTGCGAATCAGCCCCATGAGCGACCAGCGTGTTCCCGGCATCGACGAGTACGACGGCCCGGCGGGTGGCTGGGGCGCACTGGGTGCCGTTGCACGCGCGCTGAGCGGCCAGATGGCCCTGGCCCGCGAATCCATCGCACTGCACAAGGTGAACCAGCCGCACGGGTTCGATTGCCCGGGCTGCGCGTGGCCGGACCCCAAGGAGACCTCGTCGTTCGAGTTCTGCGAGAACGGCGCCAAGGCCGTGTCCTGGGAGGCGACCGCCAAGCGCGTACGCCCGGAATTCTTCGCGAAGAACACCGTGGCTGACCTGTGGAAGCTCAGCGACTACACGCTGGAGGGGCTGGGCCGCCTGACCCACCCGATGGCCTACGACGCGGGCAGCGACACCTTCAAGCCCATTGCGTGGGAGGAGGCCTTCCGCCGGATCGGCGCCGCCCTGCGCGCCCTGCCCGATCCGAACATGGCGGAGTTCTACACCTCGGGCCGCGCTTCGAACGAAGCCGCGTTTCTCTACCAGCTGTTCGTCCGCGAGTTTGGAACGAACAACTTCCCCGATTGCTCGAACATGTGCCACGAAGCGACCAGCGTGGGGCTGCCGCAGTCGATCGGCTCGGGCAAGGGCACCGTCCTGCTCGAGGATTTCGACCACTGCGATGCCATCTTCTGTATCGGGCACAACCCGGGGACGAATCACCCGCGCATGCTTTCCACCCTGCGCGAAGCGTCCCTGCGCGGCGTGCCTATCGTCGTCATGAACCCCATGCCCGAACGCGGCCTGGAGCGTTTCACCTCGCCGCAGCACGCCTCGGAAATGCTCACCGGTAAATCGGTGCGTATCGCCTCCACCTATTACAAGGTGAAGATTGGCGGTGATGTCGCCGTGCTCAAGGGCATGATGAAGTACCTGGTGGAAGAAGATGCCATCGCGCGCGACGCAGGACGGCCGCCCGTGATCGACCATGCGTTCATCGCGCAGAACACCGAAGGCTTCGAAGCCCTCGTGCAGGATGTCAGTGCGACGAGCTGGGCTGACATCGAGCGCAAGAGCGGCCTGTCGCGTGGTGAGATCGAGTACGCCGCTTCGATCTATGCCAAGGCCAAAGCGGTCATCGTCTGCTACGGCATGGGCATTACCCAGCACCAGCACGGTACCGAGAACGTGCAGCAGATCGCCAACCTCCTGCTCATGCGCGGCAATATCGGCCGCCAGGGCGCCGGCATCTGCCCGCTGCGCGGCCACAGCAACGTGCAGGGTGATCGCACCGTGGGCATCACCGAGAAGCCCAATGCGGATCTCAACGAAGGTATCCGCCGTACGTATGGTTTCGAGCCGCCAGTAGACCACGGCCACGATGCGGTGGCGTCGCTGCTCGCCATCCGTGACGGCCGCTCGAAGGCCATGATCGCCCTGGGCGGCAACCTCGCCGTGGCCATGCCGGATACCGACGAAACCTTCGAGGCGATGCGCAAGCTCGATCTTGCCGTGCACGTCGCGACCAAGCTCAATCGCTCGCATCTGCTCCTGGCGAAGGAATCGTTCATCTTGCCCTGCCTTGGCCGCACCGAGCTGGACGAGCAAGCCACCGGGCCACAAGCGGTGACGGTGGAAGATTCGATGTCGATGGTGCACGCCTCCGCGGGCACGTTGACGCCTGCCTCGGAACACTTGCGGTCGGAGCCGTGGATCGTCGCGGGCATCGCCAAGGCCACGTTGCCCAACACCAAGGTGAACTGGGATCGTCTGGTCGGCGACTACAACCTCATCCGCGACGATATCGAGAGCGTGTTTCCGATCTTCTTCGACTTCAACAAGCGCGTGAACGTGCCCGGTGGTTTCCGCTTGCGCGTTGCCGCGAGTGAGCGCGACTGGGCCACGCCGAGCAAGCGCGCCCGGTTCCTGCTGGCACGCGGGCTGGATGAAGATGACCGCGTGGAAGAAGGTGGCCTGATGCTCACCACCATCCGCTCGCACGATCAGTACAACACCACGATCTATGGCTTGAACGATCGCTACCGCGGTGTAACGGGCCGGCGCGATGTGGTGTTCATGCACGCCAACGATCTAGCCGCGCGCGGACTGAAGCACGGCGACCGCATCGATATCTTCGCCACCGGCCGGAACATCGCCGACGGCCGCCAGCGTGCCGTGCGCAGTTTCACCGCCGTGGCATACGACATAGCCGAAGGCTCGGTCGCCATGTATTACCCCGAAGGGAACGCGCTCATCTCGCTGGAAAACCACGACAGCCACTCGGGCACACCCACTTACAAATCGGTGCCCGTACGCATCGAGGCCGCCACCGGCCCGGCACCCGCCACCCGCCGCAAGAAGGCAACCCATGCGGCATGAACTGCTTCCCCCGGCGGGTAGCGCCACCCGTCCCGTCACCCGCTACGAGCGCGGGCGGGCGACCAACGATGATGACCGTCTCGCCGAGGAGGTGCCTGTCGCTGTGCACATCAATGGCAAGCCGTTTGCCGTGATGATGGCCTCACCGGTCGACCTCGAAGACTTCGCGCGTGGCTTCGCGCTCACCGAGAACCGGGTCGGCGATGCGCGCGACATTGAATCCATCGAGGTGCAGGAGATGCTCGAGGGCATCACGATCGACGTGCGCACGCGGGAGGCTGCGACGGTCACGCCGGCTGCCACGGTGGCCGAGTTGGCTTCGGCCGATGCCGCGCCTGCTGGCCCGCTGGGTGAGCGCGAGATCGTCGGTCGCAGTGGCTGCGGCATTTGCGGCACGCGTGAACTGGAAGACGTGATCCGCCGTCCGCGCCCCGTGGCCGCGGGCACTAACGTGGCGCCAGATGCTATCGAGCGCGCGCTCGAGGCCCTTCGCGCCGAGCAGCCGATCAACGCGTTTACCGGCTCGGTACACGCCGCGGCGTGGGCGCGCGCCGATGGCTCGCTGATGGTGGTGCGTGAGGACGTGGGCCGGCACAACGCGCTGGATAAGCTGATCGGTGCAATGACCCGGCGCGGGATCGACCCGCGTGAGGGCTTCGCGCTCATTACCAGCCGCGCGAGCTACGAGATGGTGACCAAGGCGGCCGTCGCCGGCATCACCGTGCTGGTCGCCATCTCGGCCCCGACGGCACTGGCGGTGGCGCTGGCCGATGAATGCGGCCTCACGCTGGTCGGTTTCGCCCGCCCCGGCCGCTTCAATGTCTACAACCGTCCCGAGCGAATCCACAACCCCGGCCCATAAGCGGATCGTGCCGTTGTAGGGGCGCGCATGAGGCGGGCTCAGGAGCGGCGGCGTTTGATGCTGTCTTTAACATCCACGTCGAACAGGACCGTCGTCGCCACCGTATCGTGGCCGGCGATGTCGAAAACCAGGCCATCTTTGCTCGGTAGGCGTGCCTTCAGCTCGAGCAGTTGGGTGCGCGGCACCAGCAGGCGCCATTCGTGCGCGTTGCCTTCCAGCTCGCAGGTGGCCGCCTCGATGGCATCCACCGAATAGCGCATGATGAAGGCCCGACCAAAGGCCGTGGAGCCGAGCAGCGCCACGTCATCCAGCAGCTCACCCAGTTCATCCTCATCGATCCGCACCCGGATCGTGTCGTTTTCCAGCTGCACCCTCATGCGTTCGCCTCGCGCCATTCATCGGGAGTATTGCAGTTCGCCAGCGCGCGCGGATTGGCCCGATCTACCGAGAGCACGGCCATGCCCACGCGGACCTGCAGGGCGGCCACGGAGCAAGCGCGCCCATCCAGGCCGATAAGTTCAGCCAATGTCGCCCGGGTGTGCGCGTCGAGCGTGAGCCGCATGGGCAGCGGGTGGCCCGCCCAGCGGGTGGCGCGCATGCGCCGCTCGTCGCGCAGGGGCGCGAGCGTGGCGGCATCGATGCGTGGCATATCGACCGGCACTACAAGGAGTTCGCCGTCATCGAGCTCAGCCGCCACGCTGGCAATACCGCCGATGGGCCCTTTTTCTGCCCAGCGATCTGCGATGCCGCCTGGCCGTGAGCCACTGATCACGACACGTTCCGCGCCGGCCTCGACCAGCACATCGCGGGTACGGTCCAGCAGCGTCCGGCCATCGATGCTCAGCAGGGCTTTGTCTTCGCCCATGCGTGATGACAGCCCACCGGCCAGGATGACGCCGATCATGGCGCGTGCGCCGGATCCAGCGGCCAGGCATCGACCACGTCGCCAAACGCATCATCGGCAGTCAGCCATGCGTTGGCCTGGGTGAACGGCAGTATGCGATACGCCGCCTGGTTGCGCTGCGCGCGCGCGACCTCCCGGCCGTCGATGTCCGCCCCGACGCAACCCAGGGCGAAATGATGCAAGCCGGGTCGCACCTCGTAACCTTCGCCAAGCCGCACGCGACGTGGGCTCTCGGGTGGCAGACCGGCCATACCCCGCAGTACCGGCGCCACGAAGAAGCGAAAGCCCACGGCCACAGCGATCGGATTGCCAGGCAAGCCCAGCACAAGCGGGCCGCCGTCGAACCGTGCAGCGAGCAATGGCTTGCCGGGGCGGATGGCGACCTTGTGGAACAGCTCGCTGGCGCCCATCGCCGCCAGGGCCGTCGGCACGAAATCGAACCGCCCGGCGGATACCGCCCCCGTCGTGACGATCAGGTCGGCACCCGCGCGCCTCGCATCGTCCACCGCACGGCCGAATGCATCACCGGTATCGGGAACGCGGGAACGCGCAAGCAGCTCCACGCCCCACGAGGCAAGCGCCGCCTCGAGGTACGGCCCGTTCGAGTCGTGGATGCCACCTTCCGGCAAGGGGCCGCTGGCATGCAGTTCGCTGCCCGTATTGATGATGGCGACGCGGGGCCTGCGCGCGACCGCGATGGTTTCGACGCCGAGCGCGGCCAGCAACATGACAGCCGCGGCGTCAATCCGGCGCCCCGCAGGTAGCGCGGCATCGCCGTGGCGGATGTCGCCACCAGCGCGCCGGATGTTCTGGCCACGCTTTTCGTCTTGAGCAATGCGCACTTGCTCGCCGTCGCGCTCACAGCGCTCGACGGGGATGACGGTATCGAAGCCATCGGGCAGGCGTGCGCCGGTTGCAATCTCGCAAGCGTCAGCGCCGGGGTAAGCGGTCGTGTCATCGCCGGCGGCTTGCATGCCTTCGACCTTGAACAGCGACCCAGAGGGAATATCGCCCTCGCCGCGCCGGATCGCGTAACCATCCATCGCCGAGTTATCGAACGAGGGCAGCGACAGCGGACTGGAGACGGGCTGGGCCAGGATGCGGCCCATGGCAACGGAAAGGCCCACCCGCTCGGTATCGAGCGGGTGGGTTTCCTTCAACAGCAAGGCCAGGGCATCAGCGTAGGTAAGCATGGGTGAAGCCTACCTTGGTCAGGCCTGCTTGCGGGCCTCCTGCACCGTGGCCGGTCGGTAGGCGTGGAACGCCACCGTGGCGGAAGCGCGGCCCTGGCTCAGGCTGCGCAGTGCGGTGCTGTACCCGTCGAGCTGGGCCAGCGGTACATCGGCTTCGATCTCCGTGCGCTCCTGCTTGTCGGTGAGGTTCACGATCTGCCCACCGCGACGCTGCAGGTCACCCAGTACATCGCCCACCGCCACGCCCGGCGCCGAAACCGACACGCGCATCACCGGTTCGAGCAGGACGGTACCGGTGGCTTCGAGCGCCGCCCGCACCGCGATCTGCGCGGCACGGTGGAACGCGGCTTCGTTCGAATCCACGGCGTGCGCCTGGCCGTCGAGCACCAGGACCTCGGCACCCACCACCGGGAAGCCACGCGGACCTTCCAGCAACGCCTGTTCCGCGCCTTTCTGTACGGAACCCTGGAACTGCTTGGGGATGACGCCGCCCGTCGTACGGTCCTCGTAGCGGTTCGCATCGCCTTCGATCGGCGAAACGGACAACACCACGCGGGCGTACTGACCGCTGCCGCCGGTCTGCTTGGCGAGCTTGCCTTCGATCGGGCCCGAGGCCTTGGCCGGGGTCTCCTGGTAGGCCACGCGCGGCGAGCCGGTGCGGACCTGTACGCCCCATTCGCGGCGCAGGCGTTCCACCATCACTTCCAGGTGAAGTTCGCCCATGCCCCAGACCAGGGTTTCGCCGGTTTCCGGATCGGTACTCACGCGGAACGACGGATCCTCCTGGGCCAGGCGCGCCAGCCCGTTGCCGAGCTTGAGCAGGTCGGCCGAACGCTCCGGTGAAAGTCGCCACGACAGCACCGCCGGCTGCGCCTGGATGGTTTCCAGCCGCAGGTGGTGATGCTGGTCGGCCAGCGTTTCACCGGTCGCCACGTCCTTCCAGCCCATGATCGCCACGATGTCACCCGCCTCGGCGACTTCCACCGCTTCCGTATCGTCGGCACGCACCACCGCCAGGCGGCCAATGCGCTGGACGCGATCAGTGCCGCTACGCCATACCGCGTCGCCCACTCGCAGCCGGCCCGAGTACAGGCGAATAAAGGCCAGCGGACCATGCGACTGGTTCACTACCTTGAACACCAGCGCCGAAAGCGGTGCATCAGCGTCCGGCGCCACCTGTACGTCGCCGTGATCGGTGTGCGCCACCACGGACGGGCGATCGAGCGGGGACGGCAGATAGGCGACCATGGCATCCAGCAACGGCTCGATACCGACGTTACGGAACGCCGAACCCGGCAAGACGGGCTGGCCCATGCCGGCCAGCGTGCCACGGCGCAGCGCCGCGGTCAGCGCCGCTGCGTCCACGGGTTGGTCTGCCAGCCACAGTTCCGCCAGCGCCTCGTCCTTGTCGGCCACGGCCGCGACGAGTTCCGCGCGCGCATTCGCATGCGCCGCGCGCTCCTCGTCGGTCCACGGTGTGATCGCGGGTGCGCCCTTCTCGTCGAACAGCCACGTGCGCTCACCCACCAGGTCCACGAGACCCACGATGTGCTCACCTTCGATCACCGGCTGCGCGACCACCCAGGGGTTCGCCCCGAGCTTTTCACGCATCTGCACGAGCGTCGCATCGAAGTCCGCCCCAGGGCGGTCCATCTTGTTGACGAACGCCATCAGCGGCACGCCATGGCGACGCGCCTGGTGCCACACGGTTTCCGATTGCGGCTGCACACCGGCCACGCCGGAGAACACCACGACCGCGCCGTCGAGCACGCGCAGCGAACGCTCCACCTCGATGGCGAAGTCGATGTGTCCCGGGGTGTCGATCAGGGTAAGGCGATGCGGCAGGCCACCTTCCGGCGTCCAGCTGGCGCGCACGGCTGCGGCGCCGATCGTGATACCACGCTCGCGCTCGAGTTCCATATGGTCGGTGGTGGTCGCGCCATCGTGCACCTCGCCGGTGCGATGGATCGTGCCGGTCTTGTAGAGCAGGCGCTCGGTGAGCGTGGTTTTACCCGCGTCGACGTGCGCGATGATGCCGAGGTTGCGCCAACGGCCGACGGGGATGGTGGTATCGCGGGTACTCATGGTTGAACAGTTCCATTCAGGGCGCCAGGGGCTCGATACGCTTCGAGCGAGGCATTCCCCGAGGCTTCACCGTCGCCCCTGGCGTGGGTAGGACGGTTCAGGATCGGGGATCGCGGCAGTTCTTCATGGCACGGTGCTCCGGGTAAGGGCTTGGAAAATTCAGGGCTTGGAAAAAACGAGGGCGAAAAAAAAGCACCCTCGCGGGTGCTTTTGGTAAACGTTCGAGACCGTGCGCCTTACGGCGTAGGGCCTGCCATGGCACGCGCGCACCCGCGACGCGCCCATGGGGCGATCGTTGGCAGGTGGCTCAATGCGTGCTTGCAGGCAAACATGGTTCGGACTCGATGGATTGGGGGCGGATCGTACGCCTGCCCACGTGGGTGGGCAAGCGGCTGGCACCTAACGTAGGGGCGGACAGGACCGTTTCAAGCCCCCAGGAGACCCCGTGCTGCCAGCGCGAGCGTTGGGCTCCCCGGCCTGAAGTAGTCAACCTTGACGGTCGAAGCCTTGCCTACCCGAATGACGACGAAATCCCCAGAGATCGATGTCCAGGGGTCCGGCTCCTCGTGCCCCAGCGGCAGTGGCTTCCGCATGGTGGTCTCAAGGACCACGCGCTCCAACTCGCCGCTACGATCCAAAGCATAGTCGCGCAAGATCCCCGTATAGAGGAAGGTCGTGCCACTCAGGTCAACATCAAGCGTCAGGCCAACGAATTCGACACCCAGAGGCGACAGGACCCTGCCCCACACCGCCGCGTCACCTCGTCCACGGATTCGAGCGCGGATGAGTCGGGCGAATGTTCCGAATGCGCCACCGAACATGGTAAGCGCGCAGAAATAGGCAGCGATCCGTAAGGGGTATCGGCCTACGTCGTGTATGGCGCGTTCCGCGCGCGGCACATTCCCTCCACTGGCAAGCGCGAGGAAACCGGATGCATCCGGCAATGGGAGCGCGAGGCCTTCGCATATCCGCCACCAAACGCCATACCAGAGAGCATTCAAGGCGATGGCGGCTACCACGGCCTTTGCTAAGGTTTCCGATACCTGCCCATCCAGAGGCGATTGCCTCGCCTGCGGTGCGTCACGCTGGAAGGCGAATACGAAAGCTGCGCCGGGAAGCAAGAAGACGACCGCGGCCAGTACCGCGACGCTAAGGCCCACGGATGAATTCTTTCACGAATCGGGCGAGCCGGGATCCTGTCACCGGGCGCGGCCCGCGAACGTACGTCCTGCCGTTGTAGGTGAATGAGTCCTTTCCCTCACTAACGGCTTTGTGCATGGCAATGATGCCGCCATGCTTGCCATCGGGGCCGGCGGAGAGCTCCTTCACAACTTCCTCGGAATACGCTGCGCGGTAAGACCATACCTTGCTCATGCCACCTCCTAATCGTCCGAAAAGTGTAAACGGAGCCAAGTAGAGAATGGCTCGTCACGCCGTGTAAGGCATGCACGACGCGCTGCGTAAGCTGACTACCCACGCAGAGGTAGGACCGATCATCAGAGAATATTCGTAGAAGAAGGCGCGGCCGTTGAGGTGACCTCAGCTGGTGATTGCCACGACAGCTAATCCATGCTGTCCTATCGGTCGATCAACCCTTTGTACGATGAGGAACTTTTCATGCGGTACGTGAAACTGGGCAAGACTGGCCTCGAGATCTCACCCGTGATCCTGGGCTGCATGACGTACGGTGAGCCCAAGCGCGGCAATCATCTCTGGACACTGGACGAAGAGCAGAGCCGGCCGTTCATTCGCAAGGCGCTCGACCTGGGCATCAATACGTTTGATACGGCGAATGCTTACTCCGATGGCACGTCGGAAGAAATCGTGGGCCGCGCGCTGAAAGATTTTGCGCGACGCGACGAGATCGTCATCGCGACGAAGACCTTCTTCCGCTGGCACAAGGGCCCCAACGGGGGAGGCCTGTCGCGCAAGGCCATCTTCCAGTCGGTTGACGATTCGCTCGGTCGCCTTGGCACCGACTACATCGACCTGCTGCAGATCCATCGCTTCGACTACGGCGTTCCCATCGAGGAAACACTCGAAGCACTGCACGACGTGGTGAAGGCGGGCAAGGCACGTTACATCGGCGCATCCTCGATGCATGCGTGGCAGTTCGCGAAGATGATCTATACCTCGCGCCTGCATGGCTGGACCGAGTTCGTGAGCATGCAGGATCACTACAACCTCATCCAGCGCGAGGAAGAGCGGGAGATGATTCCGTTCTGCGTCGACCAGGGTATTGGCGTGATCCCGTGGAGCCCGCTGGCGCGCGGCCGCCTCACGCGTGACTGGGACGTCACCAGCGACCGTCAGGAAAAGGATGTGTTCGGCGGTACGCTGTACAACGCGACGGAAGCGTCCGACAAAGCGATTGTCGCGGCGGTGAAGGATGTGGCCGAAGAGCGTGGCGTACCGCGCGCGCAGGTGGCGCTGGCATGGGTGGCGCAGCGGCCGGGCATCACGGCACCCATCGTGGGGGCGTCGAAACCACACCATCTCGACGATGCCGTAGCCGCGATCGACCTGAAACTCAGCGATGAAGAGATGAAGAAGCTGGAAGCGGCGTACGGTCCGCATCCGGTCGCTGGTTTCGAGTAACTAGGCCTCCTGTAGGAGCGCGCTTGCGCGCGATCTGACCTCGCTGCAAGCACCCATCGCGCGCAAGCGCGCTCCTACACAGAGCGGCGTTCGATTGCAGCCTCGATGACATCGGCGGCTACGCGCGCGCCTTGCTCTTGCTTCATCCTTCGGGCGACTTCCTCGGCGCGCGCACGTAGCGGCGCGTCTTCAAGTAACAGGGCGAGCTTCGCCGCCGCACGGTCGGCACGGTAGCGCGTGGCGGGCAGCACCTCGCCTACGCCCAGCCGCTTCACCCTGGCCGCGTTATCCGGTTGATCGAAGCCGTGCGGCACCACCAGCGATGGGCGACCCGCACGCATCGATTCCTGCGTGGTGCCTACGCCACCGTGGTGCACGACCACGGCGGCGCGAGCGAACAGCGCACCATGCGGCGCGTAGTCGGCCGCGAAGACGTTATCGTCCTTGATGGCGAGGCGCTCGCGCAGCGCAGGCGAGCCCGTCAGAAGCACGGCGCGACAGCCCAACCGCCTGGCCGCATCCACGCTCTCCCGCAGGAAGCCCTCGCTCGCGTGTACAGCCGCCGAGCCCAACGTGAACACGATGGGCGGCGTGCCCGCGTCAAGCCAGCGCAGCAATGCGCCGTCCAGCACATCATCGAATGGAAGGTAGCGGGCCTGGCCGGTGAGCACCGTGTTCGCAGGCGCGTCAGGCGGCAGGCCACCCAGCAACGGTGAATACATCGCGAGCACGCCGTCACGCCCGTGCTGGCCACGGTGGAACGGATCGCCTGCGAACGCGATCGGTGCAAGGCCCAGACGACTGCGGAACGCGCGTACCGGTGCGGTCCATGGATAGGTCAGCCGCTCCACCGCGCGTGTCAGCCAGCGCGCGCGGCGGGGCGAGGCGCGGAGCCATCGATCGAGCCCATCGATGCCCGTCGCGGGCGGATCGAACGGCGAAAGGAATACCGACGGCGACAGCACCGCGGAGAGCCACGCTACGCGCAGCGTTTCGCCAAGGATCTGCCCGGCGAACGCGAGCGTGGTGGTGACCACCGCATCGGCTTCCCTGCAAAAGGTTTTGAGCGCGTGGTAGCTCGCCGCAACGTCGGCGGCGGCAAGATCGCGGACCACGAAGCGCGGTCCCTTCCACGGATGGAACGCCTTCGCCGCAAATGCCGCCTTGTCCTCCGGCTCATCGATGCCACTGGCCATGACGAAATCGAGCCCTGCATCCAGGACCGCATCGCGATGGATGGCATGGGCACCGACGGTCACCCGGTGGCCGCGCGAGACCAGCTCACGGCCCACGGCGAGCAGCGGGAACAGGTCACCCTGCGATCCCACCGTCGCAAACACGATGTGCCGTTCCGCCATCACCGCCTCCGTACTTCGCCAGGGCTCCATCGTCGCGCATTTGACTTCGGCCGTCCGGACGGCTAATTTCGCCGTCGCCAGCGGTCTTTATCTCTTTATTCGAATATAGAGATAAAGCTAAGAGGGAAGCCGGTGTGAATCCGGCGCTGCCCCGCAGCGGTATGAGGAGACGACGTCCGTCACACGCACTGGGCCATCAAGCCCGGGAAGCGACGGTCCAAGGCGGTACGCTCACCGGCGTGCCACATCCCCGAGCCCGAAGACCTGCCGCCAGCCGGTGCCCGTACCCCGTCATGGGGGCGTGGGCACTGCCCGACCTGACGGGCCGCCCCCACGGTGGCCCGGCGGTTCGCCCGCGGGGGCGAAGGTCGACGGTCAGCCCGCATGACGCTCAACCTGCCCGCGCGGTGTGCCGTGGTGGTTCGAGGTCGTCTGCGTGCGCCGCCCTTCCCTCCTCTTTCATCAAAGAGGAATCTTTCCATGCCACACGTTACCTACCTCGGTTTTCCCCGCATTGGCCGCCGCCGCGAACTCAAGCGCGCGCTGGAGGCTTACTGGAAGGGAGAAAGCGCCGCCACTGAGCTGATCGACACCGCAGCCTCCCTGCGCCAGCGTCACTGGCAACTCGCCCGCGACGCCGGCGCCGACAGCGTCCCGGTTAACGACTTCTCGCTGTACGACCACGTGCTCGACGCCGCGGTCGCGCTCGATGCCATCCCGGCACGCTATCGCACCCTGCACGATGCCGACCCGCTGGCGGGTTACTTCGCCATGGCACGCGGCCACCAGCGAGGCGGCCACGACTTGCGTGCGCTCGAGATGACCAAGTGGTTCGATACCAACTACCACTACATCGTGCCTGAGCTACATGCGGGCCAGGTGTTCCATGCGCGGCCGGAGAAGCCGGTGGCGGAATACCGCCAGGCGGTCGCTGCCGGCCACGTCGCGCGCCCCGTGCTGCTCGGTCCGGTGACCTTCCTGCTGCTTTCCAAAACCGTCGATGGGAGCCACCCCCTCGGGCTGCTCGATGCGCTGCTCCCCGCGTGGCTTGGCCTTGTCGATGCCCTGGTCGCCGAGGGTGCGGACTGGATCCAGGTCGACGAACCGGCGCTGGTGCTCGATCTGGAGGTGGGTGCGCGCGATGCATTCCGCCGCGTCTACGAGACGCTGGCCGCCCATTCGCCGGCAAGCATCCTGCTGGCTACGTACTTCGGTGGGCTTGAATCGAACCTTGGCCTCGCCACGTCGCTCCCCGTTGCGGGCCTGCATGTCGATTTCGCACGCGCCCCGGCGCAACTCGATGCGGTACTCGATGCCCTCCCCGATGGCCGGGTGCTCTCCGCCGGCCTTGTCGATGGCCGCAATATATGGCTCAGCGATCCGGCTACACTTCTCCCGCGCCTGGAGACCCTGCGCGCACGCGTTGCCGACGGACGCCTGTGGATCGCGCCGTCGTGTTCGCTGCTGCATGTGCCCATCGATGCGGCGGAAGAAAAGCAACTGCCGGGCGATCTCGCACAATGGCTGTCGTTCGCGCGGCAAAAAATCGCCGAGCTCCGCCATTACGCCGACGCGGTCGCTGGAAACGCATCCGCCGTGCAGCACCTGGCACGCCAACATGAAGTCGTCGCGCAACGGCTAACGTCGCCCGACGTCGTGCGTGCCGACGTACGTGCGCGCGTGCGCGGCCTTACCCCGCAATTCAGCCAGCGCCGATCGGGTTTCGCACACCGCGCCGCCGTGCAGCGCGAACGCTTTGGCTTGCCGGCCCTGCCCACGACAACGATCGGTTCCTTCCCGCAAACCGATGACCTGCGCAACGCACGTGCCGCGTTTCGATCGGGCAAGCTGGATGCCGCTGCCTACGAGGAGCGCCTGCGCGATGAAGTACGCCGCGCCGTCAGCTTCCAGGAAGAAGCCGGCCTGGATGTACTCGTGCATGGCGAGCCCGAGCGCAACGACATGGTCGAGTACTTTGGTGAGCAGCTATCCGGCTACGCCTTTACGAAATACGGCTGGGTGCAGAGCTACGGCTCGCGCTGCGTAAAGCCGCCCATCATCTACGGCGATGTGGCCCGCCCCACACCCATGACCGTGGCATGGTCGAGCTTCGCGCAATCGCTCACCGAGCGCCCGATGAAGGGCATGCTCACCGGCCCGGTGACCATGTTGCAGTGGTCGTTCGTGCGCGATGACCTGCCCCGCGCTGACGTGTGCCGGCAGATCGCCCTCGCCTTGCGCGACGAAGTGCACGACCTGGAACGCGCCGGCATCGGCATCGTGCAGATCGACGAGCCAGCCCTTCGCGAAGGATTGCCGCTGCGCCGTGCCGACTGGCAGGCCTACCTGGCCTGGGCGGTGGATGCGTTCCGGATCACGGCGGGTGGCACCAGCGACAGCACCCAGGTGCACACCCACATGTGCTATTCGGAGTTCAACGACATCATCGAGGCCGTCGCGGCCATGGATGCGGATGTGATCTCGATTGAGACCAGCCGCTCACGCATGGAGCTGCTGGAGGCCTTCACCCGGTTCCGCTACCCCAACGGCATTGGCCCAGGCGTGTACGACATCCATTCCCCGCGGGTGCCCGCCGAGGCCGAGATGGCCGACCTGGTGGCCCGGGCCCTACAGGTCCTCGAACCCGACCAGCTCTGGATCAACCCCGATTGCGGGCTGAAGACCCGGGGGTGGAAGGAGGTAGGGGAGGCCCTGAGGGGCATGGTGGCGGTGGCCAGGGCCGCCCGGGAGCGCCTTCCCGCGTAAATGTTGCACCCGCCCCGGGGCTGAATGTCCATGCAATCGTCACCCCCGGGGCGTACCCTTGCCGCTGCAAACCGGCACAAGGGCGTGTATCATGGCGCGCCCTTTTATCTCTTTATCCGTAAAGAAGGATATATCCCCGCGATGAGCAGCTACCTCTTCACCTCCGAGTCGGTCTCCGAAGGCCACCCGGATAAAATCGCCGACCAGATCTCCGACGCCGTTCTGGACGCCATCCTGGCCCAGGATCCGCGCGCACGCGTGGCCTGCGAAACGCTGGTGAAGACCGGCGTTGCCATCGTCGCGGGTGAAATCACCACCAGCGCCTGGATCGACCTGGAAGCCCTGACCCGCAAGGTCATCCTCGATATCGGCTACGACTCCTCGGAAGTCGGCTTCGATGGCGAGACCTGCGGCGTGCTGAACCTGATCGGCAAGCAGTCGCCGGATATCAACCAGGGCGTGGACCGCAAGAAGCCCGAAGAACAGGGCGCTGGCGACCAGGGCCTGATGTTCGGTTACGCCACCAACGAAACCAGCGAATACATGCCGGCGGCGATCCACTACGCCCACCGCCTGGTTGAGCAGCAGACCAAGGTCCGCAAGAAGAAGAACTCGCCGCTGCCGTGGCTGCGCCCGGATGCGAAGAGCCAGGTCACCCTGCGCTACAACGAGGCCGGCGAAGCCGTGGCCATCGACGCCGTCGTGCTCTCCACCCAGCACGATCCGGGCGTGAAGCAGAAGGACCTGATCGAAGGCGTGCGCGAGCTGATCCTGAAGCCCGTGCTGCCGGCGAAGCTCCTGCACAAGGACACCAAGTTCCACATCAACCCGACCGGCAAGTTCGTGATCGGTGGCCCGGTGGGCGATTGCGGCCTGACCGGCCGCAAGATCATCGTCGACACCTACGGCGGCTGGGCCCGTCACGGTGGTGGCGCGTTCTCGGGCAAGGATCCGTCCAAGGTTGACCGTTCGGCTGCTTACGCTGCCCGCTACGTCGCCAAGAACATCGTCGCTGCCGGCCTGGCCGACCGTTGCGAAATCCAGGTCAGCTACGCCATTGGCGTGGCCGAGCCGACCTCGATCTCGGTCACCACCTTCGGCACCGGCAAGATCCCCGATGAGAAGATCGAAAAGCTGATCCGCAAGCACTTCGATCTGCGCCCGTACGGCATCATCAAGATGCTCGACCTGGTGCACCCGATCTACCAGCCGACCGCTTCGAATGGTCACTTCGGCCGCAAGCCGTACGAGATCACCGGCGCCGACGGCAGCAAGTACACCGCGTTCTCGTGGGAAAAGACCGACAAGGCCGACATCCTGCGCGATGCCGCCGGCCTGAACGGCAAGGTCGCCCGCCGCTAAGCGACGGCTGCCTTGTTCGATCAAGAAGGGCGCCCCACGGGGCGCGTTTTTTTTGCGCCGCCGAATCCAGGGGGCGTGTGGTCGTTGCGTAGCCGCCAGGGTCACGGCGGTTTCATCGCGTGAGTGAGACACCAAGGGCAGCTAAAACGGAGACGCCCCCATGACGACGCCCCTTCGCCCCCTGCTGCTCGCCGCCGGCCTGGCCCTCGCCCTGCCCTTCACCGCGACCGCCGCGCAGGAAAAAGACAGCCAGGGCGGTACGCCCACCGACGCCGGCTTCTACCAGAACGCCACCGGCGCCAACGTGGCCGAGATCGAGCTGAGCCAACTTGCGCTGAAGCAGGCCTCGTCCGCGAAGGTGAAACAGTTCGCCCAGCACATGGTGGATGACCACACCAAGGCGAACGAGAAGCTGGAAAGCCTGCGCAACGGCGACAAGGGTTACTCGACCACCACCGCGCCGCCGCCGGATGACCAGAAAGACATCAATGCGCTGAAGCTACTCAACGGAAAGGAGTTCGACAGCCAGTACGCGAAGGTGATGGTAGCCGGCCATGAGAAGGCCGTGGCGATGTTCGAGGTGGAGGCCGAGAAGGGCTCCAACCCAGCGATGAAAGCCTTCGCGAAGGAAACGCTGCCAACCATCCGGCAGCACCTGAAGATGGCCAAGGCCCTGCCCAAGTAACGCAGATCTGTAGGAGCCCACCCTGTGGGCGACGCTGTTTGCGAGGAGCCGCGGGTCATGCGGCCTCTTCGTGAAAGCTGTCGCCCACAGGGTGGGCTCCTACGCTGGTCTACGCTGCGGCGAGATGGCGATCAGGCGTTGCGGTTGCTGCCGGAGAGCACGTCGACCCACACGGCCAGCACCAGGATCACGCCCTTGATGATCATCTGCCAGGAGTTGTCGACGTCCATCAGCTGCATGCCGCTATCCAGGCTGGCCATGACCAGGGCGCCGATCAGCGCGCCGTAGACCGTGCCGGAACCGCCACGCATGGAGGTGCCACCGATGAAACAGGCCGAGATGGCATCCAGCTCGCCGCCGGTACCCGCAGAGGGTGAGCCCGAGCCCGTACGGGCCACGGTGATGATGCCGGCGAACGCGCACATCAGGCCCATGATCGCGAACACCACCAGCTTCACACGGCCGACGTTCACGCCCGAAAGGCGGGTCGCCTCCATGTTGCCGCCGACGGCGTAGATGTGGCGGCCGAACACGGTTTGCGTCGAGACATAGGTGAATACCGCGAGCAGCGCCAGAAGGATCATCACCGGGATGGGAATGCCGTTCGCATCATTCAGCATGCGGATGAAGCCAAAGATCACCGCGCCAATCACGACGAGACGGGCGATATCGATCCACAGCGCGGCTTGCTGCAGGCCCAGCTTCGCCCGGCGCATGCGGCGGCGGACCGTGAGGCCAATCATGGCGACGAAGATGATGAGGCCAACCCACTGCGAGAGCGCCACGGGCACAAAGCCCTGGCCCAGTTGCACCAGGTCATCCGGCGCCGGCGCAATCGTGGAACTACCGGTCACGTAGAGCACGATGCCGCGGAAGGCGAGCATGCCACCCAGGCCCACGATAAATGACGGCACCCGCATCTTCGTGACGATGAAGCCGTTGAACGCACCAATCAGCATGCCGAGAACGAGCACCGCGCCGATCGAAGGCCATGTGCCCCAGCCCATGTTCACGGTAAGGATGGCCACCACGCCGCCCAGCAGGCCGAGTTGGGAGCCAATCGAAAGATCGATTTCACCGGCAATGATGATGAACACCATGCCGCACGCGAGCATGCCGGTGATCGCCATCTGCCGGAACAGGTTGGAGAGGTTGTTGGGCGTGATGAACGCCTGGTCCGTCTTCACGTGGAAGAACACCCAGATCACCGCCACCGCGATAAGCAGCGCGAGGATCTTGTACCGGACGAAGAGTTGCTGGACTTTCTGGGACTGCATGGAAGGCTTCCCTGGTAACGCTGTTGAATAGTGGTAAAGGTCAGGCCGCGTGCGCGGGCCCTTCGGCGGCGTGCGAAATCGCGGCAGCGAGGACCTGCTCCTGGGTCAGGCCAACATTCTTGAAATCGCCCCGCAGTTTGCCTTCGCCCACCACGAGCACACGATCGCTCACGCCCAGTACCTCGGGCATTTCGGACGAGACCATGATGATGGCCACGCCCTTGGCGGCCAGCTCGAACATGAGCGTGTAGATGTCGTACTTGGAACCGACATCGACGCCGCGGGTCGGCTCATCGAGGATCAGCACCTTCGGTTCGGGCAACAGCATCTTGGTCAGGACGGCCTTCTGCTGGTTACCGCCCGACAGACCCTGGATCGCGAGCTCGGGGCTCGCCGTCTTCACGCGCAGCCGCTTGATCTCGGCATCGACCACCTGCATTTCGGCCTGGCGATCGATCTGGCCGGCATGCGCGTAGTGCGAGAGGGTGGCAAGGGTGATGTTATCGCCCACCCCTAGGAGGGGAACGATGCCCTGGCGCTTGCGGTCTTCCGGGACCAGCGAAAGGCCGGCCTTGATCGCCTGCTCTGGGTTCTTCACCTTGATCGGCTTGCCTTCAAGGATCAGCTCGGCCTCGTAACGGCCGGGGTATGCGCCGAAGATGGCCGAGACCAGCTCCGTGCGCCCCGCACCCACCAGCCCGGCGATACCCACGATCTCGCCGCGGCGAACTTCAAACGAGATATCGTCCACGCGCTTGCGATTAGGGTTGGCCACATCCCAGCACGTGACGTGCTTCGCCTCGAAGATGACTTCGCCGATGTCGTGTTCCATCTTCGGGAACAGGTTCTCGATTTCGCGCCCCACCATCGCGGTGATGATGGAGTGCGTGGTCATTTCGCTCATCGGCTTGGTGACAATGTGCTTGCCATCGCGAATGACCGTGACGGTATCGCACACGCGCGCCACTTCGTCGAGTTTGTGCGAAATGTAGACGCAGGCGACGCCATCGCGCTTCAGGTCCTCGATGATGGACAGCAACGTGTCCGTCTCGGCCGAGGTGAGCGACGACGAAGGTTCATCCAGGATCAGCAGGCGCGCGTTCTTCACCAGCGCCTTGGCGATCTCGAACAGCTGCTGGTAACCGCCGCCGTAGTTCATCACGGGGGCGGCCACGTTCACATCCTTCAGCTTGAGGCGCGCCAGCAGCGCTTCGGCCTTGGCATACATGGCGTCGTAATCCATGACACCGCCGAACTTGCGGATCTCATTACCGAGGAAGATGTTTTCCGCCACGGAAAGCTGCGGCACCAGCATCAGTTCCTGGTGGATGATGACGATGCCTGCATCTTCGCTGTCACGCACTGAATGTGCCTTCAGCGGCTTGCCATCGAACAGGATCTCGCCTTCCCACGTGCCGTAGGGATACACGCCGGACAACACTTTCATGAGGGTGGACTTGCCGGCGCCATTTTCGCCACACAGGCCCACGCACTCACCCGGCCGCACGGCCAGGTTGATGCCATTGAGCGCGCGCACGCCGGAGAACTCCTTGACGATGTTGCGCATCTCGAACAGGTATTCGCTCACCTTGGAACCTTCCTCATGCATGGCAGCCGCGGCGACGGCCGATGTAGGAGCCCACCCCGTGGGCGACGCTGTCTGCGATGTGTCGCAGGCCCTGATGCCGTTCGCGAAAGGATGTCGCCCACAGGGTGGGCTCCTACGGGGGTGGCGCGATGGGTTTACGGGCCAACCTGCGCCTGGGTGTAGAAGCCATCCTTCACCACCAGGTCGACGTTCTGCTTGGTGAGCAGGGTCGGGGTGAGCAGGATGGTATTCACGTCGATCTTGCCGTTGTTGAGCTTGGAGGTGAAGTTAGGGGTTTCACCCTTGGCGAACTGCACGGCGAGCTCGGCGGCATCGGTGGCGATGGTCTTGATCGGCTTGTACACCGTCATGGTCTGCGTGCCGGCCTTGATGCGCTTGATCGCGGCCAGGTCGGCATCCTGGCCGGAGACGGCCACCTTGCCGGCCAGCTTCTGGCCATTCAGCGCGGCGATGGCGCCACCGGCGGTACCGTCGTTCGATGCCACGATGCCCTGGATATTGTTCTTGTTCGCGGTAAGTGCGTTTTCAATGATGGACTGCGCGTTCGACGCCAGCCATTCATTCGTCCACTGCTGGCCCACGATCTTGATGTCGCCCTTGTCCACCAGCGGCTTCAGCACCTTCATCTGGCCTTCGCGCAGGATCTTCGCGTTGTTATCGGTCGGTGCGCCGCCGAGCAGGAAGTAATTACCCTTCGGCGCGGCATTGACGACGCCCTGCGCCTGCATCTGGCCAACCTTGTCGTTGTCGAACGAGATATACGCATCGACATCGGCATTGAGGATCAGGCGGTCGTAAGAAATCACCTTGATGCCGGCTTTCTTCGCTTCGGCCACGACCGTGGTCAGGGTCTTCGCGTTGAACGGTACGATGACAATGACATCGACCTTGCGCGAGATCAGGTTCTCGATCTGCTGGATCTGCTTTTGCTCATTGGCATCGGCGGACTGGATGGATACGGTGCCACCCTTGGCCTCGACGGCCGCCTTGAAGTAATCACGATCCTTCGTCCAGCGCTCGACGCGGAGATCGTCGATGGAGAAGCCGATGACCGGCTTATCCTTGCTTGCGTGCGCCTGCGGTGCGAAAACGCCTGCGGCCACCATCGATACGGCCAGCAACGTGTGTAGGGCCTTCTGCTTCATGCTGTTCTCCATCTTCTTATGGAATCGCCCTTTCAGGACGGGCGGAAATCGTCGCCACGGGCGGCGTCTAAATACAGCGGCTTGAGTTGCTCGTAGGAGCGGCGGAACAAAGGGTGGCGCGTTTGAAGGAAATAAGCATGACGCGCTGCATCGGGCTCGCGGACCGCCGTGACCGGGGGCATCGGGCAAACCTCGTCCAGCGAGGCCCCCGGCTGCACCGCCAGGCGGGCCAGCCGGGCCGCGCCCAGCGCGGGGCCGACCTCGCCACCGGCACGCAGTACCAGCGGCTTGCCGAGGATGTCGGCAAGCATCTGGGTCCAGTACGCGCTACGCGAACCACCACCGATGACGGTGATTTCCTCCGACACCAGGCCCGTACCTTCGACCGCCAGCAAACCATCGAGCAGGCCGAGGCCGACACCTTCGAGCGCGGCATTGGCCAGATCGGCGCGCGCCGTATCCGGGCCGAGGTTCGTGAACGAGCCGCGGGCGTGTGGATTGTTGTGTGGCGTGCGCTCACCGGTCAGGTAGGGCAGGAAGAGCGGGCCGCCCTTCTTCCACCCGGTGTGCTCCGCGTCGGCCAACAGGGCGGCCACGTCCGGATAACCGGTTAGGCGTCCCGTGAAGTCCAGGCAACTTGCCGCATTGAGCATCACCGACATGAGATGCCAGGTGTCCGGCAACGCATGGCAGAAGCTGTGGACCGCGGTTTCCGGGCTGGAGCGATAGCCATCGGAAACCGCGAAGTACACCCCGGAGGTGCCCAATGAGAGCATGGCCTGGCCATTGCGGACGATGCCCACACCAACGGCGCCGGCAGCGTTATCACCACCGCCGGCCGCGACCGGCACGGTCTTCATGCCCCAGCGATCGGCGAGTTCCTTGCGCAGGCGCCCCGCAGGCTGGCTTCCTTCAAACACCTCCGGCATGTGCGAGCGATCCAGTCCCGTGGCGGCCAGCATGGCGTCGCTCCACTGGCGCTTACGCACATCCAGCCACAGCGTGCCCGCTGCGTCCGAGGCGTCGGTCATGTAGTCGCCGGTGAGCCGAAGGCGCAGGTAATCCTTGGGCAGAAGCACCTTGGCCACGCGGGCGAAGGTCTCCGGCTCGTGCTTGCGCACCCAGGCTAGCTTGGGTGCCGTGAAGCCTGGCATGGCCAGATTGCCGGTGACCTCACGGAAACCAGGCACCTTTTCGAGTTCGGCGCACTCCACATCGGAGCGGCCATCGTTCCAGAGGATGGCCGGCCGCAGGATGTTGTCCGACTTATCGAGCAGCGTGGCGCCGTGCATCTGGCCGGACAGGCCGATGGCGGCGACACGGTGGCCATCCACGCGTTGCAACACATCGCCGACCGCGGCTTCCGTGGCAGACCACCACGCCGCTGGATCCTGCTCCGACCAGCGCGGCCTGGGGTGGGATACGGTGAGCGGGCTGGACGCACTGGCGCGCACGGCGCCAGCGTCGTCGATGAGGACGGCCTTGACCGACGACGTGCCCAGGTCAATGCCGAGGTACAGCGGTGCCGATGCTTCCATGTCGGGTTTCATATCACCCATAGATATAGCGGTTGACGATATTTTCGAGCAACTCCTGGTGGCCGGAAGCGTGCTTCGGGTGCAGGTCGCGCGCGATGGCTTCGTCGGATAGCGAAGCAAGCGTGAAGCCGCCGTTGAGGATCTTCGTACCAAAATCCGCATCCCAGCCCGCGTAGCGCTTCGCCTTCAGTTCGGCCAGGGTGTCCTTTTCGATCATCTTCACCGCACGCTCAAGACCGAGGGCGAGCGTATCGATCGCACCAATATGGCCATGGAAGAGATCGGCGGCCTCGTGGCTCTGGCGGCGCACCTTGGTATCGAAATTGAAACCACCCGTGGTGAAACCACCTGCCTTCAGGATTTCGTAGGTGACCAGGGTCATCTCTTCCACGCTGTTCGGGAACTGGTCGGTATCCCAGCCATTCTGCGGATCGCCACGATTGGCATCGATGGAACCGAACAGGCCAAGCGCAATGGAGGTGGCCACCTCGTGCTGGAACGAATGGCCGGCGAGCGTGGCGTGGTTCGCTTCCAGGTTGGTTTTCACTTCGTTCTCGAGGCCGAAATCCTTGAGGAAGCCGTACACCGTGGCGCTGTCGTAATCGTACTGGTGCTTGGTGGGCTCCTGCGGCTTGGGCTCGATGAGAATGGTGCCCTTGAAGCCGAGCTTGTGCTTATGCTCCACCACCATCTGGAAGAAGCGACCCAGCTGTGCGCGCTCACGCTTCAGGTCGGTATTGAGCAGGGTTTCGTAGCCCTCGCGGCCGCCCCACAGCACATAGTTCTCACCGCCCAGGCGGTGGGTGGCTTCCATGGCGTGGCGCACCTGGGTGGCCGCGTAGGCGAACACGTCCGGCTGCGGGTTGGTGGCGGCGCCTGCAGCATAACGCGGATTGCTGAATACGTTGGCCGTACCCCAAAGCAGCTTGACGCCGGTCTCGGCCTGTTTTTTCTCCAGCACATCGACCATGGCCGCGAAGTTGTTGCGGTACTCGGCCAGACTGTTGCCCTCGGGCGCCACGTCGGTGTCGTGGAACGTGTAGAACGGGGTGCCCAGGCGGGTGAAGAAATCGAATGCGGCATCGGCCTTTTCCCGCGCCTTCGCCATCGGCTCGCCCGCCTGCTGCCAGGGCCGGTCGAACGTGCCCGCGCCAAATACATCAGAGCCAGGCCAGACGAACGTGTGCCAATAGCACACCGCCAGGCGCAGATGCTCGGCCATCGTCTTGCCCAGCAGCTTGCGGTTGGCATCGTAATGATGGAACGCCAGCGGGTTATCGGAACCCGGGCCTTCGAAGGTGATTTTCGGAATGCTGGAGAAGTACGACATAACAATTCCTTGACGAACGTGGGGACGAATCCTACCGATGCTCGCTATCGGGGCGTTTGGGTGCAATTGCGATTTCCATTAACCCCTTCTGCCTTTTTCCTGCCGCGCTGCGTCATGGCCTCCGGGCGCGTTCCCTGCTAGTTTTCTCGTTCATGGCACCGCATCGCATCGCACTGTTGTTCAATGCCAACAAGGTCTATGACCGCCAGGTCATCGCGGGCATTGGGCATTACCTCAACAGCACCCGCGTCGAGTGGGATCTCTTCCTCGAAGAAGATTTCCGCAGCCGCATGCGCGACATCCACCAGTTCAAGGGCGATGGCGTCATTGCCGACTTCGACGACCCGGAGGCCGAGGAGGCGCTGCGCGAGTTGCACATCCCCGTGGTCGCCGTGGGCGGCTCCTACCAGGATCCGACGCATTACCCGGCGGGCGTACCCTACATCGCCACGGACAACGCGCGTCTTGTACGGCTTGCTTACGATCACCTGATCGAGCAGGGGCTGTCTCGCTTTGCCCTCTACGGGATCCCGGCCACCACCAGCAGCCGCTGGGCACAGGAGCGCGAGCATGCGTTCCGGGCCATCGTGGCGGCGGAAAACGTGGAAGGCATCGTGTACGAGGGCTCGCCCACCAGCGCGGGCGGCTGGGGTGAAGCGGTGGAACACCTGGTGGAATGGCTGGCCAGCCTGCCCAAGCCCATCGGCATCATCGCCGTCACCGATGCGCGTGCCCGCCAGCTGCTGCAGGCCTGCGTCATCGGTGGCATTGCGGTCCCGGAGCAGGTGGCGATCGTGGGTATCGATAACGACCCCATGGCGCAGCTGCTGAACCGCATACCGCTGACCTCCGTGATCCAGGGCGCGGAAGAAATGGGCCGCACTGCGGCGCACGTGTTGCACCAGATGCTACGTGGCATGGATTGCTCGACCACCCGCGTAATTGTCCCGCCCGTGGGAATCAACGTGCAGGTATCGAGCCGCTTCCAGCCCATGCGCAGCCCGCACGTCATGCGCGCCAGCCATTACATTCGCCAATACGGTTGCTTGGGCATCAAGACCGAACAGGTCGCCGATTACGTGGGCGTATCGCGCACGGTGCTCGAGGAACACTTCAAGCGCGAGCTGAAGCAGACCGTGCACCAGGCCATCCTGAAGCACAAGCTCGATACGGCCTGCGACCTGATCATCAACGGCGATACCACACTCGCGGATATCGCCATCCGCTGCGGCTTCACGTCGCTGCAATACATGTATGCGGTATTCCGCCGTGAGTATGACTGCACGCCGCGCCAATACCTCGAATCCCACCGCAAGACGGCCACCTCCTGAAGGTCGCCGGCACGGACCGTTCTCCCCGATGCCTATTTCCGAACCCACCGCCTGGGGCACCCTGCCCGACGGACGCTCCCTCCATCGCTGGACGTTGCGCAACGCGCGCGGCGCGCGGGTCGATATCAGCGACCTGGGCGCTACCCTGCTCTCGTGGCAATCACCCGACCGGCAAGGCCAGCTCGGCGAGGTACTGCTGGGCCACCCCGACGCCGCGCACTATCTCTCTGCCAGTGCCTATATGGGCGGTATCGTCGGCCGCTGGGCCAACCGTCTCCGCGGCGGCCGTTTCCAGCTCGATGGGATCGAGCACAAGGTGGACCGCAACGATGGCGACAATCATCTCCACGGCGGCCACGATGGTTTCCACCTGCGGCGCTGGGATGTCGAGCGGGATGGCGACGCACTGTTGTTCCGCCTGGTTTCGGCGGAAGGCGACGGCGGCTTCCCGGGCGAAGTGCGGGTGCAGCTGCGCGTCGCGCTTGACGACGATGGGGCGCTGGAGCTCGATTACGAAGCGACCGCGGACGCGCCAACCCCCTTCAGCGTGACGGCCCATCCCTATTTCAACCTCAACGACCGCCGCCCGGATATTCGCGACCACGTGATCCGCATCGACGCGGAAGAGTTCCTTGCGACGGATGAGCAGGCCATTCCGATCGAGCGCAGGCATGTCTCCGGTACAGCGTTCGATTTCCGCGAAGCGGCGCCTATTGGGTCACGCCTGCACTGGCCGGATGCGCAATTGCGCGTGGCCGGTGGCTTCGATCATTGCTATGTCCCGTACGGCACGGCCCCGGGCACGCCACGCGTGGTCGCCGTGGTCACCGAACCCTCGAGCGGACGCCGTCTCACCGTGGAAACAGACCGCGCGGGGCTTCAGTTCTACAGCGGCCAGAAGCTCACCGGGCAGATGAACCGGGAGGGCCACCCCTATGCGGCGTTCGCCGGGTTCGCCCTTGAGGCACAGGCGTTCCCCGACCAGGTGAATACCCCCCTGGCCGAAGGCGCCATCCTGCGCCCCGGCACCACCTACCGCCAGCTCACCCGCTACCGCCTCGACACCCTGTAGGGCCCGGCTGGCCCCGGGGCCAGCTACAATAGGCGGATGTCTCTCATCCAAATCCTTGGCCTCGACTACAGCGTCGGCGGCCCCCTCCTGCTTGAACAGGTCGATCTTTCGCTCGACCTGGGTGAGCGCGTCTGTATCGTCGGCCGCAACGGCGCTGGCAAATCCACGCTGATGAAGCTCATCGCAGGTGAGCTGAAGCCCGATGATGGGGAGATCCGCCTGCAGGGTGGCACGCGCGTGGCGCGGCTGACCCAGGAAGTGCCGCAGGACACGTCGGGCAGTGTGTTCGATGTGGTGGCCGATGGGCTGGGCGAGCTGGGCCACCTGCTGGCCCGCTATCACCACCTGCTGGAAGAAGGCGACATGGATGGCCTGGGCGATGTCCAGGCGCAGATCGAGGCGAACAATGCCTGGGATCTGGATGCCCGCGTACAAAACGTCATTGAACGCCTGGAACTGCCTGAGCACGCCGATTTCGCCGATCTGTCCGGCGGCATGAAGCGTCGCGTGCTACTGGGCCAGGCCCTGGTCCGCGACCCGAACCTGCTGCTGCTCGATGAGCCCACCAACCACCTGGATATCGAAGCGATCGCGTGGCTGGAAGGCTTCCTGAAGGGCTTTGCCGGCGCCATCGTCTTCATCACCCACGACCGTAGCTTCCTGCGCTCGCTGGCCACGCGCATTGTCGAGATCGACCGCGGCCAGGTGAGCAGCTGGCCGGGCGATTACGATAATTACCTGCGCCGCCGCGAAGAGCGCCTGCACGCCGAGGCCCAGGCCATCGCGCATTTCGATCGCAAGCTGGCCCAGGAAGAAGTGTGGATCCGCCAGGGCATCAAGGCGCGCCGCACCCGCAATGAAGGCCGCGTGCGCGCGCTGAAGGCCATGCGCCGCGAACGCTCGGAACGCCGCGAGGGCACGGGCAACGCCAAGATGACCATGGCCAATGCGCAGGCCTCCGGCCGCAAGGTCGTGGAGACGAAGCATGTCACCCAGGCCTACGATGGCCGCACGCTGATCCGCGATTTCTCGACGACGATCATGCGCGGCGACCGTGTTGGCATCATGGGGCCGAACGGCGCCGGCAAATCCACCCTGCTGAAGATCATGCTGGGCCAGCTCGCCCCGCAGGAAGGCACCGTGGTACTCGGCACGGGCCTGGAGATCGCCTACTTCGACCAGCACCGCATCGCGCTGGACGATCGCCTGAATGCACTGGATAACGTGGCCGAAGGCCGCGAGTACATCGAGCTGAACGGGCAGCGCAAGCACATCATCGGCTACCTGCAGGATTTCCTGTTCTCGCCTGAGCGCGCCCGCGCGCCGATCACCCGCCTGTCGGGCGGCGAACGCAACCGCCTGCTCCTGGCCAAACTGTTCGCGCAACCGTCCAACCTGCTCGTGATGGACGAACCGACCAACGACCTGGATGTCGAAACGCTGGAACTGCTCGAAGAACTGCTGGGCGAATACACCGGCACGCTGCTGCTCGTCTCCCACGATCGCGACTTCATCGATAACGTCGTCACCAGCACGCTGGTGCTTGAAGGCGATGGCGAGATCGGCGAATACGTCGGCGGATACAGCGATTGGCTGCGTCAGAAGCCGATCGTGGCCGCCGCGAAGGCCGCCGCAGCGGCCACCGCCAAGCCGACGCCAGCAGCACCGGCGGCTGCACCGGCACCGACGCCGGCTGCCGCGAAGAAGAAGCTCTCGTTCAAGGAGCAGCGTGAGCTGGACCTGCTGCCTGCGAAGCTGGAAGAGCTGGAAACCGCCATCGCAAAGCGCACCGAAGCGATGAACGATCCGAAGTACTACCAGCAGGATGCCGCTGCGATCACGCGGGGCAATGAAGAGCTGGCAAAGCTGCAGGCCGAACTGGATACGGCGTTTGCGCGGTGGGAAGAGCTGGAGGGGTAACCCTCCAGCCTAGAGCCGGAACACCTCGACGACCCGCGCCAGTTCCGCGGCCTGGTCTTCGAGGCTTTTGGCCGCCGCCGCGGCCTCTTCCACCAGCGCCGAATTCTGCTGGGTGGAATCATCCATGCGCGAGACCGCATGATTGATCTGGCCGATCTGTTCGGACTGTGCGGTGGATGCGCGGCTGATATCGCCCATCAGCTCAGCCACGTCACGGATGCGGCCGATCACCGCCTGCATGTTGTGGCCCGCCTCGGTCACGAGGCCGTGGCCAGCATCCACCTGGGCGACCGACTCGGTAATCAGCGCCTCGATTTCCTTCGCTGCCTTGGCACTGCGTTGCGCGAGGTTGCGCACCTCCTCCGCCACCACTGCAAAGCCCTTACCCTGCTCGCCTGCACGCGCCGCTTCCACGGCGGCATTCAGCGCCAGGATATTCGTCTGGAATGCAATGCCGTTGATGATGCCGATGACATCGGCGATACGCTGGGCTGACGCCTGGATACCGTTCATCGATGCGACGGCTTCGGCCATCGCGCCGGCTTCCTGCTGCACGGCGACGCTGGCACCCTCCGCCAGCGTGCTGGCGCGCGCCGCATTACCCGCGTTGTCGCGTACGGTACGGGTCAGCAGATCGAGGCTCGCCGCCGTCATCTGAAGTTCCGCTGCCTGGCGCTCCGTACGCATGGAAAGATCCGTGTTGCCCGCCGCGATCTCCGAGGTGCTCCCCGCCATGCTGGCCGTCGCCCGCCGCACCGATTGCGCAATCGAGCCCAGGCCATCGCCAATACCATCGATGGCGTTCATGAGCTGGCCAATTTCATCACCACGCGTGGAACCCAGGCGCGCCGTAAGGTCACCTTCGGCCAGGCGGCTGGCGGCCTGGACGGCCGACGAAAGCGGCCGCGTGATCCGCACACGGATCGCGATAAACAGCAGCACGCAAAGTACGGCAATGATGACGAGGCTGCTGCCGATCGCCATGTTGCGCAGGTGGCGTACCGGCGCATAAAGCTCATCCATGTCGACCGTACCGGTCACCATCCAGTGCCACGACGGGTCGGTCTCGTAAACCGCCAGGCGCTCCATGTCGTGCCCACCCACGGCGACGCGATAACGCGTTTCTCCCTTGCCAGCGGACAGCATGCGGCCATAGAACGACTGGCCGTCGGTATCGAGCACCTTCAGCGCCGCGCCATCGGCCTTGCCTTCGGCATCGTTGAGCGCCGGGTCCACGATATACGAGCCATAGCGCTTGCCAGGGCTCGCATCGATCACCGAATAGTGGCCCGTCTCGCCGATGCGGATCGACGAAATCTGCGCCTGCAGCGCGGCCATTTCCTGGCTGATCTCCACGCCGACGAACCATGCACCGATCACGTTGCCAGCCGCGTCACGGATGGGTTCGTAACGGGTGATGTAGGGCTTGTCGAACAGGATCGCCGGGCCACCGTAGCCCTTGCCGGAAAGCAGGAGGGGGAAGGCCGGATGGGCGTGATCGATGGATGTACCCACCGCGCGCGAACCGTCCTGCTTTTTCAGCGAGGTGGTAACGCGGATGAAATCCTGGCCATCGCGCACGAACATGGTGGCGACAACATGGGCCCGGTCGGAGAACTCATCGACCGTCGTGAAATCACCATTGATCGCCTTGCCGCCCATCGCCATGACCGGCACCGTACGGTCACCCATCTTCACCCGCTTCAGGGGATCGACGGCGAGCGTACCCGCAGGAAAATAGCTCTCGAATACGGTGAGGAAGCGGTCGGATTCGGCGAGGAGCGCACCGCTGAAGGTGTTCACCATCGCGATGATGGCGTGGTTGCCGCGGGCCAGGTCATCGCGGGAGCGCGTCTCCAGCTCCCTTGAGACCATGGTCGTGACGAGCAGGGTCAACAAGGCGATGCCAAGCGAGACAATGGCCACGACCAGCAGCGTGAGGCGCGCGCCCACGCTCAGGCCGCGCCAGCGGGCACGACGGAGGGTGTCTTTCATGAGGAACCTGCAGAAAAGGTGACCTGTCGCAATTTATGCGGCATGTAACGTCGTTTTCGGCAGGGTTCGAGCCAGCTTTAGCCGCAAAGCCGCTGAGACTGTGCCGCCGTGTAGGAGCCCACCCTGTGGGCGACGCTGTTCGCGATCGGGCTGCAGGGGCTGCTGCCTGATCGCGAAAAGATGTCGCCCACAGGGTGGGCTCCTACGGGGCGGGGTGCGTCAACCGGTGTTCTGCAGGCCTTGCGACACACCGTTGACGCAGGCAACGAGGGCATTCAACAGCGCATCGTCCTTCCCACCCGTGGCGCGCCAGCGCTTGAGCAGGTCGACCTGGAGCAGGCTCATCGGGTCCACGTACGGGTTGCGCAGGCGGATGGAAGTGGCCAGGCGTGGCTCCCGCTGGAGCAGTTCGTTCGCGCCCTTCAGGCGCAGCACCCACGCTACCGTGCGTTCGAACTCTTCACGCACCTTCGGGAAGAACTTTGCGTGCAACGGTCCGGCCAGTTCAGAGAACGCCTCGGCGATATCGATATCGGCCTTGGCCAGCACCATCTCCACATCATCCAGCATGGTGGCAAAGAAGGCCCACTCCTTCGCCATGCGCCCGAGGGTCTCCTCACCGCATTCCTTCGCCACGGTCTCCAGCGCGCTACCCAGCCCGTACCAGCCGGTGAGCACCGCACGGCACTGCGTCCACGAGAACACCCACGGGATGGCGCGCAGGTCTTCCACGCCCTTCATGCTGCGACGGCGTGCGGGGCGCGAACCGAGCGTCATCCGTTCGATGACATCGATGGGCGTGGCGCCACGGAAGTAGTCGACGAAGCCTTCCATGTCGACGAACGCGCGGTACGCCTTGCGGCTCTCGTCCGAGAGGCGAACCATCACATCCTTCCAGCCCGATTCACGCACTTCCGCCACGCGCGGGCGCAGCGATGCGCGCATGACCGCGCCGAGCGTCTGTTCCAGGTTACGCACGGCGAGGGCACGGATACCGTACTTGCGGTGGATCACCTCGCCCTGCTCGGTCACGCGCAGCACACCGCCCACAGAACCGCGCGGCGAGGCCATGAGTGCAGGGGTAATGCGCGACCCACCGCGGCTGGCGGAACCACCACGGCCGTGGAAAAACGCCACGCGGATGCCGGCCTTCGCCGCCACTTCGAGCAACTCCACCTGGGCGCGCTGCAGGCTCCACTTGGAGGCGACGGTGCCGCCATCCTTGCCGCTATCGGAGTAACCAAGCATCACCCACTGGCGATCACCGCGTGCCTTGAGGTGTGCGCGGTATACCGGGTCATCGAGCAATGCCTGCAGCGTGGCCGGGCCGCCCTTGAGGTCATCGATGGTTTCGAACAGTGGCGCGACATCCAGCGGTACGCGGCCGCCTTCCAGCAGGCCGCCGCGGCGCGCGAGCGCCAACACGGCAAGGACATCGGCCGCGGTCTCGGCCATGCTGATGATGTAGAGGCCCGTGGCCTCGGTGCCGTAGCGCTTGCGCGACTCGGCCAGCGTGGCGAATACGTTGCGCAGCATGCCCGCGGCATCGTGGTCATCCCCCGCGACGAAACTGCGCTCGCCCGCCGCGTAAGGACGCAATGTCTTTACCCGTGCATCGGCCTCGCGATCAGCCCAGCCGGCATCATCAAGCAGCGCGGAAAGCGCTTCGTCATGCACGCGCGCATCCTGGCGCACATCCAGCCGTGCCAGGTGGAAGCCAAACGTGCGCGCCCGCCAGAGCAGCCTGCCGACGGCATAGGCGCCGGCGTGGCGGCCACCGTGGTTCAGCAGGCTCTTCTCCACCAGTGCAATGTCGTCAATGAACTCGCCGGCCGAGGCATAGGCGTCATCGCCTTCATGCAAGGTGGCCTCCAGCCGCTCGGCGACGAAGGTAAGAAACGCGCGGTACGGCATATCCGCGTGGCGCGGGCGGATGCGCGAGGCCGCGGCGGGCATCTGTTCGCGGTAATCGTCCAGGCGGCGACCGAGCTTATCGTCCAGGGACACGCGATCGTCGGTCTGGCTAAGCAGCCGGCCCAGTTCGTTCACACCCTCCACGTAGCGCTCGAGCACCAGCGATCGCTGGGCAGCCAGCGTCGCGGCGATCGTATCGGCATTGACGTTGGGGTTGCCGTCCATGTCGCCACCCACCCACGTGGCGAAGCGCAGGACGCGTGGCACCACCACACCCTCGCTGTAGTGCTCGGCAATCGCCTGTTCCAGCGACTCATACAGGGCCGGCAGTACACGGTAGATCGGCCGGGAAAGATAGAACCCCACGTGGTCGAACTCATCCGAGACGCTGGGCCGTACCGGCGAGGCTTCGGCCGTCTGCCACCCCGCCGAGAGCGCCATCAGGATGCGCGCATCGTCATCGCGCAATTCCTGCGGAGTGCGGGTCGGGTCAAACTCGTCGACAAGGGCGCGGACGATCTCCTGCTCTTTCTCCAGCAGCGAACGGCGCACCGCTTCGGTGGGATGGGCCGTGAACACGGGCTCCACATCGAGCTTGCCCAGCAGCGTGGTCAGCTCCTCGGCGGTCACACCCTCGTTTTTCAGCTGGCCCACCACGGCCGCCAGCGATTCCGGCTGCGGCGCCCCGCCCTCGCGCTGGTAATCGCGGCGACGGCGGATGCGGTGCACGCGCTCGGCGGTATTCACCGCCTGGAAATAGGTGGCGAAGGCCCGGGCCAGCGCCTCGGCGTCGTCGGCGCCCAGCCCCGTCAGGGTGCCGGCCAGGGCATCCACGGCGGCCCCGCTACGGCGGCGGTGGATGGCGGCGGTACGGACCGCCTCCACCCGTTCAAAGAAGGCCTGCCCGCCCTGCTCAGCCAGCATCTGGCCTACCAGGGCGCCAAGGCGGCGTACGTCCTCGCGCAGGGGGCCGTCATGGGGGAGGAATTCGGGATCGCGTGCAGCTTCCATCAGTCACTCAGGTCGGGGGCGAACCCCGAGAGTACATAAAAAAGTGTATTCATCTGATCATCCGGATTCCGCGATATAATCGGCGACTGATCTTGCCCGCCGAGGGGCGCTGCGACCGGAGGGGGTTTTTTGCCCCGATGGCCAGGCTCGGCGCGGTTTCCCGTGCAAACGGCGCCCCCGTAACCATCCGGAGCTACGCCACCATGAACGCTGTCACCAAAGACAACGCCACCCAGGACTTCAAGGTCCGTGATATCTCGCTCGCTGACCTCGGCCGCCGCCGCATCCGCATGGCGGAAGAGGAAATGCCGGGCCTGATGCAGATCCGCGCCCGCTACGCCAAGGAAAAGCCGCTGAAGGGCGTGCGCCTCTCCGGCTCGCTGCATGTCACCAAGGAAACCGCCGTGCTGGCGGAGACCCTGCGCGAGCTGGGCGCTTCGGTTCGCTGGGCCTCGTGCAACATTTTCTCCACCCAGGATGACGTCGCTGCCGCCCTGGCCGCCGGCGGCCTGCCGGTGTTTGCCTGGAAGGGCGAATCGCTGGAGGAATATTGGGACTGCACGCTCGACATGCTGACCCACCCGGGTGAGCTCGGCCCGCAGCTCATCGTGGACGACGGTGGCGACGCCACCCTGTTCATCCACAAGGGCGTGGAGCTGGAAGACGGTTCCGACTGGGTGAACACCCCCAGCGGCAACCACGAAGAGCAGGTCATCAAGGATCTGGTCAAGAAGACCGCCGCCGCCCGTCCCGGCTGGTTCAAGAAGATCGCCGCCGAGTGGAAGGGCGTTTCGGAAGAGACCACCACCGGCGTGCACCGTCTGTACCAGCTGGCCGAAGCCGGCAAGTTGCTGGTCCCGGCCATCAACGTCAACGACTCGGTCACAAAGTCGAAGTTCGACAACCTCTACGGCTGCCGCGAATCGCTGGCTGACGGCATCAAGCGTGCGACCGACCTGATGGTCGCCGGCAAGGTCGCCGTGGTCTGCGGTTACGGTGATGTGGGCAAGGGTTGCGCGCACTCGCTGAAGGGCTTCGGCGCTCGCGTGATCGTGACCGAGATCGACCCGATCAACGCCCTGCAGGCCGCGATGGAAGGCTTCCAGGTCACCACGATCGAAGAGACCCTCGGCCTCGGCGATATCTACGTGACCACCACGGGCAACAAGGACATCATCACGCTGGAACACATGGCGAAGATGAAGAACAACGCCCTGGTCTGCAACATCGGCCACTTCGATAACGAGATCCAGATGGATCGCCTGAACGCATCGAAGGATGCGACCCGCGAGAACATCAAGCCGCAGGTGGATCGCTACACCTTCGCTTCGACCGGCAACAGCATCTACATGCTGGCCGAAGGCCGCCTGGTGAACCTCGGCTGCGCCCACGGCCACCCGAGCTTCGTCATGTCGAACAGCTTCTCGAACCAGACCCTCGCCCAGCTCGACCTGTGGGCGAACAAGGACAAGTACGAGAACACCGTGTACCGCCTGCCGAAGAAGCTGGACGAGGAAGTGGCGCGCCTGCACCTGGAGCAGATCGGCGTGAAGCTCACCGTGCTGACCCAGGACCAGGCCGATTACATCGGCGTGCCGGTGGAAGGCCCGTACAAGCCGGATCATTACCGCTACTGATCAGCGGTGGTTCTGCGGTAACGAAGGAGGCGCCCGATGAGGGCGCCTCTTTTTTTTGCGTCAGGTATTCCTCGTCAACGGCGATTGTTCAAATGCGACAGGCTGCCCGCTTTCACCACACAGGTGCCCTGTGATTCCCGTGGCCAGCACCTGATTGCCCATGCGCACCTCCACGCGCGCCGCATCGACGCAACGCCCGTTGTCATACACATCGCCCGATACCCAGCGCAGCGATGCCCGCGCGCTCGCGCCCGGTTCCAGCCGCAACGGCACCACCACCGGACCTGGGTGCATCCCCACGGGCGCCTGCCGTTTCATCGGCAGCACCAAGCCCTTCGCATCCTTCATCGATACCGATGGCAAGCCGAGCAGCGTGCAGGCCTGCCCGCTCTTGTTGGTCAGCACCAGGTACGTGCCAGCGTGGGACATGCCGTTGAGATCGCCACCGCGGTCATCGGTAGCCAGCGTGATCATCTCGGCCGTACACGGCGGGACGTTGGGCGTGAATGCGGGCATGGCGCGGTCTCCGGAGCGGGAAATAGGCACGCACCATCTTGCCCGAACTGCGTGAACCCGTAATTAGCCATCTTTCCATCTGGATGGAAAGATATATACTCAGCGTATCGCTTCCAGGTGCTAACCCATGCCCGCTGTCAGCTTCGAATTCTTCCCGCCCAAGACCGACGAACAGCGCGACCAGCTGGACAAGGCCGTTGAACGGTTGAAGGACCACTCGCCCGACTACGTCTCGGTGACGTTCGGCGCCGGTGGTTCGACGCTCAGCTACACCGGCGACACCGTGAAGCGCCTGCGCGCCACCCACGGCCTTTCGGTGGCCCCCCACCTCTCCTGCATGGGCGGCACGAAAGCCGAGATCCGTGCCCTGCTGGACGAGTACAAGGAACGCGGCTGCCGGCGCATCGTGGCGCTGCGCGGCGACCTGCCCTCCGGTATGGCCACCCCGGGCGATTTCCGCTACGCCGCCGAGCTGGTCGCCTACATCCGCGAGCACAGCGGGGATCACTTCCACATCGAAGTGGCCGCTTACCCCGAGACCCACCCGCAGGCCGAGAACGCGCTGGACGACCTGCGCCACTTCAAGGCCAAGTGCGATGCCGGCGCCAATGGGGCGATCACCCAGTACTTCTTCAACCCCGACGCCTACTTCCGCTTCGTGGATGACGTGACCCGGTTGGGCGTAAATCTGCCCATCGTCCCGGGCATCATGCCCATCGCCAACTTCAGCCAGCTGCGCCGGTTCTCCGAACAGTGCGGCGCGGAGATCCCCCGTTGGATCGTCAAGCGCATGCAGGCGCATGGGGACGATGCGGCCGCGGTCCGCGAACTGGGCGCCGATGTGGTGGCCGAGCTGTGCCGCCGCCTGCTCGATGGCGGCGCCCCCGGCCTGCACTTCTATACGATCAACCGGGCCCGGGCGACCACGGCGGTGCTTGAGCGTCTGGCGTGAACGCGTGATGGCAAACGTGCGCGCCGTCACCATGCGCTAAGCCACGGTCGCGGATGATGGCGCCTCCTGTGCCACCAAAGCGCCCTCCCGTGATCCGCGCCACCCTCCTGCTCATCTCGCTCTTGCTGCTGTTCGCCGCCACCCCCGCTGCCGCACAGACCGAGGTCCACCGCTGCGTGGGCAAGGACGGCGGCCCGGTGTACACGGACCAGCCCTGCACCAACCTGGGCGCGCGCTCGATCGCACCCCCATCCGCCTCCAGCACGGCTGCCCCCGAAGGCTCGGCGCCTTCCACCGGGCTGCTCTGCGCCCAGGACATGGCGACCCTGCGCGTGGCGGTCGCCCAGGCCTTCAACCGCCGCGATGCCAACCGCATCGGTGGACTCACCCTGTGGACTGGGTACGGCAGTGGCGGGGCGGTCGACAACATCCGCAGCCTGGATAGCGTGGTGAAGCAGACCCTGCTCTCGCTGGAGGGCGACGAGGCCGATGGCATTGATGCCGTCACCCGGATCCCCGGTGCCGGGGAAGCCTCGCACCACGTACATTTCGGCGTTGTCCGCGAATCGGGCTGCCTCTGGCTGCGGCCGCCCGCGTAAGACCGGATGGCGCGGCGCGCCATGTGAACCCCCTCCCCAACCGTTATCATGGGCGGTCCCCTCCGGAGCGCTCCCATGTCGCAGAACTACCCTGAATGGATCTGGCAGAACGGGCAGATCAAGCCCTGGCGCGATGCCACCGCGCACGTCATGTCCCACGCCCTTCATTACGGCTCGTCCGTCTTCGAAGGTATCCGCAGCTACGAGACGCCGGATGGCGCGGCGATCTTTCGCCTCACCGACCACCTGAAGCGCCTGTTCCTGTCGGCCAAGATCTACGACATGGAACTGCCGTACACCCTCGATGAGCTGGCGGAAGCCTGCCGCGCGGTGATCAAGAAGAACGAGCAGCGCGCTTCGTACCTGCGCCCGGTGGCCTACCGTGGCCTGGGCGGCTTTGGCCTTTCTGCCGAAACCCCGATCGACGTAGCCGTGGCCACGTGGCCGATGGGCCCGTACCTCGGTCCCGAGGCCCTCGAGAACGGTATCGATGCGTGCGTGTCGAGCTGGCAGCGTTTCGCCCCCAACACCATCCCGGCGGGCGCCAAGGCCGGCGGCAACTACCTCTCCGGCCAGCTGATCGCGCGTGAGGCGCGCCGCCTTGGTTTCGGCGAGGGCATCGCCCTGGCCTCCACTGGCCTGCTGAGCGAAGGTGCCGGCGAGAACCTGTTCCTCGTGTTCGACGGCGCGCTGCACACCACGCCCGCCAGCGCATCGATCCTCACCGGTATCACCCGCCACACGCTCATCACGCTGGCGCGCGAGGAAGGCATCGAGGTCATCGAGCGTGACCTGCCGCGCGAGTACCTGTACCTCGCCGATGAGATCCTGATGTGCGGTACCGCCGCCGAAGTGACCCCGATCCGCTCGGTGGACAGCAAGAAGGTCGGCACCGGCAAGGCTGGCCCGATCACCCGCCGCCTGCAGGAACTGTACTTCGGCCTGTTCAACGGCAAGACCCAGGACCGCTGGGGCTGGCTCGAACCGGTCTAAAGCCCCACTTGTAGGAGCGTGCTTGCACGCGATGGGGCTTGCGGCACGCCCCATCGCGCGAGCGCGCTCCTACATGTACCTATTAGTTGCAGAACCCGTTGGGGTAGCTGGACGACTTGTACGCGTAGAGCCAGCTGGTCTTGCCGCCATCGTTGGCGATGTTCCAGTTGTTGCCGATCGAGCCGATGGCCTGGTTCAACACCTGCGAGCGCTGCAGCACCGGCGTGGTGAAGTACTTGTCTTCGTCTGCTTCCACGCGGAACGACAGCTCGGCCAGCGTCGGCGTCGTCGCGCCATCCACGTACCACAACGTCAGCGTGAACTCGGCGATCGACTGGCCCAGGTCCGAGGTGGGGCCATCGTATTCCTGCTGGGTCACGGTCACGCCAGCCACCTTCGACAGCGCGCTGCCGGAGATGTCGGACAGAGCCGACGCACCCGGGAACTGCTTGATGAGGTCCGCCACCGTCGAGGGCGTCGTGGTCGCATCCTGCTTGGTCGAGTGCGCCAGCACCAGGTTGCCCGGCGTCACATCCGTTTCAAGCTTGGTTTCCTTGTTCTTGCCAGCACCCGAGACATCGGTCCAGTACGAAAGCTCTTCATCCGCGTGGCGGAACTTGAACTGGATATCCGAATGGTCACCCGCACGCGTACGCACCGAGTAACCGCGGCTCATCAGCTGGCAGGTGTGCGGCGTATCGATATAGGTGAGCGTATCGCGATCACCCGCACTGAAGCTGCCAGCAATCGTCTTGTCGAAGCCGAGCGTGGAAAGCCGTGCGGAGAGGTTGCTCAGCAGCGTGGCCGCGGCGCTGGAAGGATTCGACGCAAAGCGCGAGGGATCGATGAGCGCCTTGTATTCCTTGCTATCCACATACGCCGGCGAGTTGGCGTGTACAGAGGCAGCGCCAAGCAACAGCGCGACAGCAACCAGGGATGACAGCTTACGTTTCATCATGCGCGAAACCCTTCTAGTGGTGGGGGGCGGTGGTGGAACGCATGCCCGGCAAGGTGAGCCGGTACACGAGGATGCGGTTGTCGTTATCGATGGGCGAATCGCAGGCCTGGCCTTCCATCACGCAGTGCTTCGCGATGAAGTCGTTGTCGTTGCCGACCAGAAGGAACCAGTCGTCCGGATGGCCTGGATCCAATGCGGGGAGAAGGTCCATCGCCTCCCATTTCTCTGAAAGCTGGGCCAGGCCTTCGTGGCCCGGCTCGAGTGCCAGCCCAGCGCGTGCAAGGTCACGGGGATCGAGCATGTTCACCAGCGGCTTCCAGGCTGCGGTGTGGATGTCGGCGCGCAAGGCACCGTCACGGCCGATCACCGGTGTCGCTCCGGTCTCATAGCGCGAGCCGGCAAGGTTCGTTGCACCGTCGGTATCGACGATGACCACACTCTTGAACACGATCGGCTTGCCACCTTCCGCGCCCCAGCCGCTGCCATCACGCGACAGCATGATGAAGCGGTGGTTATCCAGCACGCGGATCTCGCTCTGGGCCGCGGTGCGATTGGGCGCGCCACCCGCACCACGATCGTCATAGGTGGGCAGCTGCACGACGTAGTGCCCCACCGGCTTTGACGGAACGTTGCGTCGCGAGACGTCGTAAACGAGGACGCGGGTCAGCGCACGGCCCGAGGCCTCGGCGCCGGACGAATCCTGCAGCAACGCGCTTTGCAGCATCACGAACAACCGGCTGCCATCAGGCGAAAGCGCCATGCCCTCTACGCCCTGGTTATTGCGGCGGCCGGTCGCGGGCGGCTTCAACGACGTGAAGTAGGGCTTGCCATCCTTGTCGACAGGGCGCACGGCATTCGGCGGGACAAGCACGCCATTGAGCTTGCCCTTTGCGTCGAAACGATAGACGTTCGCGGCGTACTCATCGCCGATGTAGAAACCACCGCCGGGGATGAACTGGAGCGATTCGGCATCGAGAGAAATCTTGCCGACGCCGATACCGGTAGCGGGCGCAGGAAGAACGACGTCGCGCTGGGTCAGTGTGCCCGCGCCAGGCTCGGCACCGGTGAATGGCTTGCCGGTGAAATCCTTCAGTTCGATGCCGCCATCGGGCGTCAATGTGACCGTGCCGAAGCTCCGCCTGGGCGACACCGTCATGCTGAACCGAATCCGATTCACCCGCCCGGCGTAATCGAAGAACAGGTTGTGCTCAGGATCGTTCCGCCCGCGATCGGGCAGCGTCCACAACACGCCGCTGTACGTATCCCCTTCCCGCTTCCACGTGCCAGGCTCAATCGCGAGCGACGAGAACGAGCCCAGCGTATCGCCCAGGAAATCGATGGTCGCCGCCGGCAGTGAACCGGCGGCGACCAATCCCTGGTCGACGTACGTCGTACCACCCACCTCGACGCTACGTGGCAGCGCCGAGGTGATGATGTCCGGATGACGCACCTCGAGGGACTGCGCGGCGGCGCACCCTGCCAGGCACGCCGCGATGAGCCCCGCGAGACGCGCGCGCATCAGAACCGGACATCCAGGTTGGCGAAGTACTGGCGCGGCGCCGAGGCGTGGAACACGTAAATCGTGCCGGTCGGGTCGCTGGGCGCGAACACGCTGGAATCGAAGTTGCTGGCGTAGCGCTTGTCGCCCAGGTTGGTAACGTTCACCGAAAGGCGGATGTCCTTGGCGAACCAGGCCGAGCCGAAGTCGTAGCCGCCGGATACGTCCCACACGGTGAAGCCGCCGAAGCCGCGATCGTTCGTGTACGTGTAGTAGCGCTTGCCGGTGTACTTGCCACGCAGCGAGGCAAACCAGGGCCCCTGGTTCCAATCGATCTGCGTGGCGAACATCTTGGTTGGCGTATCGGTCTGGATCTTGCCCTTCGTGTACTGCACCACACCGGCCTGGGTGTAATTGCTGGCATACGTGGAGCGGTTGTACGACGCGGAGTTGAACCAGCGCAGGCTATCGATCGGCGACCACACCAGGGTCAGCTCCACACCGTGGCTATCCACGCCACCCACGTTGTAGAAGCGGTTACCGCAGGTCGGGCCGACCGGGCTACGAGAGTCGCACGGGTTGTACTGCAGCAGGCGGTTGTCGAAACGCACCTTGTACGCAGCCGCCGATGCGGCGATGGTGCCAACTTCAAGGCGGTAACCCGCCTCAAGGCTGCGCGACTTCTCAGGCTTGAGCGAGCCTTGCGAATCCCAGGTGGCCTGGCTCACCGCCTGCGGACCGAGCTTGAAACCACCCTGGAACATGGCGATGTTCTTGGCGAAGCTGGCAAACACTTCCTGGGTGTCATCCAGCTTGTAGCGAACGCCTGCCTGCGGCAGCAACGCCTTGCTGGCACTGAGCTTGCCCGTGGCGAACTGGTTGTTCGAGTTCGCGGGGATAGGCTTCACCGCATCACCCGGCAACGCCGTGGCATCGGAGGTGACGTGCGGGCTTTTCACACCCACATCCACCGTAAGGCGGTTATCCAGGAAATTCATGGTGTCCTGCAGGAACGCCTGGCGGGTGTTCCACACGGTGCGCTGGTCGAATACACCCAGGTCAGGCGTGGCATCGATCGGCGCGCTCAGGTCACGCGGGCCGGTGACGTAGCTGCTGTAGCGCGATGCGGACGAGATGTTGTGCTCGTACCAGACACCGCCTTCGATGTGGTGGTTATCGAGATCCCAGCCAGCGGAAAGCAGCGCGCCGCTGCGGTTGATCGTGTACAGCGTGTTGCGGAAGATGATCGGTAGCTGCTGCGGCGTGCCCGGGTAGGAATAGGTGCCGCTGTTCCAGTTGTGGCCTTCGCCCGCATCCTCATGGTGGTACACCATCGCGTGGATGGTCACCGCATCGCTGGGAAAGAAATCGCCCGCCAGGTAGTACAGGTCGTCATTACGCAGGATCTGGCCGGCCGTGAAGGCGCCATCGGCATCGGTATCGGCACCCGAGCGGTCGCAGAGCTTCGCGTTGAACGTGCCGGCGTTGCAATACGCCTTGCCGATCGCCTTGTTCCAGTCCGGCGCCGAACCGCCCCAGTCCCAACCGAGACCGCGGGCCATCTCACTCTTCGACAGGTAGAAATAATCCGCCTGCGAGGTACGGGAGGTGTCGGCGAACCCAGTGATACGCGCCCAGTCGAAATCCCACACGGCCTTGCCATTGAACTGCTTGGTGGTGGACTTGTTGTAGGCGGACTGGTTGTTCCACAGGTCCGATTCGGTGCGCGCACCGGACAGGTACATGGAAAAGCCGTTGTATTCGCCCGTGTCGAAGCGCGCGAACGTGCGGCGATTCTGGTCGCTGCCGAACGTCTGCACCACGCGGCCGCCCATCGTCTTCAGCGGATCATTGGACGTGTAGGCAATCGTGCCGCCGAGGTTGCTGGTCGAGGGCGTGCCGAGGTTGCCGATGCCTTCGGAGAGCTCCGCGCCCGCGAAATTCTCGGAGATCAGCGCGCGGTTGATCGAGAGGCCGTTGTAGTTGTTGTAGGCGCTATCGCCAAGCGGCATGCCGTCGAGCGTGTAACCCAGGCGCGTGCCGCTGAACCCACGCAGGCTCAGCGTCATGGATTGTTCGTTGGAGCCCAGCGCATCGACGGACTGCGCGTTCACGCCGGGGAGCGTGTTCAGCACTTTCTGCAGGCTGGTGCCTGGCGGCAACGCCTTCTGGTCCTGGGGGCGCGAGCGCTGCACCTGGCGCGATTCGCCGGTACCGATCACCGACACGGCATCGAGATCCTGGGCCTTCTCGCGCTTGCTCGCTGTGCTGGTATCCGCCGTATCGGTGGCCACCGTGTCCGTCGCATGCACGACGGGAGAGAGGACCAGGGCAAGCGCCGTGGCCAGGAGGGTCTGCTTCAACAAGGGCCTGCATCCTTTCATCGCAGGCGCGTGGCAGCCAGCCTCCCCTGAGGCGACCCATCACGCGCCGTAAGAGCCTGCGATAGTCGGACGTCTAAATGAAATCTTGATGACAGGTGAGACTACAGCGTTTGAAACTGTGTGCTCCGGCGCGATGCTCTTCCGCTTCAGCGGAAATCGATGGTGGAAATGGCACCCGCCATTTCCGGACGCGGCCGCAGCGACACGTCCCAACCGTACAGCTCGCACAGGCGGCGCACGATGGCCAGGCCAAGGCCTGCACCACCGCCCGTGGCGCTTTCGCCACGGATGCCACGCTGGAACAGCTTCTCGGCATCCTCGGGTTTGATACCCGGGCCGGTGTCGATCACATCGATGCGGCCATCCAGCACGCGCACGGTGACCTGGCCTTCCATCGTGTACTTGATGGCGTTACCGATGAGGTTGGTGAGCGCCACCGAGAGCACGGAAGCCGGCGCATTCACGGCAACGGTGCCGTCCGAGATGAGTTCAATCTCAATCGGCTTGCCACCCATCTGCGGTCGCTGGCTTTCGATGACATCGCTCGCCACCTTGGCCACATCCGTGACTTCGCCACGCGTCGGCCCACGCCGCTCGGCGCGCGAGAGCAACAGCAGCGCTTCAATCAGCTCGGTGGCCTGGCGCGACGCACGCTCGATGCGTTTCAGGCGTTCACGCAGCTTGTCGGTAAGGTCCGGCGAGCCCTGCAGCAGTTCCGTGGTGCTGGCGATCACCGCGAGCGGCGTACGCAACTCGTGGCTCACGTCGGAGTTGAATTCCCGATCGCGTTCAACCACGGCGGTGAGACGAGTCGCGTATTCATCCAGCGCGACGGCCAGCTCACCCACCTCGTCGTCGGCGAAATGCGGGGCCAGGGCCTCGGCCTTGCCGACGCGACGGAAATCGCGCAGGCGGCGGGCCAGGTCCGTCACCGGGCGAAGCACGCGCGACGATAACCACACGCCCAGTACGAGCGAGAGCAGGCCGAACAGGAACACCGCAGCGATCACGCTCGTCATGAGCTGGCGCTTGCCCAGTTCATCGCGCGATACATCGAACTCAAGGAAGCTGATGATCCCGCCTTCCTTGCGCACCGCTACCTTGTAATGGTGCTGCTTGCCGTCGCTGCCCTGGTCGAAGATATCGTGGACGCCGGTGTCCAGGTTCTGCCAGGGCAGCGGTGCCTTGTAAATGGTACGGTCGCTGAAGGTGGCGCCCTTGAGGATCTCAAAGGACACCGGCTGCTTGTTCAGCACCTTCTGGTTGAGCGAATCGACCTCGTCCTGCAAGGCCGAGTTGATCAGCTGCTCTTCGACACGCGTGCGAATGTTGAGCGCGGCGAATGCGAAGAGCGCACTCAGGCCGAACCCAAACAGCGTGAACGTGACGATCAGGCGGAAACGGAGCTTACGTCGGGACCGCATCCGGATCGACCATGCGGTATCCGATGCCGTGGCGCGTGTGGATCAACGGCTTCTCGAAGGGTTTATCAATAGCGGCACGCAGGCCGTGGATATGGACGCGCAGCGAATCCGAGTCGGGCAGCTCCTCGCCCCACACGCGCTGCTCCAGGTCCTGGCGCGTCACGACGGACGGGCTGGCTTCCATGAGCGCCTGCAGCAGCTTCAGCCCGATCGGGTTCAGCTGGATGGATTTGCCTTCGCGGGTGACCGTGAGGGTATCCAGGTTGTAGGTAAGGCCGCCGACCTTCAGCACTCGGCTCTGCGGGCCCTTGCCACGGCGCGCCAGGACTTCCAGGCGAGCGGCCAGTTCCTGCAGGGCGAACGGCTTGGTCATGTAATCGTCCGCGCCGGATTCAAAACCGGTGAGCTTGTGCTCCAGCGAATCGCGGGCGGTGAGCATGAGTACCGGGGTCTGCTTGTGGGCTTCGTGGCGCAGTTTCTTCGCGACATCGAGCCCATCCATACCCGGCAGGGTAAGGTCGAGCACGATCACGTCGAAATCGTGGACCACGGCCAGGTGCAGGCCGGTGACGCCGTCGCCGGCAAAATCGACGACATGGCCACGGTCCTCGAGGTAATCCCCGATGTTGGTGGCGATGTCGGTGTTGTCTTCGATGACCAGGACGCGCATTTGCGGCACTCCGTTGTGCTGTCGCAAGAGTATTGCGACAACAAGCTTAACGGGGATTCTGTGAACCGGACAGCATTAAAAGAAAGGCCCGGACGGAAACCCGCCCGGGCCGAAAGAACTACTGCCCCGATACCGTCACTCCGACTCGCGGAATCACAGTGGGTTCTTTATAGGGGGTAGCCGTTTAAATCGCTGTTAACCCCTTGGGGGACCTGGCCCGGCGGACCTTCGGGACGGCCGGGCGGGCGGCATGGCGGGCCTCGCAGTGGGCAATGATGGCCCCGGCCACGTCCACGCCGGTGCTGCCTTCGATGCCCTCCAGGCCCGGCGACGCGTTCACTTCCAGCAGCAGGGGGCCGCGCGACGAGCGCAGCAGGTCCACGCCGGCCACCTCCAGCCCCAGGGCCGAGGCGGCCTCGATCGCCACCCGGCGCTCCTCGTCGGAAAGCTCCACGGCAGCCGCGCTACCACCCCGGTGCAGGTTGGCCCGGAACTCACCCGGGGCCGACGACCGCTGCATCGATGCCACGACCTCATTGCCCACGACGAAGCAGCGCAGATCGCTGCCGTTGGCCTCGCGGATGAACTCCTGGACGAGGAAGTTGGCGTAAAGGCCGCGGAAGGCCTCGATGACGCTCTGCGAGGCCGAGCGCTTCTCGGCCAGCACCACGCCGGCGCCCTGGGTACCTTCGTTCAGCTTGATGATGTGCGGCGGGTCACCCAGCATCGCCAGCAGATCGCTGGTGTCGTCGGGGTTATCGCCGAAGGCCGTCACCGGCATGTCGATGCCGCGGGAGGCCAGCAACTGCAGGCAGCGCAGCTTGTCGCGGGCGCGCAGCACGGCATCGGATGGGTTGGGCGTGAGCACGCCCATCAGCTCGAGCTGGCGCAGCACCGCCGTGCCATAGAAGGTACTGGAGGCGCCAATGCGCGGGATCACGCAATCCAGGGGCCCCAAGGGCTTGCCCTTGAAGTGGATGGCGAACGACTGCGGGGCAATGCTCATGTAGCAGCGCAGCGGGTCCAGCACCTTGACCGTGTGCTTGCGCTTGCGCGCCGCCTCGACCAGGCGCTGCGTGGAGTACAGCCGCGCATTGCGCGACAGGATGGCGATCTTCATGTGGGTTCCCGGACGGCGCGGCGCGGCGTCTGCGAGTAGGAAAGCGAGGGATCGACGCGGAACCGGCCCAGCAGGGCGGTCCGGCCAAGTAGTAAGGGGAACAGCATGTGCCGGCGGTCGGTCAGGTTCACCTCGGCGGTGAACCGCTGCCCGGCCAGCTCGATCTCGGCCTCGATGAACCAGCGCTCGGTGGTGTGGCCACCCGAATCGGTCACGGCGCGGCGGCCCAGGGCACGGGCCTCGCAGGGCGAGGATAGCCCGCCCCGGCGCGTGGTGCGCACCTGGAAGCGCAGCCAGGTACCGTCCGCACGCTCCTCTACTTCCAGCCACTCCACGTGCAGCGACGACGAGCGCGCGCCCGTGTCGAGCTTGGCTTTGAGGATGGCGACGCCGAGCGACGGGAGTGCAAGCCGTTCGCGCCAGCCTAGGGTGATGACGTCAGTCATGGGTCTGGAGCGAAGGTGGGGTGTGGGGACGGCAAGGCCGTTGGGGAACCGGCCGGTAGTTAGCGAAAGCATGCCGAAGGCAGGGGCGCGATTGCAACAAGAACGGGGCCGCCCGCGAGGGCCGCCCCGTCACACCGATGAAAAGGCCGTGAAGCCTCCCCCGGATTCAGCGCTGGTAGAAGGCCCGGCGGGTTACCAGCAGGTAAATGGCGCACCCCACGCCAACCAGCGATACCGCGCCGACGTAATGGGCAGGACCCATGCCTCCGGCCGTCTTGGCCAGGAACCCGACGAGCAGCGGCGTGGCCGCGCCGCAGATGGCGTACGCGACGTTGTAGGACAGGGAGATGCCGGAAAACCTGATCGCGGGTGGGAAGGCCGCCACCAGGATGGCCGGGATGATGCCGGCCACGCCGGCGAACAGCCCGGCCAGCGGATACAGCAGCATGAGGTTCGTACCGCCCGCGTGCAGGTCGAAGTACAGCAGGTAGGTGCTTGCGGCGAGACCGACCGAGCCGATCAACATGGCCAGGCCGCGACCCACCCGATCGACCAGCAGGCCGCCGAAGAAACAGCCGAAGCACAGGGCCAGCGCGGCGAGGCTTCCACCGCTGAAGGCACGCGCCTGCTCGATCTTGAACGCGGTCTGCATCAGCGTGGGCGTCATGAGGATATCGACCACGATGGCGGCCGTGAGCACCCAGGTGACCAGCATCGAAAGAACAACGCCGGCACGGTGGTCACGCAGCACCACCCAGGCCGGGAGCTCCGCGCTCAATTCCTTGCGCTCGCGCATGCGGGCAAAGACCGGGGTTTCGCTAAGCCAGCGGCGCACGTACACCGCGAAGAACCCGAAGACGCCCCCCAGGATGAACGCGATGCGCCAGCCGTAGGCAAGCATATCGGCCTCGGGCAGGCGCGCACTCAGGCCAGCGGCCACCAGCGATCCCATGAGGATGCCGGCGGTGAGGCCCGAGGTGAGCGCGGCGCAGGCCAGGCCCACGCGGTTCGAAGGCACGTGTTCCGCGACGAACACCCACGCGCCCGGGATTTCGCCACCGATGGCCAGGCCCTGCACGATGCGGAACAACGTGAGCAGGACGGGCGCAAGCAGGCCAATGCTCGCGTAGGTGGGGAGCAGGCCAATGAGCAAGGTCGGCACGGCCATCATGAACACGCTGAGCGTGAACATGCGCTTGCGGCCGACGCGATCGCCGAAGTGCGCCATGACGATGCCGCCCAGCGGCCGCGCGAGATAGGCCACCGCGAACAAGCCAAAACCCTGCAGCTGCGCAACGAAATCCGAGGCGCCCGCGGGAAAGAACAAGTGACCAATGGTCTTCGCAAAGTAGACGAAGATCACAAAATCATAGAACTCGAGGGCACCACCCAGGGCGGCAAGAACGAGTGTTTTAGCGTCGCTACGGCCCAGTGGGCGGTGATCGACCAAGTCGGTATCGAGGGTTGCGCTCATGGGTGCGAAATAAGAAACCTGCGTGGATGGGCCGGCTATTGGACCAAGGTATAAGAATTCGGACGTCCAGACGGCCTTGCATGAAATATAGCTGTCATGGCTAGAATGCAGTCAAGTTTTCTTCGGAACATCTGATGCATTCACGTTGTCGCTTGCTTGCCATGGTGTCGTTCGCGGCGCTCTTGTCCCCTGCCCTGCATGCCACGGACTTTACGCTTGCAGGCGGCGAGGTGAAAGGAACCCTGAAGACACGTGTGGTGGCAGGTGCCGGCGTACGCCTGAATGATCCTTCAAAACACCTGGTCGGCAAGGGTTTCCGTTCCGATGGTAAGCCCAAGGGCGGCGATGGCGCGGATACCGCCGACGATGGCAACCTGAACTACGGCAAGGGCGACGTGTACTCCAGCCTGTTCAAGGTAGTGAGTTCGCTGGATCTGTCGTACCGCAACGTCGGTATCGTCGCCAGCGCCCGAACGTGGTACGACCACACGCTGGAAAACAAGAACGTGCCCCAGGGCAGCGGGGCCAGCGCCTTCGCGGCCAACCAGCCGCTCGACGACCACGGCCTGTCGAAGTCCAACCACTTCTCCGGCTTCATGTGGCTCAACGCGTACGCCTACGGCCATTTCGCCATGGGCGATGCCAGCGCCCTGGATCTTCGCGTCGGCAAGCAGACCGTGAAATGGGGTGAAGGCCTGTTCCTCCAGGGCATCAACCAGGTAAACCCCACGGATTACACCACCCTGCACCGGCCCGGCACCGATCCGGTGACCGAGGCGCAACTTCCTGTGGAAATGCTCTGGGGCAAGGTAACGTTCAATGAGCACTGGAGCGCCGAGGCGTTCTGGCAGTGGAAGTGGCGGCCGTCGGAACTCGATCCCTGCGGTACCTTCTTCTCGGGCACTGACCTGGGCATCGACCCCGGTTGCGGCGGCATCGAGAGCAATGCGTACTACCCGATAAATGCTTACAGCCCCGGTGCGGGCCAATGGCTGAGCGACGGGTACCAGTATGCCGTGGGCGGCGTGTTGCCGCGCTACGCCAATATCCAGGGCAAGAACAGCGGCCAATACGGCGCGACCTTGCGCTACACCTTCGACAAGCCCGCGACCTACCTGGCTGCGTATTACCTGCGTTACAACTCACGCAACCCCATCCTCGATGCCACCACGATCGACCCCGCGCTGCAGAACAACAACCTGGTGCCGGTCCTGGTCGCAGCAGGCGCGCCATTGAGCGATGCGCAGCTTTCAGCCCGCCTGTCGTCCATTCATGTGCTGTGGGAATACCCGAATGACATCCGTCTATGGGGTATCTCGGGCAGCACCATGCTTGGCGGGTGGAAGGTTGGCGGCGAGCTGAGCTACACGCAGGACCTGCCGGTACAGATCAACACGGCCGATATGTTCGCGGCACTGACTCGCAGCGGTGGCCCGATCGGCGTACGCAACACGCTGACCGCTCCCGGCGGCATCCTGTATGGGTACGACCGCTACGACCGCACGCAGCTGCTGCTCAACACCACGCACGCATTCAAGGATGTGCTCGGCGCCGACACGGCGACGCTGGCCGCCGAGGCCGTGTTCAATCACACGGACCTGCCCAGCCTGGCGGACGTGCGTTATGGCCGCGGCTTCCACTGGGGCTTTTCCACCGAACTGAATGGCGGCGGTTGCCCAGCCGTGCAGAACCCGGCGGGCTGCCGCAACGGCGGCTTCTATTCGCGCGACGCCTGGGGCTGGCGTGCCAAGGGCACGCTGAACTATGCGGTGGGCCGCTGGGCACTAAGCCCTTCCCTGGGCCTGGGCCAGGATGTCCACGGCTATTCCGTGGACGGCCAGTTGGTGGGTGGCCGCAAGCAGGCCAGCGTGGGGTTCAACGCCACGCTGGATAAAACGTGGTTCGCCAACCTCACCTACACCAATTACCTGGGCCACCAGACGTACGACAACCTGGCCGATCATGACTTCGCGACGCTATCGTTCGGGGCGAATTTCTAGTCCTTAGGCGCCGCTCGCCATCAGGCTTTCAGCACCTGGGCGAGCAACGAGAGCTCGGGCAGCAGGGGCGGTGATGCGGGTTCAATGAGGTCCTCGCCAATCTTGGCGATGAGCGCCTTGGTGAGGTCGGTGCGGTTCAACCCCGTCCGCGCCATGGCGGCTTCGAGCAGCTTTACCGCCGATACCGAGAACTTGAACGACAGGCGGCGCGTGGGCATGCCCGGCCGCGCACCCACATCCTTGGTGAGGATCGCATTCAGCTCGTGCATGCGGTCCTCCTCGCGAACGTAGCGGGCCAGGTAATACACCAGTACGCGCTTACGCATTTCGGCATTGGATTCAGGATCGACGCGAAAGACAGCGGCGTCGATCATGTCCACGTAAATCGCAGGCAGGTTCAGCTCAACCGATGCGACGGCTCGCTGGCGCGCATCGCGGATGGCGGGCGTGCTCTGGTGTGGGATGCCAATGGTCTGGTCACAGACGTCGCAGACGCTGACCAGGACGTTCCGCACCACGCCGAGGCCATCTTCGAGTTCGTGGTCCCGATAGCGCAGTGTCGCGCGCACACGGCCATCGTCCTCGCACAGGCCATCAATCTTCTCGTTTTCGTGAAACAGCTTCACGGCTCACTCCTGTGCACACTGAGAAATTCCACGTGATCGTCCAGCAGCACGAACTTGAGGTACCAACCGGCACTCCGCAGTACGTGCACCATCGTGGACGTATCCCGATGATGGGGTGAGCAGGCGTGCTCGTTTCCACGCGCCTTTTGCACGATGTCCACGACATCGTTGGTGCAGAGCACGCCCATATCGAGCAGGTTCTTCGCCTGCCGGTCACGGCGAAACGCGTGGATAACACGACCGCTATGCAGCGCATCGAGCACGCGCTGCCGTACATCCCTGAAGCCAAGCTTCGCCTCCATGCTATACGACACCTCTCGTATCAATCAACCCCATCCGGCTGGGTGGGGCGGATACGTTAGGTTCGCCGGGCGCCGCTAGCTGTCGTCGTAGCGCCCGAGCATGTGTCGGCGAATGCCGTCAGAGAAAAACGTGGCAGAACGTTGCCATTAGCGCGTACGGAATTCCGGTGTCAGGAATCCAGGAGGTCGGCGACGGAGTTGAGGATCTCGGCCGGGCGGAAGGGGTAGAGCTCGACGTCTTCGCGCGTGGCGATGCCGCTGAGTACCAGCACGGTATGCAAACCAGCCTCGATGCCCGCGACCACGTCGGTATCCATGCGGTCACCGATCATGCCGGTGTTGTGCGAATGGGCACCCAGCTTGTTCATGGCCGAGCGGAACATCATGGGGTTCGGCTTGCCCACCACGTAGGGCTCGCGGCCCGTGCACTTGGTGATCAACGCGGCCACGGCGCCGGTGGCCGGCAGCGGGCCTTCGGAGCTGGGGCTGGTCGCGTCGGGGTTGGTGCAGATGAAGCGCGCGCCGTTGCCAATCAGGCGGATGGCCTTGGTGATGGCGGCGAACGAATAGGTCCGGGTCTCGCCCAGCACCACGTAGTCCGGCGCGGTGTCGGTCATGATGAAACCGGCCTCGTGCATGGCCGTGGTGAGGCCCGCCTCGCCCATGACAAACGCGGAGCCACCCGGTGACTGGTCCTTCAGGAAGGCGGCCGTGGCCAACGCTGAAGTCCACAGTTGGTTCTCAGGCACGTCCAGGCCCGAACGGCGCAGGCGCGCGCTCAGGTCGCGCGGGGTGAAGATCGAGTTGTTGGTCAGGACGAGGAACGGGGTATCGCGCTCGCGCCATTGCCGGATCAGCTCGGGGGCACCCGGGAGCGCCTTGTTTTCATGGACGAGCACGCCGTCCATGTCCGTCAGCCAGCAGGCGATGTCGTTGCGGTCGACCACGGGAACTCCTCGGGGTTACAGGGGGATGCCTGGCAGGCAAGCATAACGCCATTGCCTATGGTCGGCCTTGGCCGGATCGGTCCTTGCACACGAAAAGATTCCTCCTGTGGTACACGTTACCCACGCGGCCCACGGGGGAACCGCGAGAATGGCTCGCTGCCACGGCGGGTTGCGGACCGAGCAGGGGCTTCATGGCAGATCTTCCGTCGCGCCAATCCATTCGCCTGATTCGCACGGCGGGCATCATCGTGGGCATCGCCCTGGGCGCCGTGCTGGCCGTCGTACTCATGCATGACTACTCCCGGCGCGCCGCCGGGGCGCGTAGCCAGGGGCACGCCCTTGCCCGTGGCGCCCAGCGCCTGCTCGATGCGCAGTTGCATGGCTTGCAGCGCGCCCTGCAGGGAATCGTGCGTGATGTGCAGGATATCGACAGTACCGCGCCGGCACTGGCCAGCGAGCTGATCGCAAAGAACATCGCCGGCGTGGGCGAGCGCAAAACCGAACTCCGTGACCTGATGCTGGTGGATGCCACGGGCCGGGCGATCACAAGCGGCACGCCGGATCCCCACCTTCGCGAGTGGGCGACCACGCGCCCCGGCGATGCCGCAGCGCTGGCGCTGGGGCCGTTGGCAAGGGGCCCGGATGGCCGCTGGAACATGCCCGTCGCCCTGCCGATGCCCCGCGGGGGCTGGGTGTTCGCCCGTGTCAGCCAGGCGCAGTTCCAGGATGTCGTGGACCACATCGACGCCGGGCGACACGGGGTCACGGCGATCACCGATCGTTTTGCGATCATCGTGGCGCGCACGGGCTCAGGCGACGACGTGGCGGGCCAGCCGGTTTCCGTGCTCTGGGCGCCTGGCCGTCTCGGCGGCGATGTCGGGCTGAGCAAGCTCGACAACACCGAGCGCCTGGTCGCATCGAACGATCCTGCGATGTACCCGCTCGGCGTCGGTGTAGGCATTGCGGTCCGCGACTACATGGGCCCCTGGTACAACTTCCTGGGCGTGAGCATCGCCGTGTGGGTGCTGTACTGGCTTGGCTTCGCGTTCCTCTACCGGCGTGTCGCCGAGGCCGACGTGGCCCAGCGCCACCACGTATCGGAACTAACTGAGGCGACCGAACGCTGGCGGCAAGCGCAGCGGCTCGGCCACACCGGCACGTGGCGCGCCGATGCCCGGCGCAACCGGCTCACATGGGACACGCAGGTGGAAGGCATGCTCGGTGTCGCCGCCACCGGCGACGGCATCGACGATGCGACGTTCTACAACTACATCCACCCGGAGGATGTCGAGCGCTCACGCGACGCGTTCGTGCATGCGTGGAAGACCGGCGCCACCCTGAATCTCGATTTCCGCTGGCTACGCCCCGACGGCACGCAGCGCTGGATTTCAGGCACCGGGGCCATCGTCGATATCGATGGTGAAAAAGCGATGACCGGCACGGTGGTGGATGCCACCAGCCGCATCGAGACCCAGCGCCAGCTCGCGGAAGCCGAACAGCGCTTCCGCCTGATGTTTGAGCGTACGCCCCTGCCCGCCTGGGTCTTCGACCTGGATAGCCTGGAGTTCCTGGAGGTGAACGCGGCCGCCATGCGTAATTACGGCTATACCCGCGCCGAGTTCCTGCGCATGGCCGTGATCGATATCCGTCCCGAATCGGAGGTCGCCCCACTCCAGCACGCCCTGGCCACGCAGGATGTCGCCACGATGATGGGCCGCACGTGGGTGCACCGGCGAAAGGATGGCAGCCTGCTCGATGTGCGCATCCACACGACGGCCCTGGAATTCATGGGCCACCACGCGCGACTGGTGCTGGCCGAGGATGTAACCGAACGAAGCCGTGCCGAGCGCGACCTTGCCTGGCGCGCTTCGCACGACATGCTCACGGGCCTCGCCAACACAGAAGCACTTACCGATTTCCTCGACAGGCGCTTCGGTACGCGGCGTTGGTACGAGGTGATTTACGTGCACCTGCGTGGACTCGACCTGATTTCCGACACCTACGGACTGGAGGCCGGCCGCACTGTGTTGCAGCAGGTGGGCCGTCGCTTTGCGACTCTTGGCACGGACTTCGGCATGGCGGCGCACCGGCCGAGCGAACGATTCCTGCTCGCGGTAATGCAGCCGGACAAGCGCGAGCGGGCGATTGAAGCGCTGACATCTGCCGTAAGCGAGCCCGTGCTTCTGGATGGCACCTGGCACGCGCTGGATCCCGAGATCGGCGTAGCCACGCACCCGGCCGATGGCACGAGTGCCGAGCAGATCATTGCCGCCGCTGCGATGGCCGCGCACTTCCATGGTGAAACCTCCGGCCTGCCCCGCCCGTTTGACGCATCGATGGCCGAGCGTTCGATCGAGCGCCTGCGCATGGCGTCGCGCATTCGCCAGGCCATCGACCAGAACGAATTCATCCTGCATTTCCAGCCCATCCTCGATGCGACCACCGGGGCGGTAGAGAAGCTCGAGGCGTTGCTTCGCTGGCCCGCGGCGGACGGTACCTTCGTGTCGCCCGAGGACTTCATCCCCCTCAGCGAAGAGACCGGGCTCATCGTCGAGATCGGCCGCTGGGTATTCGAAGAAGCCGCGCAATGCCACGTCGCGCTGGCGCGCGCCGGCCACGGTGCGCTGACCATTGCCGTCAATGTCTCTGCCGTGCAGTTCCAGCGTACCGATGTGGCTACCGATGTGGGTAACGCGATCACCCGCTTTGAATTACCGCGCGGCGCCCTGGCTATCGAGCTCACCGAAAGCAGCCTGATGGCGAACCGCCGTTCGGCAATGGCCGCCATGCGCCGCCTTAGCGCCCAAGGCACCCACGTCTCGCTCGATGATTTCGGCACCGGCTTCTCGAGCATGGCGTACCTGCGCGACCTGCCGATCGATTCGTTGAAGATCGATCGCGTGTTTGTCAGCGATGTATCCACGAACGAACGTTCCGCATCGATCTGCCGCGCGATCATCACGCTGGCGCACACGCTGGGCATGACGGTGGTTGCTGAAGGCGTGGAAACCCAGGCCCAACTGGCTTGGCTGGTTGCTGCCGGGTGTGACAGTGTGCAGGGGTTTCATCGGGCAAGGCCGATGGCGTTTGATGCGCTGGTGGATTTTCTGGGAACACAGCCGGCGGGTGATGTCGTCCTGCAGCACTGATCAGGCTTTCAACGACGCCGTCATGACCCGGTTCCGACCCGAGCGCTTAGCCAGGTAGAGCGCGGCATCGGCGTCCTTACGTAGCTGGTGCAGGTCGTGGCCCGAATCACGGGTCGATGCAACGCCGGCACTGGTTGAGTACTCGACGACCAGCCCATCGATCGATACCGGTGTCGACGCCATCGCCGCGCGGATGGCGTCCGCGATCGCCGCAGCGTCCGGCAGTTCGCGCCCAGGCAGCAGTACACCAAATTCCTCGCCGCCCAGGCGACCAAACAAGTCTGACGGCCCAAGGATCTGTTGGCAGGTGGCGACCGCCCGCTGAAGCACGGCGTCGCCGACGGCATGGCCGTAGGTGTCGTTCACATCCTTGAAGTGATCGAGGTCGAGAAGGACAAGGCATGCGGTGGAGCGCCGCAGTTTCATCTCGCCTAAGGCCGCTTCCAGCTCATCCATGAAGTGCTGGTGGTTGAAAATACCCGTGAGGCCATCGTTCTGGGAAAGCAGGCGAAAGCGCCGCTGCGAACGCTGTATGCGGAACGTCCAGGCCAGCACGGTAACGAGCACGACACCCAGGAGAACGACGTGGAGGCGGCTGGTTTCCGTCGCCTTCTTCGCCAGGGCATTCTCCAACTGAAGCACCTGGTTCTGCCGCTCGAGACGGTCGGCTTCGGCTTTCTGCATCAGGGAGTGCTGCTGCACTGCCTGGTAAGCCAGCTCGCGCGCCGACACATCGTCAAGATACGCGCGATCCTGGACCGCGAATTCCTGGTAGTACCCGAGTGCAGCCGTCGTGTTGCCAGCACGCTTTTCAATCCGGTAAAGCATCTCGTAGATATCGCGCAGGAAGATATCCGTCTCGCCTGGCTTGAACATGGCAAGCACTGCCAGCCCAGTCTTCCGGGCCTCATCATCGCGCCCCATCTGTTCGGCGATCTGTGCGCGGAGCAGCCCATAGGAAGCCTGGCCCGATTGGTAGCCGTTGCGTTCGATCGACGCCGCGATGCGATCGAGAATGACCGCCGCGGCCTGTGGTTGATGCGCCTCGACCATCAAGGTGGCCTGGTTCAGCCAGATAGAGTTGCCGTAGACGAGTTCGCCGCCCGCCTCACAAAGCTTGGCCGCGGCGGGAAATTCCGGGCTATCCCAGCGCACCGTCTTCAGGTTGTATCGCGCGGCGAGCTCAAGCGCGAGGGGTTCGCACAACGTGCCGCCCGGGGGAAGGCTTTCCTTCATCATCCGCGCGTATTGGAGCGCAACTGAAGGATTTCCCGCGATGTTCAGCTCCTGCGAGAGGTGGCTAAGCAGCGAAAAACGGGCCTTGGGATCATCCAGTGTCGGAAGAAGCTCCGCCGCCTGCTTCGCTAGCGTGAACGTCTCCTTGAAACGGTGCGTGGCTGAATAGCCATACAAGAGCTGCGCCATGGCCTTGGCGACAAGGGCCTTCGAGCCGGAATGCGCGACGATGTCGTGCAGCTTCGGCTCTGCCTCGTAGCTTCGTGCCTCATACTCAAGTTCCCACGCCTCCAGGTACCGTACCCGCCACTGCTGGTGCGTATCCAGTGAAGGCATCATCGTCTTCAGCTGTGCAAGCATCCCAAGGAACCGGGGATGGTCCGCCAGGGCGATGGATTCGGCTTGCTTGAGGAAGGCTTCGTTGCTATCGAGATTGGCCGCAGGTGTGGGCAATACCTGTGTGAAGGCCATTATCGAGAGTACGATGCACGCGAACGCGCGATGCGACCACCAGCCCATCACTCGGCGAATCGCACGGCAAATCAAACGACTCGGCACAGCGAGCCACCCATATAACGTCTCACTGGCTTCGCGGGTGTCAACGTTGCCTCTATGGCCGCTGCCGAGCTTCTAAGCACCAACGAGCCCATCGCCCAAAAGGTCGGTCATGACACGATTGCGGCCGGCACCCTTGGCTCGGTATAGCGCTGCGTCCGCCTCTCGCCTCAGGCTTTGCAACCCATAGCCCGAGATCATCGTGCACGCGACGCCTATGCTCGTGGAATACTTCACGATGAGACCATCAATGGTCACTGGTGTTGCTTCAATGGCCGCACGGATACAGTTGGCGATGACCAGCCCCTGCTCAGGGTGGCACTCATGCAAAAGAATCCCGAATTCTTCACCGCCAAGCCGGCCGAAGATGTCTGCGCGACGTAGTTGTTGACCACACGTTGCCGTAGCCCGTTTGAGTACGGCATCACCGATCGCGTGGCCGTATGTATCGTTAACGTGTTTGAAGTGATCAAGATCAAGAAGTACGAGGCAGGCGGGCGCATTTCGTCGTTCTAGATCATGCAATGCACGCTCGAGTTCAGACATGAAATGCTGGTGATTCAGGACGCCGGTAAGCCCGTCGTGATGAGACATATACCTGAACCGGAGTTGCGATCGCTTGGTACGAAACAGCCAAAAGATGACCGATCCAAGGAGGATGGCCAGGAGGGCAATGTACAGACGACTGGTTTCAACCGCCTTGACCGATAAAGCCTTCTCGAGCTTCAGCGCATTATTTTGTTCGGCAAGCTTGTCGGCTTCGAGGCCCTGTAGCAGCGCGCGTTGCTGAACGGCTTCGTATGCGAGCGTACGCGCACTAAGGTCATCGACGTTTCGACGTTCGAGGTCTGCGAACTTTTGATACCAGAGAAGCGCGATCGCGTCTTTTCGATCACGCTTCGCGAGTTCGTACAGGACGTGATAAGCGTCCATGAGGAAATTATCCTGTGCGCCCGGCTTGAACAGCGCAACGGTCGCCTCGGCGGCCCTTCTGGCATCATCGTTACGATTGAGGGCCAGATAGGCATTCCCTCGCTGGCTGTAAAGCGAAGCACGCCCAGCAAAATAACCAACGCGCTCGACCGATGGCGCAATACGATCAAGAACAGCCAGGCCAGCATCCGGCTGCCCCTCTTCGATTAGCAAAGTGCTCTTGGTAAGCCACATCATGTTCGCAAGAACAGGAGACCCCGAAGCGGTGCACGCCTCAATCGCCCTGCCGAGATCCCGGCTATCTGATCTCAGATCCTTTTGCGTATAGCGCGCAGCCATTTCAAGCGCCATGGCGCTGCACGGGGATTCACCTGCCGGAAGATCAGCCGCGATCATCCGCGCGTACTGGATCGCGGTCTCGGGATGCCCTGCAAAATTTAATGTCTGCGACAGGTTACTGAGCAAGGACTGCCTGGCCTGCGGATCCCGGAGCCCCGGCAGGACGCCCACGGCGCGGCGCGCTACGGTGTAGGCATCCTCATAGCGCCTGCCGAAGGAGTAATTCGACATCAACAGGCCCATGGCACGCGCAGCCAGTCCAGCGTGCCCCGAGTGGTCCATGACATCTCGCAGACCAGCTTCTGCCTCTGCGTAACGCCCCATGTACTGCGCCTCTGAGGCCTCGAGGAACCGCAAACGCCACCGCTGCCCCACTGTCATTTCAGAGACTTCTGGGCGAAGTTGCGCCAGCAAGGTTATGACGCGCGCATTGTCTGTCCGAATGGCAGAATCCGCTTCGTCGAGGAGCGCAGTGACATCAACCCTGGGGGATGTCGCCCATGCATCACCCGCCACACAAGCGAGCATCGCTCCAATGAGCCATGCCCTCGCGATTCCATGCAGGCGGGCTAGCATCATGGCTCCCCTAGTGGGTGTTAGCTGCGGCGGAAAGAGCTTGCTGTCCGCCATCCGACCCATCCGCGTCCTCTTCCTCGTCCTGCGAGGGCGTCTGCAGTGGCGGCGTGGGTGCGTCGCGGAATGGGAAGTGGCCTGAATTTGGCTCTTGCATGACGCGCGTACCGAATTCTTTGCTGAGCGGACCACCATCGCGCTGAATTGCCGCGCACGCAAGTGCCTCAGAGGCACCTGCGGCCCGGAGGCGGATGGCGAGCTCATTGGGTGGCAGGTGGCGCAGTGATGCGTCGCCGCCGACGGCTTCGAGCAAATCGATCGAATCGGACATTGTTGTAGTTCCCCTTGAACGCGGAAGGCCCCCGCCCCCCTTGCGCTTTGCCGATTATGTCACGACTGCGTGACGGTTCTCGCCTCCGCGTCCAGCTCCTTCACGCGTGCCCAAGCTTCCAGGTTCGGCTTCATCTCCCGTGCCGGCGGCAGGATGACCGTTTCCGCCACCGTCACGGACGCACCCGGCAGATCCCGCAAGGTAATGCGATCAATACGCGCATCGTGGATCGGCAAGGTGGCACAGCGGTAAATAATCACTTCGTGGTCGAGCGGATAATCCCTACTGAGGCGGTCGACGAGCACCTGGCGATACTCTGCGCCAGTCGCGAAGCGCGCGAGGGTCGTATCGCCCACTAGCCCGATCTGCCAAAGGACGACATACCCGGCGTTGTCGATCTGACGGTCGTATAGCATCAGCTGGCTGGCCTCGAAATGCTGGCAACCAAATCGTCCCGGATCGATACCCAGATCGGCGTAAAGGCAATCCTCGGCAGAGACACCTGCCTCCATATGCGCCGGGTAACCCTCCGCCCGAGCGGCCGCGATCGCCATATGGGGCGTCCAGGCGAAGATTCCCGGATGGCCATAGAACACAGCGCATACCTGCTTACCGGCGCGCACTTCGGCCATGATCACGTCGAGCCATTCCCGATAGGTCACCATGCGCGACTTGCCTTCGGCGTAGTAGCCCTGAAGGCTGCGTACATCGGGGTTCATGCGCTTCAGCCACTCCTCGACCAGGTTGTCCGAGAGAGCGGCGAACACGACATCTGCCTGTTCGATGTGGCTGCGGGAGATCGGGGTGAGGTGGGAACCCAGGGTCATGCCCATGCCGACCAGGGCGAGGCTTCCGGGTTTCGACGATAAGTGGGGGGCGTTTTCCATCCGCGGATCGTAGGGCAAATCCGGCCGCAGCCCCATAGTCCTTTTACATAGTCCATTTTACCGGGCGGACCCCGCCTGGGGCAGGCCTGCCTCTGGATGACTACGACCGAAAATGCTTTTTGTTCATGGGCTTGCGACGAACCCACTGTCTTTCACGGGGGGCGGAGGCCGGGGGCGCGCCTTCCGGTGGCGGGAGAGCATCGCGCGCAAGCGCGCTCCTACAGATGAACCAGCGCCTGGGACGCGGTTTTGTAGGAGCGCGCTGGCGCGCGATCCGGCACTACATCAATCAGAAGAACTTGAAGTTGAACGATACCGTCCAGGTGGAGCCCGGCGCGTAGTACAGGTTGCTGGCGTCGTCGAGCACGTAGTATTTGCGGTTTAGCAGGTTGTCGCCGTTGAACTGGACCGATGCGTGGTCGTTGAAGGCGTAGCGGGCCATGGCGCTGACCAGCGTCTGCGACGACTGGTACAGGCGGACCACGCCGTAGCCGTCGTCGATATCGGCCTTGGAGGGGCCCTGCCAGTTCACGCCACCACCCACGGTCAGGCCGCTCCATTCGCCCGGGAGGGTGTAGGTGGTGAACACGCGGATAAGCGTGCGCGGCAGCGACGGGCGCAGCGCGCCGCCATCGGGCGACTTCACGTTGAAGTGCGACCAGCCAAAGGTGCCGTTCCAGTTGCTCGACAGCGCGCCAGAGGCTTCGAACTCATAGCCGCGCGACGTGGTGCCATCCACCGAGCGGTAGGCCTGGGTGATGCCATCGGGCAGGTACACGCCCGGCAGCGCATCGGCGACGTGATCCTGCTTGGTCTCGAAGAACACCAGCGAGGTGTTCAGGGCGCCATCGAAGTGGCGGCCCTTGATACCCACCTCGCGGCTGGTCCCGAGCACGGGCTCCAGGTAGCTGCCATCTTCCTTGCGGTTGTTCTGCGGATCGAAGATCTGCGTGTAGCTGGCGAACGCCGAGTAGTTCGGAGTGATGTCGTAGATCAGGCCGGCGTACGGGATCGTCTTGCTGGCGGTCTCGTGGTAAATGCCCGCGGTGCTGTCGTTGGTGTCGTTCTTCCAGCGGGAATAGCGCGCACCCACGATCAGCTTCAGGGGATCGGCCAGCTGCAGGCGCGCCGCCGCGTAGGCGCCGCTTTGTTCGGTACGAGCGATCGACACGCGATCGGCCGTAGACGAGAAATCCGGATACGGGTAATCACCGGTCCACTGCAGGAAGTTACCGATATCCGGCAGGTAATCGCCGTGCGGGTACTCGAAGTAATCAGTGCGGTAGTGCGAATCGGTGAGGCCCACCACCAGTTCATGCTCACGGCCGAAGGCCTGGAACGGCCCCGAGGCGTAAAGGTCGAGATTGTTCTGGCTGCCGCGCTGGAAGCTCTTATAGGCGTACGGAATCAGGCCTTCGCCGGTCTCGCGATCAGGCGCGCCGTACACGTAGAACAGGGACGAATCCGCATCCGTCTTGCGGTGGCTCGCCATGGCGTGCAGCTGCCAGCCGTTATCGAAGCTGTGCTTCAGGTCGGCGAACGCCGTCTGCGTGGTGTTGTTCCAATGCGTCCAGTCAGCCGCCGAGGAAAAGCCGCGTGGCCATTTGATAATGCCACCGTCTTGATACAGCACCGGGTACGAACCCCAGGTCACACCCGTCGGGCGCGTTTTCTGCCAGTCGTAACCCACGCTCAGCGTGGTGTTCTCGTCCAGGTCGGCATCGATCACGCCGTAAGCCACGTTCTTCTGGTTGTGGTAACGGTCGATGTACGAATCGCCATCCTCATGGGCCGCGACGAAGCGGCCACGGATCGTGCCCGACGCATTCAGCGGCGTCTGTGCATCCACGGTCTCGCGCTGGGTATTCCACGAACCATAGCTGACCGATACATCGGCCTCGGCCGTGCGGCTATCGGCATGCTTGCGCACGAAGTTGATATTAGCCGAGGGGCTGCCCGCGCCGCTAAGCAGGCCGGTGGCGCCGCGGATCACTTCGATGCGCTCGTAGATCGATGGATCGAGCGACGAATCGGCCGAGCTGACATTCAGGCTCGATGCGATCGGCACCCCATCGTAAGACATGTTTTCGATCTGGAAACCGCGCGACCAGAACACCACGCGCTCGGAATCGTAGGCCGTGGAGTTCACGCCGGTCGTGTTATCGAGCACGGCACGCAAACTGGTGAGATTCTGATCCTTGATGCGCTGATCGGTAATCACGCTGATCGACTGCGGCGTGTCCTGCAGGGTGAGCGGCAGGCGCGTGGTCGAGGCCGACTGGTCGGTGGTGTACGTGGATACCGCCTGCCCCTGTACGTTCACCGCATCCAGGGTGGTGGCCTTCTTATTCACTTTCTTCTCGCCGGTATCCGTACCGTCGGCGGTCTGGGCATGCAGCCCAACAGGAAGAAGCGCGGCGAGCGCCAGCCACAGCAATGAATACCGGGATACACCAGTGGGATTTGACACAGTGGGACCTCTAGATCGGGAACGGGTAATGCGCCGGGAATGCTTAAGGAGTGCGCGTAAGCGGCCCCTAAGCTCCGCATTACCCAATCTTAACACTAATTGCGAATGGTTCGCATCCGCATATTAGTGCAGGTTCCACTCTGCGGATAATCGATAGACGCAGCCTCTTGTCATCATAAGATCAATCAATTTCTGCAATATTCAGCTCGCTCCTATAGTCCAGCTATTGCGTTAGTCACGAGGTGGGTTCCTGCCCCATCTCCGAAGCCAACCCACGAGGGAGAAACGCGATGTCGAACGAATCGAAATGCCCGTTCCACCATGCCGCGGGCGGCGGCCAGACCAACCAGGACTGGTGGCCCAACCGGCTACGGGTCGATCTGCTTAACCAGCATTCGCAACGATCCAATCCCCTGGACGAGGATTTCGATTACGCCAAGGCGTTCAACTCGCTCGATTACAAAGCGCTGAAGAAGGACCTCGAAGCGCTGATGACCGATTCACAGCCTTGGTGGCCTGCCGACTTCGGCCACTACGGCGGCCTGTTTATCCGCATGGCCTGGCACAGCGCCGGCACCTACCGCATCGGCGATGGCCGTGGCGGCGGTGGGCGCGGCCAGCAACGTTTTGCACCGCTGAACAGCTGGCCCGATAACGTCAGCCTGGATAAGGCACGCCGCCTGCTGTGGCCGATCAAGCAGAAGTACGGCAACAAGATCTCCTGGGCCGACCTGCTCATCCTTACCGGCAACGTCGCCCTGGAAAGCATGGGCTTCAAGACGTTCGGCTTTGCTGGCGGTCGCGAAGACACCTGGGAACCCGACCAGGACGTTTACTGGGGCGCGGAAACCGAATGGCTGGGCGGCGATAACCGCTACGGCAAGGTTACCCCCAAGGATGACGGCGTGCTCGTCGCCGATCCGCATCTGCATGGCAAGGAAGAGGACCGCACCGAAGGCGGCCGCAACCTCGAAAACCCGCTCGGCGCCGTGCAGATGGGCCTGATCTACGTGAACCCGGAAGGCCCCGAAGGCAACCCGGACCCCGTGGCCGCCGCGCACGATATCCGCGAGACCTTTGGCCGCATGGCCATGAACGATGAAGAGACCGTGGCGCTGATCGCCGGCGGCCATTCGTTCGGAAAAACGCACGGCGCGGGTGATGCGAAGAACGTACAGGTCGAGCCGGAAGCCGGTTACCTGGAACAACAGGGCCTGGGCTGGCATAACGAACTGCGCAGCGGCGTGGGCGCGGACGCCATTACCAGCGGCCTGGAAGTGACCTGGACGCAGACGCCAACGAAGTGGAGCAACCTGTTCTTCGAAAACCTGTTCGGGTTCGAGTGGGAACTGACCAAGAGCCCCGCTGGTGCGAACCAGTGGGTGGCCAAGGGCGCGGAGCCTTCCGTGCCGCTGGCGTTCGACAAGACGAAAAAGCAGCTGCCCACCATGCTCACGACCGACCTGTCGCTGCGCATGGATCCGGCCTACGAAAAAATCTCGCGCCGGTTCCTCGAGAACCCCGATCAGTTCGCCGATGCGTTTGCGCGCGCGTGGTTCAAGCTGACCCACCGCGACATGGGCCCGCGTGCCCGCTACCTCGGCCCGGAAGTGCCGAAGGAAGTGCTGATCTGGCAGGACCCGCTGCCGGAAGCCGACCACGCGCCCATTTCCGATGCCGATGCCAAGGCGCTGAAGGACAAGGTGCTCGCCTCCGGCCTTTCCGTCGCCGAACTGGTCGCGACCGCATGGGGTTCTGCCTCGTCGTTCCGCGGTGGCGACAAGCGTGGCGGCGCCAACGGCGCGCGTATCCGCCTTGCGCCACAGAAGGAGTGGAAGGCGAACAATCCGGCGCAGCTCGCAAAGGTGCTGGAAAAGCTCGAAAGCATCCGCGGCGAATTCAACAACGGCGGAAAGAAGGTATCGCTTGCCGACCTGATCGTATTGGCAGGTGGCGCCGCCATCGAGAAGGCGGCGAAGGATGCAGGCCACGACGTGAGCGTGCCTTTCACGCCCGGTCGCACCGATGCCACGCAGGAACAGACCGATGTTGCGTCGTTCGAATCCATGGAGCCCATCGCGGATGGTTTCCGCAACTACATCAAGGGCCATTACAGCGTACCGGCCGAGCACCTGCTGATCGACAAGGCCCAGTTGCTCACGCTCACGGCACCGGAAATGACCGCACTGGTTGGTGGCATGCGCGTGCTAGGTGCCAACTTCGACGGCAGCAGCACGGGCGTGCTCACCGATCGCCCAGGCAAGCTCACCAACGACTTCTTCCGTAACCTGCTCGATATGCGATACGAGTGGAAGCCGACGTCGCCGGCCCGGCATGCGTTTGAAGCCAGCAAGCGTGGTGGTGGCAAGACCGCGTGGACGGCAAGCCGCGTTGATCTGGTCTTCGGTTCCAATTCGGTCTTGCGCGCCCTGTCGGAGGTCTATGCCCAGGATGACAACGAGAAGAAGTTCGTGAACGATTTCGTCGCGGCATGGGCGAAGGTGATGAACCTCGATCGTTACGACGTAAAGCGCCACTAAGGGGTCATCGCGTCATGAAGGCCACCTGGTCCGCCGACCGGGTGGCCTTTTTCTTGAAGCGGCCAGCGGCCTCAGGCCATGGTCACGCGATCGCGCCCTTCCCGCTTCGACCGGTACAGCGCGGCATCGGCGCGCGCGAGTGCGGCATCGAGCGATTCGCCGGCATGCAAGGTCGCAATGCCGAAACTCGAGGTCACGCGATCAAGCCGGTCGTCACTGGAGAACGCCGCAGGCACGCTGATCCGCAACAGCTCCATGCGCGCGAGGGCACCATGCACATCGCACCCGGGCAGCAGGATCACGAACTCCTCACCGCCGGTCCGCCCCACCACCTCGCCCGCCTGCACGCTGGCAAGCAAATGGCTGGCAAAGCGGCACAGCACGTCGTCACCCCCGGCGTGCCCCAGGCGATCATTTACGTCCTTGAAGTGATCCAGGTCCGCGATCACCACGACCACCGGCTGGCCGCACGTGCGTAGCCGGGCCACCGCCTCGTCGATACCCCGGCGGTTGAGCAGCCCGGTCAGCGCATCGCTGTTTGCCTGCGTATGCAGGCCTTTCATGATGTCGGCCACGACGATAAGCAGGGTCATCACACCGGTACCGATCATGCCGGTGGGTGTGCCGATCGACAGGACCGCGATGAAGGCCTCGTTGCTGATGACCCCGCCTGGGCGGGCCAGCCCGGCGGCGACCGCCACGCCCACGATGTACACCCCGAACAGGGCCATGGCCCAGCGCGCGACGGCACCCGGGCCGCGCTTGTGCCACAAGGTCGCCACGACCCAGGCCACCATGTAGGCATCGGCGGCAGCGGTGATGAACCGCGAGGTGGCCCGCCAGGCGGCCCCGTGGTCAACCCAGGCCCAGATGAGAATTATCGTAGCCACACCCCAGCCAGCGAGGACCGCACGGGCGGTCGCCTGCTCCCGCAACCGAAAGCCCCAGGCCAGCAACGTGAAGCCCCCGACGGAGGCATGGCAGGCCAGCATGGCGAACAGCACATCCTGGGCCGGCCACAGGGCCCCACCCGTGCGCAGCCCATGGCCCAGCGCGGCCGCGGTGAACGAGCCGGCCCACAGGGCCACGTGCCGGGGGAGCCTGTAGTGCCACCACACGACCAGCAGCGCACAGCCAAACAGCAGGCTGATAACGACAATGCTGCTAGAGATGATCAGGTTTGATAGCACGGCCTACCCTCTGTGGGGTCATTGTAGCCCCGCCGGGGCGCTAAACCGGCAGGGTGGGCGCATAATCGGCAAGGCGCTCACAAAGGGCGGGAACCGAAGGTCTGGCGAAAGATTTTTCGCCCGGCTTCATGGCACGCTACGCCCACACCGACATTCACGGGGAGACGGCGTGAACGGAAGCACGGCCAACAGGGCAACCTGGACACAGCAGTTCGCGATCGCCGCGGCTTACGCGGCGTGCTACGAGCTTGCCCGTTATTTGTCCTTTTCCCATTGGATGCTCACCGCCGGCCTTCGCCTTGCCTGCCTGCTGCTTGTGCCCGTTCGCTTCTGGCCGGCCCTCATCCTGGGTGAGGCCCTGCCCGCCTTCGAGAACGCCCTGCTCAACGAGCCGCAGTTCGGTGGCGCGTGGGCACTCTCCGCCGCCGTGCCCATGGTGCTGCTGTGGATCCCGGTAGTGCGGCCCCTGCGGCAGCGCTGGCCGCTGTATGACGCCAGCGGTTCGATTCGCATCGGCACGCTGCTGACAGCCACGCTCGGCTGCACCCTGGTCAACGCGGTCGCCACCTGCATGACCCTCGAAGCCGCCTTGCTTTCCAACGCCGGAAAGTGGCCCGAGATCTCGGTGGGCACCTACTTCTGGGCGTACATGCTGGGTGGCTACCTGGGTGCGCTCACCCTGACACCGACGATCCTCGCGCTGCACGCACGGGCGGCGTCGACCACGAACATAACCTTCGCCAGCGTGTGGCATAGCCGCCTTGCACGCGACCTGGTCGCGTGGGCCCTGCCGGTGTGTGGCGGCCTGGCCTGGGTGGCCCTAGCCACGGATGACGAACTGCTGCGACAGCTGGCGCGCCTTGCGCTCCTGCTTCCCGTGTTCGCCCTCGCGGTGCGCCACGGCTGGCACGGCACGGCGGTGGGCGGCATGCTGGCCAGCGTTGCCCTGGCCGCGACGGGCACGACACTGCTCGACCCGGCCATGATTCGCTGCCAGGCGGTGTTGGCCCTGTGCATCTCGGGCACGCTGCTGATAGGTGGCCGCGTGGCCCGTCACGCCACCCACGCACCACCGGCCGCACGCGCAAGCCGGTGATGCACAGGCTGCTTCCGCCTTAGCGGAACTTGACGCTGCACTCCGCCGGGTTCTTGCAGTTCACCGGCACAAACGCCTGCACCGCATGATTCGCATGGCCCAGCGAGGCACCCTGCGTGGTGACCGCCATGGCGGAGACGCTCGCGAACGACAGGGCGATGGCAACGAAAGCAACAGCCGAACGAATGAAAGTACGCATGGTGGTTCTCCGCAGTGGTGGTTGGAGTCCCTAGCGTAGCTCTCGATTTGCGCAGAAAGTGCTCAAGTCATGCCGCGTAACATGAGCGTATTCGGCACGCGAGCGATCAGGTGTCGCGGCAGCCGCGCGGCGGTTCTAAGTAGTTATGCTTAGGAAACGCAGGCATTACTTCCTAGGAAAGGCACATCGCTTTCGCCGCATACGCGCGGATCCGGCAAACGTTTCCCAAAGTGTGGCGTGGGTCGCATCACGCAAGGATTTTGCGGAGCGGTTCATGGCACGCTTGGAGCAATACCGACTTACGAGGGAGCAGGCGTGAACGGAGGCACGGCTTTCAGGGCCACCTGGGCACAGCAGTTCGCTATCGCAGGCGCCTACGCCGCCTGCTACGAACTCGCTCGCCATGTTTCGTTTTCGCACTGGATCCTTCCCGCGGGCCTTCGCCTCGCCTGCATGCTGCTCATGCCACGCCGCTACTGGGTAGCCCTGGCGATGGGCGAAACGCTGCCCGTCGTCGAAAGCGCGCTGATGAGCGAGTCGACCTTCGGCGCGGCGTGGGCGCTTTCCGCTTCCACGCCGATCATGCTGCTGTGCATGGCATGGATGCTGCCGCTCAGGCGTCGTTGGCATATCCACGATGACCACGGCCATGTGCGCATGGGCCTGATGATGACGGCTACGCTCGGCTGTGCCCTGATCACCGCCGTGGCGACCACGCTCACGTTGGTTACGGCCTTGACTGCCAACCCGGGCAAATGGCCCGAGATATCCGTAGCCACTTACTTCTGGGCGTATCTGCTTGGCGCCTACCTGGGTGCGCTGACACTCACGCCGTGCCTCCTCGCCCTGCGCGAACGGGCCGATACCGTAAAGGTGCTGACCGTCGCGTCGATCTGGCGCAGCCGCCTGCTCCGCGACCTGACGGGGTGGGCCGTGCCCATGCTGGGTGGCCTGGCGTGGCTTGCCATGGCAACCCAAAACGATGGCGTACGCCAGTTGGCCCGGCTGGCCATACTCCTGCCGGTGCTCGCCATGACCGTTCGCCATGGCTGGCACGGGAGCGCTATCGGCGGCATGTTCGCCAGCATCGCCCTGGCGGCCACCGGCACCGCGCTGCTGGATCCCGCCATGATCCGCAGCCAGGTCATGCTCGCCCTGCTTATCTCAGGGTGCTTGCTGACCGGCGCGCGGATAACCCGCCACGCCGGCCAGGCGGCATCTGCCGCCGCACTCAAACACTAAGGATCACGGGCCGCGAACGCTGCATTCCGCGGGGTTCTTGCAATCCACGGGTACCGCCAGGAGGCTCACCGTACCCGTGGGGCTCTTCGACGCGGTGACCGTCACCGTGTCATCGCTGTAGACCTGCTCGCCCGCCGGCTGCGCGGGATCGAGCGTGCCCTCGGTCGGCGTCACGACGTTCGCGGAATCCGAGCCAATCGGCAGGCCGGAGATCGCGGTGGTATCGGGATTGCCCGTGGCGGTGTACTGCACGGCCGCCCGAACCACACCGGCGGCATCGTTCACCTGCACGTAGCGAACACCATGGCGCTCAAAAACGTACACGTGGTAGTTCGGGCTGGTACTGGCATCGACCGCGTTGGGCCATGCCTGGCCCAGGCCGGTGGATGGCGGGGTGGCCGCCATGGCCGCACCGCAGCCGAAGGACAATGCAAGGCCAGCAACTGCCAAGGCAAAACGAATGGGCGAACGCATAGCTAACTCCGCTTCGGTTGGGTGGAGGCCGTAGCGTAGCGCCGTCGTTGGTCAGAAAGTGAGCAGCCGCATGACGTGGTCATGAGCGTATTCGGCATGCCCGGCCGAGCAGCCTGTTCCGATTCATGAGAATCGCCTAGGCCGGAACCACCGCCACCAGTGGGGTCACGGCGACGACCTGCCCTGCGTCGAGCTTCACCACGCGATCCGCCACGTTGAAATAACGATCGTCATGGCTTATGGCAATCACCGTTTTCCCCCTTTTTTTAAGCTCCGGAAGCAGCGTGCGGTAGAAGTAGTCGCGAAACAGTACATCCTGGTCGGCGGCCCATTCGTCGAAGAAGAAGATCTCCCGGTCCTCCGCGTAGCACTGCAGCAAGGCCAGGCGTTTGCGCTGCCCGGTCGAAAGCGTAAGTTTTGACAGTTCGCCGGCATGAACGCTCACCTGAGCGCCCAGGCCCAGGGTGTGAAGCAAGGCCGTGATCCGTTCATCCGGTAACGGCACGCCCTGGTTATCAAGTACGTGCGGGAACAGGAAGAAATCGCCAAATGCTCCGGTAAAGCGCTGCCTGTGCGCGGCACGCTGGGTGGCGACAGGCATGCCATCCATGACCACGTCCCCCGTACGCGGCGAAAGTAGCGACGCGAGGATGAGCAACAAGGTGGATTTGCCACTGCCGTTGCCGCCCACGATGAAAAGCAACTCGCCGCGGTGAATCTCCAGATCGACCGGTCCCAACGCGATACGCCCCTCGCCCTCGCCGGGATACGCATAGCTCACGTTCCTCAGTGCCAGGGTTTGCCATGGCGGCGCGGCGACGTGCGGTGCTTCACCCACCTCAACCTCGTCATCGCCCAGATCGAGACCTACTTTCTGCAGATGGCGAAGGCTGGCCGTGCCCACCCCCACCTGGCGTGCCGCGCTGGTAATGAACGCGATGGGTCCGCCCAGAAACAAGGCGCCGATGACAAACCGCGTTACGGTTTCCGCAGGCAGCGACAGCGCGGCGTAGCCCACGTAGACAATCACGAACACCGATCCGTAGACGACCGCGGACGACCACGCCTCGTTGAATCCCAGGCCGGCATGGACCTGGATCATGAGCCGCCGGGCCCGGCCAATGGCGGGGCGCATGAGCGCATCCGCCACATGCCGCGCGCGCGCCGCGTTCAAGGCCATTTCTTTCTTTCCCTCGCTCAGGTAGCGGAAGTATTCGAAGAGTTTTTCGTTGGCCTCGCGCAATGCATCGAAACGTTGTCGCAGGAATCGCTCCAACAGGATCGATGCGGTGGCACTGGCGAAGAGAAAGCCGGCAAGTATTCCCAGCAGCGACGCCGATACGCTCGAAAGATACGCCGCGTACAAGATCACCAGTAATACGTTGTACGCGAGCATGGGGGCGACAAGCACCAGTGGCGCGATGGCGGCGACGTCTTCAATCAACGAACCGAAGATGGCGTGCTTCTCGTTCGCCAGCGCCTCGTACTCGAGCTTGATGAAGCGCCGCGACAAATCCATACGCAGCTGCGCGACCAGGTCGCCGCCAAGGCGCGCAAGGATCGCCTGCGATGCCGCACCGGCGAGCAGCACGGCCGCTAGCCATGCAAGACCACCGGCCAGTGCCGGCGTTCCATGCGCCGTGCCACTGGCCGCGATGCGATTGATATGCGCGAGGAGCGACATCGTGCATACCGCGCTGACGCAAGAAAGTGCGATGGCGGCCGTAACCAGTCCACGGTGCCGGTAAATGAAACGCCTGACGATCATCGACGCGCCCTTCGCTCCGTGCATGCCGGTAACGTGCATCGTGCCAGACGAACAGCACACATGCGTCATGCGTTCTCAACGCAAAAACGGCAGTGCTCGGTAAATCACGTGCCGCCGGGCGCAGAATCGCCCAGCGCCGTCGCGGACGCGCCCGCTGCGAATGGCGATACACCCACGGGCGCATACCCGTTACACACCAAGGAGTGTTCCATGCAGACCGACAAGATTCTGGCCGGGTGGCTGAGTGGTGCGGATAGCGTAGGTGGGTATGACAACCCGGCTGGCTCCCTCTATACCGAGGGCCAGACGCAGACGATGGCCGCGATGGTGAACGCCGAGATGGCGCTGGCCTCGAACTGCAGCTCGTGTACGGCCTCCCGGCCGGGTCTCTGCTGCTAACAGCTAGCGGCAGTACCGATAGCCGTGGCCGACCACCACGGCTATCTCTCCTCATTCCTTTGCATGACCACGGACTTTCGGGATCCGCCCCATGGATGTTTCGGCATCGCAGAATGCTTTCGCTCCTGTCATTGCGTTTGTTATTGCCGATACACGGCACCGCCTCGCGGCAGCCATCAACGATCAGCCCGGATTGAGCGATGCCGAACGGCGCCACGTCGCCGCGACGGCCGACCAGGCGCTGGTCGAGAATGCTTCCCGCAAGCTCAACCGTGTGCTTCTTCTGGAGCTGCACGCCGCCCGGCTCGGTGGCGAGCTACCGGCTGATGAAGAGGCAGGCTTCGCGGTCTTCGTTCAGCACGCGACCACACCCGCATTCATTGCTGCGCTCCAGGGCCGCTATCCCGCGCTTTTCCCACGCCTTACGCGCGCACTAGGCCAGCAATGCGACGCCATCACCACACTGCTTGCCCGCCTGGCCAGCGATCGTGAGGCACTTGCCGTGTTCGCAGGCACCGCCCTGGGCAATCTCGTTGCGCTGGACCTTGGCGAGGGCGATGTGCACGAAGGTGGCCAATCCGTCGCCCGGCTGTCCTTTGCCGGCGGCACCCTGATGTACAAACCGAGGTCGCTGCGCGTGGATGCCGCGCTCGATGATTTCCTGGAGGCCCTGATGCCGGGCGATGCCTGCCGCATCCGGGTCCCTGCCGTACTCGATCGTGGCGACTACGGCTGGGCTCGTCATGTCGCCCATATCCATTGCGTGGATGATATTGAGCTGGGCATGTTCTACCAGAACATCGGTCGCTGGCTCGCCGTGATGCGCCTGCTGGGCGGCACTGACATCCATTACGAAAACCTTATCGCATCGTCCGTCGTGCCCTACGTGGTCGATGTGGAAAGCCTGTTTGTCACTGAGGTACCAACGCCGCCCACCGGCAAGGGCCAGGCCGTGGACCTCGCGCAGGCACTGATTCGCTCCTCCGTGCTGCGCACCGGCCTGGTGCCGTTCCGCGCCCCGGTGCTTGGCCTCGATGGCGTCGATATCTCTGCCATCGGCGCCCTGCAGGGCGAGCAGCCAAAGATCCGCGTGCCCGAGATTATCGATGGCGGCACGACGCGGGCCCGCGTCGGCCTGGTCAGCGTGGATATCGACATCGGCAAGAACCACCCCTGCACGAACCCGGACATTTCGCGTTTCTGGGAGGACATCGTCGCGGGCTTTCGCACGATGACGGATAACCTGATGCACCGCTATCACGAAGGCACCCTGCTGGCGTTGATGCAGCCCTTCGTCGGGTGCCGCATCCGTCGAATCCGCCGGCCCACGCAGGCCTACGTGGAAGTGATGCGAATGCTGTGGCACCCCGCCTCGCTGCACGACGAGCCTGCGGCGATCGAGCGCGCCCGCGACCTGCTGGCACGAAATGCCGAAGCCCAACCCATCGCGCCTTCCGATCCTGTCGTGATCGCGGGTGAAATCGACGATTTGCGCTACGGCGATGTGCCTGTGTTCGTGAACATCCTGGCGCAACCCCAGCTTGATGAGGTGTTCCAGGCGTGGGTGGATATGCGCATGGAACTGGAGGAGCTGACGATTCGTGGCGCGCTGGTGACAGCCCATCTCAACGTGCGCCTCAACGACGACAAGCGCTCACCCTACGATCTCTCAGCCAGGCGGCCCTATGCCGACGACGTGGATCTGCGGCGCCGACTGATGGCACGAGAGACCGTGGAGCAGTTACTGAAGCTCTCCGTGCGCGGCGACGACGGCACCATGACCTGGATCAGCCCGATCCTGGGACGTGGCGGCTGGACCATGCGCACCCTGCAACCCAACCTGTATGTCGGCCTGGGCGGGATCGCCCTGGCCCTTGCCGGCTATGCCGAGGAGATGCGCCACGATCGCGTGGATGAAGTCGATGGTGTGGTCGATGCCCTGCACGGCGTGTTGCGTGTGATGCGCACCGCCGAGGATACCGACGAGCCCGAGGCCATCGGCGGCTTCATCGGCCTCGCATCGCAGGTGCAGATGTGGCTCACGCTGGATCACCTGCGACCGGGGGAAGGCTTCCTCGATAACGCGGTGCGCCAGGCCGAACGCATGGAGGCGTGGGATATCGAGAACGAACGCGTGCTCGACATCCTCGAGGGCGTGGGCGGCGCCATCGTGCCGCTGATCAATCTGGCGGAGGCGAGCGGCGATCTCCGATGGCTCGCCCTCGCGCGCAGGGCGGGTTTGCGGCTCGAAGCGTCGGCCATCGTCGATCACCTCGGCGCCCGCTGGCCGGCATCCATTTTTGATGAGCCCATCGGCGGGTTCGCTCACGGAGCCACGGGTACCGGTTGGGCGTTAACGCGGCTGGGCCTCAGTGACGCGGGCGACGCCGTGGACCGCCACCGCTGGCTCGATCTCGCGGAACGCGCTTTTGATTTCGAGGAATCCTTGTTCCTTGCCGAAGAAGGCAACTGGACGGATGTGCGCAAGCCGGAGAGCCGGGACTTCGCCGATACGTGGTGTCACGGCAGCGTGGGGATCGGCTTCGCTGCGGCAGACCTCTACGAGCGCACGCACCACCCGCGCCACCTCGATACCCTGCGCCGCGCGGTCGATGCCGCCGCACGCGGTGGCTGGGGCCATAGCCACACGCTCTGCCACGGTGACTTGAGCACGTGGGAACTAATGGCCCGCGCAGCACGTGTCGCACCGGGCATCGTCCCGGAGAGCACACCCGATGGCATCCCGCTCATTCTTTCGAGCATCGAGGAACACGGCATCGTGGGCGGCCTGGCGCGCGATGCGTTCACGCCTGGGCTCATGAGCGGCGTTTCCGGCTCCATCGTGCAGCTGTGCCGGATGCACCCGGCATGCCGGCTGCCGTCGTCGTTGCTGATGGAGTATTGCCGGGCGGCTTAGTCTGATAGGTTCCCCCAGGCAGGGGGACAATCTGTCGTGAGGGGTGGCTATGGCTGTCACGCTTGGGCTGAGTCGCAAGTTATTGCGGCTCGCGACTGCGCTCGTACTTCCGTCGTTCTTCACCGTGGCCGCGTCCGCGGCTACCGCACCTGGGTTCGTGCCAGGCTCCGCCAATGTCGCCGTGGCGGATCCCACGGTGCCGAGGCCGCCAGGCCGTTCATGCGTCGTCCCGTTGTTCAACGGCTTCCAGTTCACCGATTTCTCTAACCACCCTTACACCTATGCACCGCCCACGGGCTGCGGCCGCGCCTGGTCGAAGGTGGTACTGGAAGCCGATTTCGCGGTGACCGCAGGTCGGCAGTTCGACCGCACGGCCTCGCTCTGGCTGGGTGGTGCGAATATCTACTTCGGTACGACCCAGGAACCGTCGGCCACCGTGGCGCCCACCTGGCACATCGAACGCGATGTCAGTGACTTTGCGAGCCTGCTGGCCAATCCCCAGAGTGGCCAGGCCATCCTGGGCAACATCGTCGATGGCACGTATACCGGTGTGATCAGCGGATCGGCGCGGCTGGTGTTCTACCCGGCCAACATCCTTGCCCCGAAGGTGGACGCACCCGACGCGGTATTCCCGCTCTCCGATGGCAGCGCCGGCGGCCCCGTCACGCTGAATACCGGAACCGACACGTTGTCGCGCACCTTCACCCTGCCAACCAACATCGAGCGTGCCTATATCGATGTGTTCGCCCAGGGCCAAGGCGGTGATGAGTTCTGGTACTCGTGCGTGCCGGATGACCTGGCCGATGAACTGCAAAGCTGCGGCGGCGGTGCGTTCCGCGAAACGCAGGTTGCCATCGACGGACAGGCCGCGGGCGTGGCGCCGGTGTATCCGTGGATTTTTACGGGCGGTATCGATCCGTACATGTGGCGACCGACGCCAGGCGTGCAGACGCTCAACTTCCTGCCCTATCGTGTGGACCTGACCCCGTTTGCCGCACTGCTCAACGACGGTGCACCGCACACCGTCACCCTGACCGTGACGGGCGCCCATAGGTACTTCGCCGTTACCGGCAACCTGTTCGTCTACCAGGACCAGGGGCGCAAAAAGCTCACCGGCGCGCTGACCACGAACACCCTGCAAGGCCAGGCCGCCGCCGCGACCGTCGAAAACACGGTGACGGATGCCAACGGGGTGGTCGGCGGCAAGGTCACGACTAGCGCAACGCGCACGTTCCACACGGCGGGCTATCTCGATACATCGCACGGCCGCATCACCACGGATGTCGCGCAGACGGTGGCCTTCACGAACGCGCAGGATTTCACCATCGATGCGACGCAGTACGTGCAGGCCATCGACCAACGCGCGTCCGTTGCCAGCACGACCAGGACGCGCGTAGGTGCCTTCGGTCTCGGCACCACGATGGAGGCCAGGTACGACTTCCCGCTATCGGCGCGCTTTGCCTATGCGTTTGATGCGGACGGTAATATCGTGTCGTCGCCGAGCCATGTCACGCAGGGCTTTACGCGGCACGTCACGAAGAAGCTGGGCGCCCTGACGCTGTATCGGAGCGATGTGGATAACCACATCGACACGGGCGATACGCTCGCCTTCTCCGGCGGCGCAGTCACCGGACACACCGGCCAGGCCAGCACCCAGTCGTTCCGTTTCAGCGATAACCTGGGTAGTTGCTACAGCCGCGACATCGTCACGACCACCGGCACGCTGACATCCGCGACCGATGGCGTTGGCTGCACGCGTGGGCGTAATACGTTGCCTTGGTTCACCCACCCGGATGGTTCGCCCGATACGTCGCGCACGGAGGATCCGGGTTCGTTCTGATCTTACGAATGGCAAGTGGTTGCCCCGGGGAGGGAAACACCCCGGGGCAACGCATGCGGTCAGTTACTTTCGACGAAGCTGATGTGCGGCGAGCTGCCGCCCGTCGCGGTGCAGCTACCCAGGGTCAGGTTGTTCTGCTCGTACGTGGTGCCGGCACTGCCCAGGCAGGTCGGTGCCGAGGTGCTGCCATCGTTCACGGCCAGGTTCACCGTGACGTGCGATCCCTTGTTGAACGACACCACCGGGTTATCGCTACCGTTGCCGAAGATATTGAACTCCGACTGGTTCCAGATGCGGTTGATGTTCAACGTGGTGGCCGTCTGGCTCACGCTGTGCGCTGAGCCGCTGACCGAGAAGGTCACCGTATCCACACCGCCCGAGGTGGCCGAACCGGTGAGTTGGATCGTGCCGATGTTCGACACGGCGACCAGCGGCACGCTCACGGCGTTGCTGTTGCGGTAGCAGGCGTACTGCGCCGGATACGAATACCAGCCCGATGGGCAGCCTACCGAGTTGTACTGCGACTGGCTTCCGGCGAAGAACCAATCCTGGATAAAGGCGACCGGCGTGCGGCCGTTGGCCGAGTTGCCGTCGCTATCCGTGGAATAGATGAACTGCTCCCACGTCTGGCACGAGGAATAGCCGAACTGGCTGCATGTGGTGGGGTTGCTGCCGATGTTGGTGTTGATCTGCAGCGAGTAATCCGCCGTGCCCGTGGTTACGCCGGTCACGGTCGGAAAGGTGCCCACGGCCGATTTCGTGAGGCTGCCCGTGCGCGCGGCGTAATCGTTGCCGTTACCCACGGTGAAGATGCTTTCACTGCGCGCGGTGGTGGTCAGGCCATTGCCATTCGTGACCGGCGGCACGGACACGAAAGACGGCGGCGCTTCACAGCGTTCCGCCTGCCACCCCGCGCTGGGGAACGAGGCGTGGAAGCACCCTTCCACGTTCGGCGCTTGTTGCCTGATGGTCTCGTTCCATGACGACACCGCCTGGGCTTGCGCCGCGGCAGCGATATCGAACGATTGCTCTGCCGCCGATGCGATCGACAGTGAGCCAGTGGTGATCAACGCTGCCAGGACGCCCGTCGTTAGCAGATACTTCTTCATAGAAGCCATGCAACTCCCCTTTCCTAAAAGGTTGAGTGCGGTCAGCCTCGATTCCCGTCCATGGGTAATAGCACTACGAAATTTCTCAAGCGTGGGCGGGGGTCACAGTTTGCGGATGCACGAATTCGGTAAACGAAAGGGCGCAACGTTTCCGCTGCGCCCTTTCGTGGTCATTTATTCGCATATCGTGTGTGCTGCGCGATCAGAATCCACCGCGCATACGCGATACCGCCGCCTGCGCGTTGTAGCGGCGCGATGCGTCCGCCATCTCCACGCTGACGATCGTCTTGCCGATCGGCGCCAGCGCGATGCCGGCGAGCTTCAGGTGCTGAATGCCGAACGGAATACCGATGATGGTGATGCAGCACGCAATCGCCGACATTACATGACCGATCGCGAGCCACAGGCCGGCGAACAGAAACCAGACTACGTTGCCGATAAAGCCTAGTCCGCTGGTCCCGATGTCGTGGCGACCGGAGTACTCCGCCCGGTTGATCGCTTCCTTACCAAACGGGAAGAAGGCGAACTGGCCAATCACGAAGCAGGCGCGTGCCCAGGGGATACCCACGATCGTGATCATGCACAGCAGGCCGGCAAGCCACCAGCCCACACCCATCACAAAGCCACCCAAGACAAACCACAGCAGGTTGAAAAGCATTCTCATGGTGTACTCCCTGTTTACCCGGGTGAGAAATTACTTAGATCGCGCCAGGGGAGACAGTGCTGGAAGGCCTAGGACCGGCAACAAAGCCAACACTCATTCCCACGAGGGCTTGCCGCACATCCGAGACCTTTTGGTCGTTCGTCATCGGCCCGATTCACAACGCGACCAGATCATCGGACTAGAGGGTTATCGTTTGTAGGACACCCGCGGGGTCGTAAACCTGTAAGTCAGATGCCGGGCGCTCAGAACTTCGGTAGACGACGAGGTTCCGTCCTCCCGGATGCGCTTGAGATGGGAAGATGATGCCGTCCAGACCGGCCGCGACAACGTCATCAGACATGTACCAAGTGGGCGGCTCAACATGACTGCCGAACCACTCGCTTCGCCAATCGATAGCAAAGTCCGCCCAAAGAGGTGGCCAATGCGCTGCTTCATAGCCCGCGCTCAGATCGGCGAGATTCATATTGTTCAGGAAGAACGTACAAATCGTGCCCGGAGGCAGCCAGGGATTGTCCTGCTTGTATTCCGCCAGAGCAGTGGCTTCATCGAGAGCGAGATAAAGCGCTTCCTGACCTGGCCGATTGAAGCGCCCACCCTTCCGGGCGGCCCCCATCCCTGAACGTGGCGTGGTCGCGTAGCGCGGAGCTATGACGCGATAGCACGCAAGGAGCGATCCTGCTCCGACGTTTGCAATGATCATCCAGCAGCACCACCTGCCATCGATTCAAGATATCCAATAACGTCGTCGGTCCTGCCGTCCTGGATCAGCATGTCGGCCGTCTTGTAGCCGAACGCGCGAAGTGGCTCGTTACGGACAAGAAATGCCGCGCGGTCAATGTCACCAGTCATCTCGGCTGCCGCCGCCAGAACGCGAACCATGTCCTGCAGATATTTCTGGAGTTGAGGAGCCTGCGGGCGCGACGTAGGCGTATTTCGGTGGACATGGGCCCGCTCAGCCAGCTCCTGCACCCGGAACCCAAAAAACTCCCCCACCTTGGCAGGCGAAAGGTACGGAGTATCCGACTCGCGGAAACGCTCGATCAACGGCGGTTGGAACACGGCGACCATGGCGACCTCGCATCGTTCATGCACTTATTATGCACCTCCTACGCAGCCAAGAGCAAGTTTCGCCCATCCATCCGCTGCAAGGGGCGCGCGATGGTTACAGCTCAACCGGCTGCGTGGTGCGAGAAATCAGAGGGTTACAACCTGACGCGTTCATCCGAACGTCCTTATGTAAGATCTCTTTCATAAGACCGGCCTTAATGTAAGAGCTCTTTCATAAGAGCCGACCATTCCGGAGGAATCACCCATGGCTCGCGCGACCGGAACCTACGTGACGACCACAGCAGGCGACGAGAACGTCCGAGCATTCGTACCGCTAGCGCTCCCTCCGGAGGATCCAGTGCTCGATGCGAATGCCTACGTCGAACGGAATCGCTGCGCCGAGCTGGCCCTGGCTCGCCTCTCGGCCTTGAGTGGCTTCGCGGCATCCAGCGAATGGATCACCTACAGCGCCATCCGAAAGGAGGCACTTCTGACCTCTCAACTCGAAGGTATCCAGGTAACTCTTACCGATATCCTTGATGTGGAGGCGGGCATCAAAGTACCCAGCGCCGAACACGCCGAGGAGGTTGCCAACTACATTCGAGCCGTTAGATCCGCACGCGCTCAGCTCGCCGATCCGAAGGGCCTGTCCTTGTCGCTTCGCCTGCTCACAGAGGCCCACCGCGTGCTGATGTCCGGTGTTCGCGGCGCAACGAAGCAACCAGGTGCCATCAGGACCAGTCAGAACTGGATCGGCGGCACACGCCCGGGGAACGCGAGCTTCGTACCGCCACCGGCTAACGAGGTTCCCGGCGCACTCAGCGACCTGGAGCGGTACATCCATGCGCCATCCCCCACGCTCCCGCCCTTGGTCCGAACAGCGCTCGTGCACGCGCAGTTCGAGACCATCCATCCGTTCCTGGATGGCAATGGCCGCATCGGCCGATTGCTGATCGCCATGCTGCTCGAAGAGTGGAAGCTTCTACCGGAGCCGCTGCTTTACGTGTCCGGCTATCTGAAGGCGAATCAGCGCACCTACTACGATCGCCTTACTGCCGTTCGGCGCGACGGCGACTGGGAAGGATGGGTGTCCTTCTTTCTCGAAGGTGTCGAGGCGGCGGCCGAAGATGCCCAAAGGAACATCGTCGCCATCGCCGCACTGATCGCGGAAGACCGCAAACGCCTCCTGGCGAATGGCACCGGCACTCTGGTGACGTTACGTCTTTTTGAGTTACTTCCTACGATGCCCAAACTCACGGTAGATCGCGCGGTGCAGGCGCTCGACGTATCCCACCCGACAGCATCAAAGGCGATCGAAGTGCTACGTAGCATCGATGTCCTCCGCGAAACCACGGGCAAGCCACGCGCACAGCGGTTCGAGTACAAGCGTTACGTCGACTTGCTGCGAGAGTAAGACGCGCCGCAGCCCTACAGACAAGGTGATCGCGATTTGCTACGGTCATCTCGTTGCTCGCGCCTCCGCCCTTAGCGCTACGCGAGCAACCACCGCCACGGCGGTGAGAGTCGCAGGCCAGAGGTGTTAGCGCACCGCCTGGCCTGCTAACCACAACCAACTGAAGTGGAGTCGATAGTGGCTGTCCCTGATCATACGGTACTCGTCCGCCCGCCGGATCCCCCCGGCGACACCTCACCGGTTAACGGGCCGTCTGCATAATCCGCAGGCGCGGTTGAAGAACCGCTGCGACCGCCGTTTTGAGGCAATTCTTGATCGAATGAGGCAGGCATAACGCCTGGCAAGCCTCACGGGCGGATGTCGCTGCAAACCACTTCATCAATCAAGCCGCCCGGCGCCTGGATAGGGCAGCCGGTGAACCCGCGATCCTATGGTCCGTGGCACGGCAGGTCGTGTTGACTGTCGTGCCACGTTAGAGCGCGGTTGGCTCCGAAAAGGAAATGAGCATGAACGAGTTCATGATGACCTCCAACCGATCTACAGAATCGGAAGACAATGAACCCTCGCCGCACGAGCTTCTAAACGAAGCCACCGAATGGCTTCAATACTCACGTGGCGTCACCGCCACCCTGTCCGACCTCGTACACGAAGCGGATAGCGTCGATTGCAGGCAGATGTCGCTATCACTGGATGCCATTTCCGCGATGACGCAGGCAGCGTTGCATCTCGTTAGCGAAGCGCATGCGCAATTGCATGCGTTACGTGGCCGCACCACCTCGTCTGCAACGCCCTGAACGGAATGTACGCACGCGGGCAAGCAGCACAGAGCAGGCCCGCGTAGCCTTGACGCTCAGTCGGAGCTATTTTCGATCAGGTCGGTGATTCGATCGGGATACGGCGACGAAGGCCTCCGCGCATCCATATTGTCTACGGCATCGATGACAGGACTTATCGATGGCACGAAGCCCTCTAACTGAAGGCTTCTCATGTAGTTGGCGCCACGAACCCTGGCGTAGTAAGCGCGCCTCTCGGCCATCGTTGAAGTCATAAGAAGGCGCTCTCGTAAGAAGAGATCCACGGCGACGCGATCGCCTAAAGTTGAACTACGGAAGAGCCATGGCGAGACGATCCGTCAGAAGGAAAAGGGCCGCCCTTTGCACTCCTCTAATGAGGTCGTGTGGCAGCCCGTGACACCCCTTTGTATCGGATGCCATGGGACGGTTGCAACCGGCAATCGACGTTTAATCATGTCGATCCATTGCTCAGAGCTTCAACTCGCACGTCGCTAAGCACTTTTCGTCAATAGCATCAATGTGATACCTACAATCTCGCTCCGACTTATGGTGGCAGCCCGGTAACCAACGCCTGCGGGCATCACGCTTCTGAGATGACACTACGAATCATTGTTCGATACGAATTCACGTAGTGTGACGCATGCCGATCCACTTCATTGCGCCGCGCCCCCAACCTCGCGCTGAGTAGCCGTGAGCCTAGCCTTGAAGCTTTCCATCGGTCGTAATCGATGCCGAACTCTTGATCCAAGGGTGTTCTAAGCGACGACTTCGGCTTGCGACCGCGCAACGTCAATAGAGATAGTCTCCCCACTCAACGTCTCGCAGCGTCAAACGGCTCGTGATGCGTGTAAGAAAGATGAGGAAATGCGCAAAGGCCACCGCCGGATCCGCCAATGTTACGAATGCAGCGCCGTCCTCGCCTGGAATCAGGCCGCTGGTCCTGCGCACCAACATACCCTGACCGAGGTCTAAATAAACGTCAGGCCACTCCACCTCCGGACGCATCAGGATCGCACCCTGGATGCTCTGAAGCGATGATCCACCATACGTCACGACAGCACTAAAGATCTGACTTTCATCCCAGCTAAAGCCGAGATCTCCCATGACCGCCGAATCCTTACTACTTGGCGTCAAGGCCCGTACCGAGGCTATGTTTGGGCCAATCGTTCTTCTCCAGTCGGCCGCTGTGATGACCGTCTTCACTTCGATGGTCGCGATAACGCCCTCTACGTAGATCAGATCACTGCCACTGACAAACGGGAGACGTGGAAACGACTTAAGTACAAATACGATGTCTTGTTGCTTGGAGAAGCGATCGTTAGCATCGAAAATAACGCCACTCATTGCGGTAGACATATTCGGTAAGTGAGCGACCAGAAAATCACGAAGTACCGCCTCACGCGCGGCCCCAGCGGTGACGCTATGCGAAATCACCTTGGTCATTTGATACTGCGCACGAAGCGCATCAAGAGCGCCATCGGCGTAGTTAACTAGGAGCTTTTTCTGCTTTGCCACGTTGCATCCTTGGGAGCGCTGGCTAGTCACGGGTCGAGGTACAGTCAATTTCACAAGGTGTCCAAACACCAATGCATAGCGACTAGACAACCCATATCGCCAAACACGAACGCATTAGAGGGGAACCTCAAAGCACCATGCCTGTTACTTCCAAAGGCGATCGACCCTAAGGCAGCCGGCTCTGAAGGCGACTCTTGCGATCGAACGACAGTGGGCATCCCCGGACCCGCTCCGCGGCCTGCGTCATGTCCAGCGAGGTGCTGGCTGGGCAAACCGGGTAACAGCCAGTCGCCGCTCGAAGCCAAACGCTCAGCGCGCCAACCATCGTGCCTCACGGCGACGAATGATTCGACACCACCACACCTCGTACCGAAGCGTTTGCGAACACGGCAATGCCAGACTCGACCGTCATGCCGATCATGTTGCCACCACGGACTTGAATGCATAGGTCACGGGTCTCGCTGTGAAGGTCATACCCTTCCGCCGGCCCGGGATCAGCACCCACAGCCGCGCGTTTGGGGGCGGCCATGGCGAAGTAGGTGTAATAAACGTGGCGTCTTGGCCTCACAGTCGCCGCCGAGACGTCACTGACCAGCGACGGGGGAGGCGGCCCTGCAAGGAGGGATGACGACATAATGTCTCGAACTAGGTGCCCGTCGGTGCACAGTGACTCGTTCACGGAGACGTGCATCTGCTTGCCTGCCGCAACATCCAAATAGTTGTCGTCGCTGGAGAACGTCAGCAGCATCCACGCCTCATTGTCTTTGCGGCTATGCATGTCGGCGCGGTCGGCCAGAGGAATCTCCGATCCAGCAATGACGCGCAAATTGCCCGGTGTGATCGGACCCAGGTTCGTGGCGCATCCCACGAATGAGAGGGCGCTTGCGGCGACAAACACCACTTTTAGAAGACACAACGGGTAACCCCTTGGCATCCGATCCGCCCTCATACTTCACCTGACTGCACAGGACCCCGTACGGAAAGCCATGCCATGTGTGGTGCTGTTGCACTTTAGGCGAATGGTCCCTAGTCGGGTGTCTCAATCGCCACACGGATTCGGACAACTGAAAGCGAAAACGGCGACCCGGCGCAGGCCAGCGCCCGACTGACGTCAACCGTCTTGGTCGCGACTTGCGGGACACCATCAACAAGCAGTTGGTCAAGAAGTATTTACGGCTGGATGAGCGCAAGGCGGGGGGGCTTGCTCGTAACCGTTGGACGTGAGCGGCACTGGGATCATCCTGATAGAGGGGAGCGCCTCGACATCGATGGGCTTCGTGCCCTGTTGGCTACCGAAGCACAGCGCGTGGAACGCCTGATGCTCGGGGAGTCCGCTTGATGACCCATGTCATGTGTCTGCTGCCTCCGTTGCCTCGGGAGCGAAAGACCGAGTGATGAGTGGCGTGCGGCTGAAGCGCCATTGCCCCCAACACTCAGGACCGCTGCCACCAGCCACTTCCGTTCACCCGCCGTTGCGGCGGACGACGGTTTTGGCACATAAGTCGCCCTAGCCACGGTCACAGCACGGCGCTGAGAGTTCAGCTGTGATGTCGATCGAGGAAAAGAAGAAAGCCCTTGAGGGCCATTTTTTGAACCAGATAAATCGGGTCCGAGTCCTCTTACCTAGCGATTGCTAGACCAACGTACATTGGTGGGCGGCTCCTCCCATCGGCTAGGGAGCCTCATAACCAGGATGAGAGACAACGGCCTCCCAAAATGGAGCGGGTGAAGGGAATCGAACCCTCGTCAGTAGCTTGGGAAGCTACAGCTCTACCATTGAGCTACACCCGCATCGAGCCGCGATGTTAATACGACATGCAGCCCAGGGGAAAGGTGGCGGCCGACTGAACGGGCCAGAATCGCCTCACGCCGGGCGCACGGCCCGGGCGCATAATCGTGCCGGGGAATTCTTACGAGGACCGCCGCCATGCGCCTTTCCACGTTATCCATCGCCGTTGTGCTTACGCTCGGGGCCGGATCGGCGCTGGCGCAGTCGCGGACGGTTTCCACGGCCAACATGCCGAAGCCAGGCGTGAGCTATATCGCAGGCCCCAGCGCGCCTGAGCGCCGTGAAACGGTCAGCACCGGTACGTTGCCCACCCCGGCGAAGCTCTATGTCGGCGGCCAGGTCACGACCGGCAACTACGATTCCTCAAGCTCCCAGGTGGGCGGCGCCTACGTCGACGGCGGCTATTACGGCGGTGGCGGCTACTACGGTGGCTATCCCGGCGCGGGGAACTACCCGGGCGGCGGCTATCCCGGCCATGGCGGCTACCCCGGCGGTGGCCGTCCCGGTAACGGCCACGACAACGGCCATGGCCACGACCACGATGGCGGCAACGGCCGCCCCAACCCCGGCAATACGGTGGTCGTGGGCGGCACCTCCAACCCCAACCGTGACAACACCCGCTTCAACGTCGCCCCCGTGCGCGACAACAACGGCCGCGACCAGGGCCGGGGCGGCTGGAACAATGGTTACGGCGGCAACGGGTACGGGAACAACGGCTACGGCCACGGCAACAACGGCGTCCGACCTGTGGTCATGGAGCCCCCGCCGCGCCCCTACTCCCCCGGCAGCGGCCAGAGCAGCGTCCCGCTCTACCAGCAGCCCGGCTCCGGTCCGCCGCCACAGATCCCGCGCGGCGCCAGCACGCCCCAGCCCGGCCGGGGGCGTGGGTACTAGCCAGCCCCTGCGGCTACAATGGGCGGATGCACATCACCCTTAATGGCGATGCGCGCGATTGCGCGCCTGGCACCTCGATATCGTCCCTGCTCGACGCGGCGGGCTACGCGGGTAAACGCGTGGCCGTCGAGGTGAACCTCGAGATCGTGCCGCGCAGCGCGCACGCCACCCACCTGCTCGCCGAGGGCGACAAGGTGGAAATCGTCCATGCCATCGGCGGCGGCTAAGCCGCGCCCTTCGACGGAAGACCCCGCATGAACCACTTCTCCCCCGCTGGCGACGACCCGCTGATCGTCGCAGGCCGCACCTTCCACTCGCGCCTGCTCACCGGTACCGGCAAGTACAAGGATTTTGACGAGACCCGCCGCGCCACTGACGCCGCCGGCGCGCAGATCGTCACCCTGGCCATCCGCCGCGTGAACATCGGCCAGGATGCCAGCCAGCCGAACCTGCTGGAGGCCTTGCCGCCGGATCGCTTCACCCTGCTGCCCAACACTGCCGGCTGCTATACCGCCGACGAGGCCGTGCGCACCTGCCGCCTGGCCCGCGAGCTGCTGGATGGGCACAACCTGGTGAAGCTCGAAGTGCTGGGCGACCAGCGCACGCTCTACCCCGATGTGGTGCAGACCCTGGTCGCCGCCGAAAAACTCGTGGCCGATGGCTTCGATGTCATGGTCTACACCTCCGATGACCCGATCCTGGCCCGCCGCCTGGAAGAGATCGGTTGCGCCGCGATCATGCCGCTGGCCGCACCGATCGGCTCGGGCCTGGGCATCCAGAACCGCTACAACCTGCTCGAGATCGTCGAGAACGCCAAGGTCCCGGTCATCGTCGATGCGGGCGTCGGTACCGCCTCAGATGCCTCCATCGCGATGGAACTGGGTTGCGACGGCGTGCTGATGAACACCGCTATCGCCGGTGCAAAAGATCCTGTGCTGATGGCGCACGCGATGAAGCTGGCCGTGGAAGCAGGCCGTGCGGCGTTCCGCGCCGGCCGTATTCCGCGCAAGCGTTTCGCCTCGGCATCGAGCCCGGTGGAAGGACTGGTCGGTTAAGCAGCATGGCCCACGACAACGACAACACCACGGGCGACGACGCCCCGTTCCACCGCCGCATCCGCAGCTTCGTACTGCGCGAAGGCCGCATGACCCCGGCGCAGCAGCGCGCGTTCGATGACCACTGGGCGCGCTTTGGCCTTGATTACAAAGCCGAGGCCCGCGACCTGCCCGCCACGTTTGGCCGCGAAGCACCACGCGTGCTCGAGATCGGCTTCGGCAACGGCGAGGCGCTGGCCTGGGCCTCCGAGCACGACCTCGCACGCGACTACATTGGCGTCGAAGTACACGGCCCCGGCGTGGGCCGCCTGATGAACGCGCTGGCCGCACGCGATGCGAGCAACGTGCGCCTGTACAAGCACGATGCCGTCGAAGTACTGGAAAACGAGATTCCTCCCGGCAGCCTCTCCGAAGTGCGCATCTGGTTCCCGGACCCGTGGCACAAGAAGAAGCACAACAAGCGCCGCATCGTGCAGCCGGCCTTCGTGGCGCTGCTTGCCTCGCGCATGGCACCCGGTGGCCTGCTGCACCTGGCCACCGATTGGGAAGCCTACGCCGAGCACATGCGCGAGGTGATGGAAGCCGCACCCGGTTGGCGTAACCGCGTGGGCCCGGGCGCCACGGCCGAGCGTCCCGAATGGCGCATCGAGACCCATTTCGAGCGCCGCGGCATCCGTCTTGGCCATGGCGTCTGGGATTTCCTCTACGAATGGCACGGTTAGACAAGCCGTAGATCCAGAAATCGGCATCATCGGGCTTCGTGTCCCCCACGGAGCCCCGCATGTCCATTTCCACCCTGGCCGACCTGTTCGCAGAAACCCTCGAACAGGCCGGCGTACGCCGCATCTACGGCGTGGTCGGCGATAGCCTCAACGCCATCACCGAAGCCCTCCGCGAGCGCCAGCACATCGATTGGGTGCACGTTCGCCATGAAGAAGCCGCCGCGTTCGCCGCCGGTGGCGAAGCCCAGCTCACTGGTGAGCTCGCCGTCTGCGCGGGCAGTTGCGGCCCCGGCAACCTGCACCTCATCAACGGCCTGTTCGATTGCCACCGCACGCGCACGCCGGTGCTGGCGATCGCCGCGCATATTCCCAGTGCCGAGATCGGCAGCGGTTATTTCCAGGAAACCCACCCCACCGAGCTGTTCCGCGAGTGCAGCGTGTACTGCGAGATGGTCTCGGATCCGGCGCAGATGCCACACGTGCTCGATTCCGCCATTCGCGCGGCCGTGGGCCAGCGTGGCGTGGCCGTGGTCGTCATCCCGGGCGACGTGGCCATGAAGAAGGCTGTGGTGAAGAAGGTGACACCGGTCGCCGGGCTGCTGCCGCCCGCGCCCAAGGTCATCCCCGCAGAGCGCGAACTCGATGCACTCGCGGCGCTGCTCAACGCCGGCAAGCGTGTCACGTTGCTGTGCGGCCGCGGTACTGCCGGTGCGCACGCCGAACTGATCGCGCTCGCCGATGCGCTCAAGTCGCCGATCGTGCATGCGCTCGGCGGCAAGGAGTACGTGGAGTACGACAACCCGTTCGACGTGGGCATGACCGGCCTGATCGGTTTCAGCTCCGGCTACCACGCGATGGAGGATTGCGACACGCTACTGATACTGGGCACCGACTTCCCCTACCGTCAGTTCTACCCCGAAGACGCGAAGATCGCGCAGGTGGACATCCGCCCGGCCAACCTCGGCCGCCGCTGCCGCCTGGACCTCGGCGTGGTGGGTGATGTGGGCGAAACCCTGCGTGCCCTGCTCCCGCGCATCGAGCCCAAGCGCGTGCGCGGGCATCTCGATCGTTGCCTGGCCCATTACGCCCGCACCCGCGAGGACCTGGATGAACTGGCCGCGATCCGCGAAGGCCATGACCTGATCCATCCGCAGCAGGTCACCCACCTGGTGAGCGAGCTGGCCGAGGACGATGCGGTGTTCACCGTGGATGTGGGCACGCCCACGATCTGGGCGGCCCGCTACCTCAAGATGAATGGCAAGCGCCGGCTGGTCGGCTCCTTCGTGCACGGCTCCATGGCCAATGCGATGCCGCAGGCCATCGGTATCCAGGCTGCCTTCCCCGACAGGCAGGTGGTCTCGCTCTCGGGCGATGGTGGCTTCACCATGATGATGGGCGACTTCATCACGCTAGCCCAGGAGAAGCTGCCCGTGAAGATCATCGTGCTCAACAACGGCACGCTGGGCTTCGTGGAGCTGGAGATGAAGGCAGCCGGCCTGGTCGAAACCGGGGTCGAGCTGCGTAACCCGGATTTCGCGGCGATGGCCAACGCCATGGGCATCCACGGCCGCCGGGTGACCCGGGCCTCGGACCTGCCCGCGGCCATTGCCGAAGTGCTCTCGCACGAAGGCCCGGCCCTGCTCGATGTGGTGAGCAACCGCCTGGAGCTTTCCATGCCACCCAAGATCAGCGCCGAGCAGGTGAAGGGTTTCAGCCTGTATGCGCTGAAGGCGGTGATGAGCGGGCGCGGGGACACCATCGTGGACCTGGCCGTTTCCAACCTGAGCCGCTAACCGCGCCGCTTCTGGTAGGAGCCCACCCTGTGGGCGACGCTGTTCGCGAAGGCGCTACAGGCCTGTGGCGCTATCGCGAAAGATGTCGCCCACAGGGTGGGCTCCTACGTTGGCGGGGTTCGTGCGCTGGGCAGAAAAACTGGTTTGCTTCAGCCTCTAGCCACCCCTACCGCGTATACTCATCCGCCATCGACAGCAGCCTGGCGCAACGATGCCACCGCATGCCCCCATCGACCGGAACGGGACTGCCGGCTAGTGGCACTCACACTCACGCCTGAAATGATCCTCGTGCTGGGCCTGGTGGGCTTCACCATGCTCATGCTCGTGCTGGAGTGGATCCGGGCGGATATGGTGGCGTTGCTGGTGGTGGTCACCATCGGCCTCACGGGCCTGATCCCCGGCGAACAGGTATTCAACGGCTTCGCCGGTAACGCCGTTATCGCGATCATCGCCATCATGATCATGGGCGCCGGCCTGGACCGCGCCGGCGTGCTGAACCTCACCGCCTCCTTCGTCATGCGCATGGCGCGTGGCATGGAATCGCGCCTGGGCGTGGTGGTGAACAGCGTCACCAGCCTGTTCAGCGCGGTGATCCCCAGCCAGGCCCTCGCGGCCCTGATGATCCCGGTGACCTCGCGCCTCTCCGCCCGCACGGGCGTGCCCATGTCGCGGCTGCTGCTGCCCATGGCCTTCTGCATCCTGACGGCTACCAACACCACGCTGATCGCGAACTCGCCGCTGATCGTCCTCAACGACCTGATCGCCAGCGCCAACAGCAACCTGCCCCCCGGCGCACACACCATCCCGAAGTTCGGGCTGTTCAGCGTGACCCCAGTGGGCCTGATCCTGGCCCTGCTCGGCATCGGCTTCTTCTGGCTGTTCTCGAAGAAGCTGCTGCCGGAACGGGAAGATGAGCGCCTGAAGGTGACCCCGGGCCGTACCGAGAGCTACTTCGCCGATACCTATGGCATCGCGGGCGAGATCGCCGAGCTCACCGTCACCGCCGAGAGCCCGCTGGTAGGCATGAGCATCGGCGAGGTCGAGCAGCTCCATGGCGCCCCGCTTATCCTCGCGATCAAGAACGGCAACGAAAGCCGCGTGGCACCGCCTTCGGACCAGATGATCTGGGTGGGTACCGTGCTCGGCGTGCTGGCCCCCAAGGATGCGATCAACGCGTTCGCCAACAACCAGCTCTGCCGCGTCTCGATGCGCATGCGCCAGCTGGGCGAGCAGTTCAACACCACGCGGGCCGGTATTTCCGAGGCCGTGATCCCGCCGAGCTCGCGCTTCATCAAGCAAAGCGTGGGCGAGCTACGTCTGCGCAAGCGCTTCGGCATCTCGGTGCTGGCGGTGAACCGTGGCGATGAAGTGTTCCGCGAGGACGTGCGCGCGGTGACCCTGCGTGCGGGCGACACGCTGGTGCTGCACAGCAAGTGGCGCGACCTCATGCTGGCCGAGGAAGACCGCGATATCGTCGTGGTCACCGATATTCCCAAGGAAGAGCAGCGCCCCGGCAAGATCTGGCAGGCCGTCGGCTTCTTCGTGCTGGCCAAGTGCCTGGCCCTGTTCACCCACCTGGACCTGTCGGTGGCGATGATGACCGGCGCGGTGGGCATGCTGCTCACCGGCGTGCTGAACATGGACGAGGCCTACAAGGCCATCAACTGGAAGACCATCTTCGTCACCGCCTGCCTGATTCCGCTGGGCTGGTCGATGGATTCCACGGGTACGGCCAGCTGGATCGCGCAGGAAGTACTGGCGGTGCTGGGCCACGCGCCGCAGTGGACCCTGCAGCTCTCCATCGCCGTGCTCACCCTGCTTTTCTCGCAAGTCATGTCGAACGTGGGCGCCACGGTGATGATGGTGCCGATCGCGATCAGCGTGGCGGTTACCACGGGCGGCAACCCCTCGGCCTATGCGCTGATCGTGGCGGTATCGTCCTCGAACACGTTCCTGCTTTCGTCGGGCCACCCGGCGCTGATGATGGTGGCCGGCCCCGGCGGCTACCGCGCCACGGATTTCCTCCGCGTGGGTATCCCGCTGACGATCCTCATGCTAGTGGTGACCCTGGTGGCCATCAACCTGATGTACCGCTGAGGCACGCGGCACTGCCCCGTAGGAGCCCACCCTGTGGGCGACATCTTTTCGCGAAGCATCGCCAGGGCCTGGACCCATGAGGCGATGGTTGTCGCCCACAGGGTGGGCTCCTACAGAAAAATCTCAGGCCAGGTGGACGGTGCCGTTGGTGACCGAAACGGCCACGGCACGCAGCCGATCACCCTTGCACGGCCCCGTCTGGCAGTTCCCATCCCCGGCCGTGAAGGTAGCCCCATGGGCGGCGCAGATGATCAGGCCATTGCGCACCAGGAACCGCCCCGGGGCGTAATCCAGTCGGCGGCCCGCATGGGGGCACACGTTGTAGAAGGCGCTCACCTGGCCGCCATCGCGGTAGACCAGCAGGGATTCGAGCTCGCCGGCGACCATGGCCTCCACTTCGATGGCATTGCCATCGGGAATGTCATCGAGCTGGCAGAGAGGGGCGGTATCGGTGCTGGTCGTCATGGCACTTGTCTATGAGGGTCGGATGCCCCAAGGTAAAGAGGCTCACACGTATGTCATTGTGCCACACGGAATTTTAACCCATGCGCTTCGTCTTCCCGCCCATCCGCCGCTCGCGTAACCCGCTGGTCCGCGCCCTGTCCCTGATGGCGGGCCTGGCCGTGCTCGGTGTGCTGCTCGTCTTCGGTGTGGTCGTGATCGGCGTGCTCGTGGCCGGCGGCCTGGTGTTCCTGGCCGTGCGCCAGTGGAAGCTGGCGGCCGCACGCGCGAACGGCACCGCCGCCCCGCAGCCGGCTGCCGCCCGCCCGAAGGACCCCGAGGTCCTCGAAGGCGAGTTCGTGGTCATCCAGCAGGGCCGCCCGGTCCACCATTAAGCGGCGGCGCAAGGTCCGGATAGCCGGGCCCGAGCGGCCACCTTACGCTGGCTTCCCATGAAGGAGGCCACCATGAACCGTCCCGCCCTCGCCATGCCCCACACCGATGACGCCCTGGAACGCGTGCGCCTTGCCCTTGAGCAAGACGACACCCCGGCCGACCTGGCCAGCCTGGCCACGATCGCGGGCCTTAGCCCCACCCACCTGCAGCGGGTATTCCGCCGTCGCTACGGCGTAAGCCCGGCGGAATACGCGCGCTCGCGCCGTTTTGGCCAGCTGCGCGAAGCACTGCGCGGCGGTGCGGCGGTAACCGATGCCGTGTACGACGCAGGCTTCGGTTCCGGCAGCCGCGTTTACGAAGAGAGCGACCGTCGCCTGGGCATGACCCCGGCCAGCTACCGCGCCGGCGGCGCGGGCGCGTCCATCCGCTACACCACCACAAACACGCCGCTGGGTCAGCTCCTGGTCGCCACCACGGCACGCGGCATCTGTGCCGTCACGCTAGGCGCCGACGACGCCGAGCTTGAAGACCGGCTGGCGGCCGAGTTCCCGCTCGCCGAACGCGAACGGGTCGATGCCGGGCGCGAAGAGTGGCTGGACGCCGTGATCGCGCGCGTGACCCACGACCTGGGTTGGAGCGATAGCGCGGCGCCCGCGATGCCGCCGCTGGATGTCGCGGCCACGGCGTTCCAATGGCGGGTGTGGGATGCCCTCACCCGCATTCCGCTGGGCGAAACGCTGAGCTATGGCGAGCTGGCTGCAAAGCTGGGCGTGCCGAAGGCCGCACGCGCCATCGGCCGTGCATGCGGCAGCAACAAGCTCGCGTTGCTGGTGCCGTGCCACCGCATCATCCGCGAGGATGGCAGCCTGGGCGGCTGGCGCTGGGGCATGGAGATCAAGCGGCAACTGCTGGCCACCGAACATGCCATGAGCGCCGCTAAAGGCTGACCCGCATAGGTTTCGCTACCGCCCGCGACACACGGGCGATATCGTTTCGGTTTGGCGCCACGCGTTCGTGGCGCGCCTTGCCCTGGTTCGCCCTGCCATGTCCGACGCTGCCTGCCCCGCCACCCCCGCCACCACGACCGAGTCGCGCTGGCTTGTACCGCTGTCGCTGTTCGCGCTGTACGTCATCTGGGGTTCGACCTACCTGGGCATTCGCTATGCGCTGGTGAGCTATCCGCCGTTCCTGCTGGCGGCGTTGCGCTTCGCCATTGCCGGCGTGCTGTTGTTCGCCGTATTGCGCCTGCGCGGTGCCGCGCTGCCAACGGGCCGCCAGTGGCGTAACGCCGCCATCGTCGGCACGCTGCTGCTGGCCGGCGGCAATGGCCTGGTGTGCTACGCCGAACAATCGGTGAGTTCCGGCATCGCTGCGGTGGCCGTGGCGAGCATGCCCTTGTTCGCTGCCGTGTTTGGCGGGCTCTACGGTGAATGGCCCTCGCGCGCGGAAACGGCCGGCCTCGTGCTTGGTTTTATCGGCGTCATCGTGCTGAACCTGGGTGCGGGACTTTCCGGTTCGCCCCTCGGTGCGATCGCGCTGATCGTGGCGGCCTCGTCGTGGGCGTTCGGCTCGGTATGGTCCAAGCGCCAGGACATGCCGAAGGGCCCCATGAACGTGGCCGCACAGATGCTCTGCGCCAGCGTCGCCCTGGGCCTTATCGCCCTGCTGCATGGCGAGCGACTGCCGGCCCATCCGCAGGCGTCGGCCACGGCGGCCCTGCTCTACCTGGTGGTGTTCGGCTCGCTCATCGCCTTCAGCGCCTACCTGTTCGTACTGAAGACCGTGCGCCCCGCCCTGGCTACCAGCTACGCGTACGTGAATCCGCCGGTGGCCGTGCTGTTCGGGGTGGCGCTTGCCGGTGAGCACGTCGGCCCGTTCGATCTGGCAGGCATGGCCATCATCCTGGTGGGCGTGGGCATCATCACCATGATGCGCCAACGGAAGGCTTGACCCGGACAAGTGTGACGCACGTCGCACTTTGGGAGGGCCTTCACGCTTTTTCAGAATTGTTCGATTTTCGCGGGCCATACCGGCGCCCTAGGCTTTCCTGCCGCCTCGCTGGAGAGCCCCATGGATGGCCGAGCCTGCCTCCGCCACCGCTCGCAACGCCTGCGCCTTTGCGGCGCACGCCTGGCAACGCTGCTGTGCATCGCCATCGCGGCGCTGGCCTCGTGCCAGCCGTTCCGCGATGACGATGCCGTCTTCTCAGCACCCGTCACCGACTTCGCCGACTACGACGCGTGCGTCGACCGCGGCGGCCGCTGGCTGTTGCAGGCGCACCGCTGCAAGGAACCCCGCGCCAGTGGTGCCAGCGAAGCATCGCCGGCACCACCCTGAGCGGATTACAGCTCGCGCAATGCGGTCGTGACCGGGACACGCGCCGCGCGAAGGGCCGGGAACAGGCCGCCAATGAAACCGATGGCCAGCGCCCATTTCAGCCCGGTCCACAACAACGCTGGCCCCACCTGGAGCTGGAATACCACCTGGCTGAAGTTCGCGCCGAGTGTGGATGCGGTGTAGTGATGGAAGATGATCCACACCAGCCCCGCACCAATCACACCGCCCAGCAAGGCCAGCAGCATGGTCTCCAGCAGGACCGATACCACCACGGGCACACCACGAAAGCCGATGGCACGCAGCGTGGCGATTTCCCGGGCACGCGCCTGGATCGCGGCAAACATGGTGTTCAACGCGCCGAATACCGCACCGATCGCCATGATGATGCCCACCGTGATGCCCACGATGCGCAACGTCTTGGTCAATGCCTCGGACTGCTTGCTGAAGTAGGCCTGCGTGGTGCTGACATCCACTTTCAGCCGCGGATCGGCCGCGAGGCTGGCCTTGAACTGGTCGAACGCCTGCGGTGAATCGAGCAGTACGGTGACCGATGCGACGCTACTGCCGCGGCGGTAGGCCGATGCGACGCTCTTCGTATCGCCCCACAGCTCCGACTCCAGCGCATCGTGGGATTCGAACTCGCCCACGACGGTCCAGGCCTGCCCGGCCAGCCGGATCGATTTGCCGACCTCCAGGCCAGCGAACTGCCCCTCGGCGCCCTTGCCGACGATCAACTCACGCAGGCCCGGCGTGAATTTCCGACCCGCAATGATTTTCACGTTATCGCGTAATGCCCACACATCATCGCTCACGCCACGGATGGGCACGTTGGAATCGCTGTTGGGGTCGCCCTTGCGCGGCAGGTTCGCGACGACAACCAGCTCGCCGGATGCGATCGGCCGCCCTTCAGGACCCTTCTTCACACCCGGTGCCTGCATCACCACGTTCGCGCTATCGCGATCAAGCACGGAGTTCAGTTCGGCCTGAGAGCCGCCACGCAACACGATAGCCGTGTGGTCGTTACCGGACGCACGCAAGGTTTCGGCGAAGCCTTCGCTCATGGCGAGCATGGCCACGAGCACACCCACGACGCCGGCGATACCAACCACCACGACCGACGATGAGCCCAGCCGCTGCGTCACCGTGGAAAGGCCGACACGGGTCACCTGCCAGGTCTGTCGGCCACGGCGCGTCGTTGCCATCCACACGGCAAGCAACACGGCCAGCACCACCACACCCTGCCACGGCATCGCGGTCCACACCACGAGGAACAGCACGATGATCGCGAGCAGCAGGAGGCCACCGAGGAATTTTTTGAAAGTCTTCATGGCTATTCCTCAGCGCCCGGCGAGCGCATCGACAATGTTGAGGCGCATGGCACGGATCGCAGGCAACGCACCCACGATGGCGCCGATCACAAGCATGAGCACCAGTCCAAGGATCCAGGTCTGCGAGCCCACGGGTGGCAGGTTCAACATGCCACCGCTGCCCTTGGCCACGATGGGGACGAAGGCACCAGCAAGGAGCAGGCCTAGCACGCCGCCGATCACCAGCAACAACACGCTCTCGGCCAGCACCATGTACAGCACGCTGTGGCTGGAGAAGCCAATGGTCTTCAGTACCGCCAGCTCGCTGGTGCGCTCACGCACCGCCTGCGCCATGGTGTTCCCCGTGAGCAAGATGAGGGTGAAGAACACCGCGCCCATGATCGCGCTCACGATGAGGCCGATATCGCCGATCTGCTTGGCGAAGGAGGCGTTGAACGCCTGCTCGGTCTGCGTCTTGGTCTCGTGATCCGAGTTCGCCGAGAGCGCGTCCACCGCCTTCGCCACGCGGTCCGCATCGTTGGCGGAATTCAGCCGCAACGCATACCAGCCCACAGTCGTGCCGATGCTCTGGAACGCATTGGCATCCTCGAAATACTTGTGGTGGAAGAAGAACTGCTGATCCGTACCGTTGGCGGCACCGGGTGCGGCCGTGTAAATGCCGACGATATCGAACGGCCAGGTCTTGTCGCCGTTGCGCTGCGGGAAGATCGTGGACTGCAGCGGGATCTTGTCACCCACCTTCCAGCCGAAGCGCTTGGCCAGCGCCTCACCGACGATGGCCCCGGTGCGCGTCGTCTCGTAGGCCTTGCGCTGCTCCGGCGAAAGCTGGATCTCGTGGTAGATATCGAAGTAGTTATCGCTGACGGCAAAGCTCAGCACGAAGTTCTTCGGGTCCTGGTAGATGCCACCGAACCAGTTGGAATAGCCCACATCCTTCACGCCCGGAATCGCCTTCATCTGCGTTTCAAGGCTCACCGGCAGCGAGGTGATGATCGAATAGCGCGAGGTCGTGATCAGTCGATCCACGCCAATCACGCTGTCGCCCGAATCAAAGGCCTTGCGCGTCGCATCGAGCATGCCGAACAGCAGGAATGCCGCCAGGATGGAGATGAGGGTGAAGAACGTACGCGCCTTACGCCGGAACAGCGCTGCCCATATGAGATGAAAGTATTTCATCGCGCCGCCCCCTTACGCTGCCGTCTGTTCGACAAGCGTGCCCTTGTCGAGGTGCAGCGTGTGGTTGGCGTACTCGGCGGCCTTCGGGTCATGCGTCACCATGACAATCGTCTTGCCGTGCTCGCGGTTCAGTTCACGCAACAGGCCCAGGATATCCTCCGCTGACTGGCGATCGAGGTCACCCGTCGGCTCATCGCAGACCAGCAGCGTAGGATCGGAAACGATCGCACGGGCGATGGCCACGCGCTGCTGCTGGCCGCCGGAGAGCTCCGAGGGCTTGTGCGATGCGCGATCGGCGAGGCCCACCAGCTGCAAGGCGATGGCCGCGTTCTGCGCGCGCTGCTTGCCGGAGAGCTTGGTGAGCAGCAGCGGCAGCTCCACGTTACGTTGCGCGCTGAGCATGGGCATGAGGTTGTAGAACTGGAACACAAAACCGACGTGGGCCGCGCGCCAGCGGGCAAGCTGGCCGGCGCCGAGCGTATCGATGCGCTCACCGCCGACGCTGATGCTGCCGCCAGTCGGCGTATCCAGCCCGCCGATCAGGTTCAGCAAGGTGGTCTTGCCGGAGCCCGAAGGGCCCATCAATGCGAGGAAATCCCCTTCCTCGATCTTCAGGTCCACGCCGTGCAACACCTCGACCTTCTGCCGGCCGCGCTCGTAGACCTTGGACAAATCCTGGATGTCGATCAGGGTAGCCATGCTATGTATCTCCGTAGGGCGGTCAGGGGGTGGGCTGGGTGACACGGACGGCGGTGCCATCCATGACGGTGTCGGGTGGCGTAGTTATGACGGTTTCCCCGGCGCTGACGCCGGCGGTGACAAGCCGTACATCGTTATTGGCGGCCTTGGCGGCGGTAACCTCACGGCGGTGCGCTTTCTCATCGCTCACGACAAACGCCACGTCATGGCCGTCGCGCTGCACGATGGCGCTGGCCGGCACCATCGCGCCTTTGGGCACCTCGGCCCGTGCAGCAGCGCGCTGTTCCAGGAACGACACGCGGACGCCCATGTCGGGCACGATGCGGCCATCCTTCTGTTCGATGGCAACACGCACCTTCACCGTGGCCTTGCCGCGGTCGGCTGCGGGGACGATCGCAATCACATGGGCCGGGATTCGCCAGTCGGGGTAGGCATCGAGCACCGCCTCCGCGGCCATGTTCGGCTGGACACGACCGATGTAGGCCTCGTTGACGTCCACGTCGATCTCAAGCGAATCCATGTCGACGATGGTGCCGACGCCGGTACGGGTGAAGCCGCCACCGGCCGAGAGGGGTGACACGATTTCGCCGACCTGCGCCGCCTTGTCCGTGATCACGCCATCGAAGGGCGCACGTACGACGGTGTAGTCGAGGTTGACCTGGGCGACACCGACCTGCGAATCCGCCGCCTGCGCCTGGCGCCGCGAGGTGTTCAGCTGCGCACGGTAGGTATTGGCCTGGGTACGGCTCTGCTCCGCCAGCTGCTTTGACACAAGCCCGCGCCCCACCAGGGCCTCCTGGCGCGTGGCATCGCGCAGGGCCTGGTCGAGCTGGGCTTCGTTCTGTTCGACGCTGGCGTGGGCCGCCGCCGCTTGTGCCTGCGCCGATTGCAGGCTGGCCCGCAGCGCGTTGTCTTCAAGCCGCGCAAGGACCTGCCCCTTGGCGACACGGTCGCCTTCTTCGATCAGTACCTCGGTCAGCGTGCCGGTGATCTGCGCGGAGACCGTGGCCTGCCGGCGGGCGGTGACGTAGCCCGTGGCCTGCAGCACCGCACCTGCTTCACTGGCGGACGCAGGTGCCACCGCCGTGGCGGTCTGCACATCGACCGGGCGCCGGCCCAGGAAGGCCCATGCCCCGGCACCGATGGCGGCCAACAGCACGAGCACGCCCGCGATCACCGCGATACGTCCCCAGGGCGGTCCGCCACCAGGCGCTTCCTTGTGCGATTTATCGATCTTCAGCTGCTTCAGCAGCTCGGTGTTCGAGTTCATGTCCCCTCACGTCCCCCTGGGCGGTGTCGACCAAGATCATGCGAATCTCGCGGACCGTGCGCTATTCGGGGCCATCAGTCATCTGCCGTGACAGGTGTCACCTGCTAGGCTTAGCCCATGAATACCGTCATCCCCATGCCGGCCCAGCCGAGCCTCCCCGTCGCCGGCCAGTCCGGCCGTTTCCCCGTCCGCCGCATCTTCTGCATCGGCCGCAACTATGCCGATCATGCCAAGGAAATGGGCGCCAGCGTCGACAAGGCGAACCCCATGTTCTTCACCAAGCCGGCCGACGCGGTCGTGACCGATGGTGCGGACGTGCCCTACCCCTCCGCCACGAACGACCTGCACCACGAGGTGGAAATGGTCGTGGCACTAGGGGCTGGTGGCTCGAATCTTTCGCCCGAACAGGCCCAGGCGCTGATCTGGGGCTACGGCGTTGGCCTGGACCTGACCCGCCGCGACCTGCAGGCGCAGGCCAAGGCAAAGGGCGCCCCGTGGGATGTCGCCAAGGGCTTCGACCACTCCGCGCCGGTATCTGCCCTGGTCCCGGCCAGCGAAGCGACGCCGTCGGCCAGCACGCAGATCACCCTCGAGGTAAATGGCCAGGTGCGCCAGCACGCGACGCTGGGCGAGATGGTGCTCGACGTTGGCGAGATCCTCGCGGCACTATCCACCCTGTTCGAGCTGAAGGCGGGGGATCTCGTTTTCACCGGCACACCGGCGGGTGTATCGGCGCTGCAACGTGGCGACACGTTCAAGGCGACGCTGGAGGGTATCGCGTCGTTCGAAGGCAAGGTGGTGTGAATTCGCGCGATCCTTACATGGGGATCGCTAGGTTTGATAGTTCGACGCGACGCAACGAGGAGTGCATTCGATGGGCATGATCGCAGAGTTCAAGAAATTCGCCCTGCGCGGCAACGTGGTCGACCTGGCGGTCGGTGTGGTGATCGGCGCGGCGTTCGGCAAGATCGTGACGTCTCTGGTTGATAACATCATCATGCCGCCCATCGGCATGTTGATTGGTGGCATCGATTTTTCCGAATGGAAGTGGGTGCTGAAGCCGGCGGATGCGGCGACGAAGACGGCCGAAGTCGCCATCCAGTACGGCGTGTTCATCAACGTGCTGATCCAGTTCATCATCATCGCGTTCGCGATTTTCGTGGTGGTGAAGGCGATCAACAAGCTGACCCGCCACGAGGACGCCCCGGCTGCGACGCCGCCGGATGTGGTGGTTCTGCAGGAAATCCGCGATCTGCTGAAGCAGCAGAAGAATATTCCGTAAGGTGACCATGCGAGCGGGCGTTGTGCCCGCTCGCTGCGTGGTTCATTCGCTACCGCGAATGAACCGATTAACTAGCGCGAGGCCGAAGGCGAGCCCACATCGCAAAAAAAATGGCCGCCGGTCGGGAAGAGCACGGCGGCCTATCTGGGGAGATTGGCGCCCGGGAGATGAGCCTCACGGCTCGGGCGCCTTATTGTTGGTATAGGGTTTGAAGCAGGTGCTTCTTAGAAGTCGTACGTGATTCCGAAGCGAACGTAACGCGGCGTGCTGTAGTACGTGACGCGGCCATAGTTCGTGTTCGGAGCCGCCGTCGTGCCATACAGCGCATACGACGCCGTTGCCTTCGACTCATTCAACACGTTGTAGACCATCACATTGAACGCAAGTTTCTGGTCAGCCCACACCGGGCGGTACTCGGCCGACAGCGAGATGATGTGCTGCCACGGCTGGCGGCCCGCCGAACCCGGAGGCGACGCCTCACCACCGCAGTAGTGGTAGTAGCTGCCGTAGCCAACCGGATTGGTCTCATCCGCACCGTAGTAACCTAGGCAGGTCTTCGGCGTACCCGACATGATCAGGATGTTGCCCGAGAGCATCCACTCCTTCGCCACCTGCCACGAACCGTACGCCTTGAACTGGTGCTTGCGATCGTTCGACAGCAGGCCGTTGGAATACTCCATGAGCTTGCCGTAGTCCCAGTCCACCGTCGCCGAGACGTCGGTCTGGCCGATATCCGAACGAACCTGGCCTTCGGTGTTGCCGTAGCTCTTCGAGTACAGGTAATCGATCTTGCCGGTCCAGGTACCATCGAACGGATGCTCGAGGTAGGTCTCCAGCGAGTAGTAGTTGCGCTTGGCCTTCGGCATGCCGAAGTCGGCCGCCGATACATCCACGCTGTAGTAACCACCAGCGCCATTGGAGATGCGGTAGGTGTTCGTTCGGCCCGGGTTCGAAAGGTAGCAACCATTCATGTTGGCTGCATCCACGTCGTAACCGAGCGATGCAGCCTTGGCGGCGATCGTATCGGTATCGCAGATGTCATCCAGGATGTTACGCAGGCGACGCACCTGGCCCTTCATGCCCCACACCCAGTCGGTGTTGATCTGGTGATCGAAGCCAAGCTGGAACTCGTCCTGGTATTCGGACTTGATGTTGCTGGACGCCACCGTCTTCGCATCCGGCGACTGGCCGTACTCGTTGTTAGCCGACACAGCGCCGCCCGTCGACGACGCCAGTTGGGTCAGGCCGGTCGGGTAACCATTCGCATCAATACCGGTGTAGGTGTAGTACTCGTTCGTGTAGAGCGAGCCTGCCGCAGCGCGCAGGGCCACCGATGCCGGCATGGCGAGGTAGTAACGGCCCGCGTTGGCATACACCTTCAGCGACGAATCGCCATTCACGTCCCAGGCGGCGCCCAGGCGCGGTGCCCACTGCGGCTTGGTCAGGCGAAGGTACGCATCGCCACTGGGGTTGTAGTTGGTGAACTGGTCATTGCGGAGGCCGATCTTCACGAGCCAGCGGTCATCCACCTGCCAGCTGTCTTCCAGGTACTGCGCACGCTGCTTCACGCGCACAGAAGCCGATGTCGTGTAGATGTACTTGCTGACGTAGTAGCCCGTCTCGCCGCCTGCACCACTGTTCGGCGCGGCCACGTACGGCGCATCGCTGATCGCGGTGCCCGCATCGCCGTAACCGTACTGCCAGGCCACTGCGTTCGTGCCGTCATCAACGTCATGCGAATCGAGGTTATCGATACCGCCGGTGATCGTGTGGTCACCAATCTTCCAGGACAGGTCGAGGCGAAGGTTTCGCGTCGTCGCACGGTGATCGGGGTTGTCGATCGTCAGTGCCGACTGACCGTTGTTGATGGTACCGCCGCCGGTGAGCGCCGGGTTCTCGAGCTCAGGATGGAGGATGTACGTAAGCGATGAATCGTAACCCGGGGTCTCGCTGAAGTACGTCATCTTCTGCTTGCCATACAGAGCAGTCAGCGTGATGTCATCCGTAATGTAGCTGGTGTACTTGGCGATATAGACACGCGCGTCGTTCTTGATCGACGTATCGCGGCTATTCAACGCACCGGTCTGGCCGGTGTCGTAATCGTAGTCGTAGTAGTTGCCCTTGTACTGAGTCTTGGCGCCTGCGGCGGTCAGTTCAAGAATGTTGTTGTCGTTGATGTTCCAGTCGATCTTCCCGTAGAACTTCGGGTTGTGGTACTCGTACTTGTCATTGAGGCCCGTGGTTACCGGCTGCACGGAGTTCGCCGACTGCTTTTGCTGTTCAACGGCCGCAAAGAAGAACAACTTGTCCTTGATCAGCGGGCCGCCCACGTAGGCGCTTTCCGTTGCCGACCAGGAGTTGTTCTGCGAATACCGGCGATAGATCTGGCCTTCCTTCGAGCCGGTCAGGTAGTAGGAGTTGGGGCTGGTGCCACGCGCGAAGGCCGGCTCCCACAGTACCTGTGCACCGAAGTGCCATTCATTGGTACCGCGCTTGCCGCTCTGGCTGATAACGCCACCGTCGGAGCGGCCATATGCGGCGCCGTAGCCACCGCCCAGGATTTCCTGCTGGTCAATCGCGCCGTACGGCAGCGAGATGCCACCAAATCCGCTCAGCGGATCAGTGGTGTTGACGCCGTTGAGGTAGTAGGCGTTTTCCGTGACCGACGAACCACCGATCGACACAAGGGTCTGCCCGACGTTGGTGGTGCCGGTGAAGCCGCTATAACCCGGGACGACGCCCGGCGCGAGCAATGCGATGGCCTCGGCGCTACGTGCAAGCGGGAGCTTGGCGAGCTGCTCGGAGGTGATGACGGTGCGGGAATCGACGCTGGATACGTCGACCGGCGGCAAGGTGTTCGCTGAAACCGTCACCGAACCCAGGCTCGTTGCCGACTCTGCGCTCGCACCGGCGGCAAACGACACTTCCGTACCGGAACCGACACGCAGGCTCACGTCATTGCGGGAATCGACGGCCTTGCCACCCTGCATGAGGCTGACCGTGTAGCTGCCCAGCGGCAGCGAACCGATGGTGTAACGGCCGTCGGCACCGACCGTCACTTCACGGGATACGCCGTTGGCGCTGCGCGCCACGACCGTTTCACCTTCGGCAGCCGGCGCCTGGCCGAAGATGCTACCGGTGGTGGACTGGGCAAAGGTGGCGCCGGCTCCCAGAGCCAGGGCGAGCGCCAGACTGATCCGGCTGAGCCGGACCTTGGGTGATGGATGCTTTGACACTACGGGACTCTCCCCAAAGATGAATTAGATGGCCATACCACCGGCGCAACGCCTGGCGTGCGCCATCCCCACTGCACCGGGGTAAGGCTGCGGGCTCTGCGTTATCTGCGCAGTGACCGCACTAGCAATGTAGTGTTAAATCCCTGTAGCCACGTGCAGCGAAACTCCGCCATCGCTCGGCATTTCCTTGGCGGTTTGGACGTCCATACGCGAAGACTGGCGCCACGCGCGCGGCGATACGCCGTAGGCTTCGCGGAAGCTGCGGCCGAAGTGCGTCATGTCGCCAAAGCCCCACGCCTGCGCAATATGCGCGATGCTGCGATACCGCAATGAAGCGTCCGCAAGTTCTCGCCGGCACCGGGCGAGGCGCTCGGCGCGTACCCAGCGCATGAGCGTCATGTCCTCGTCGGCGAACAGCTCGAACAGATAACTGGTGGATAGCCCCACGCCCTTGCCGATCATTTCGGCGCACAGGCCGGGATCGGCGAGGTGTTCACGTACATACCTGCGCACCTGCTCCTTGTGGTGCTGTCGCAGCTGCGATGGCGGTGGCGCGACATCGCCCACCGATACGGTCGCGGCCGCCAGCATGTGCGGGATCGCTTCCACCAGCCGGTCCGCCACGGCTTCGGTCATGTCCTCGGCGTGGTCGAATAGCTCGCGGTACAGGCTGCGCAGGAAGGTGGCTGCCGCGACGTGGCCATGCAGGTTGATCGCAGCGATCTGCTCGATCCGTGGCACGGCGTCGCGCAGCACGGAGAGCGGAAGGTAGGCCGCCTGGATCAGCGAGCGGCCGGTATCCACCCGAAACGGCCGGGATAGATCGATGAGGCAGAAATCGCCCGGGGCGATCGTGCTGCGCCGGCCATGTTGCTCCACGCGGCTTTCGCCTTCCAGTTGCAGCACGAGCAACGCCGCGTGGCGGTGTTCGCGGGGCAGGTGGTCGCTGCTGAACACATGGGGTTTGTGGCTGAACGTGGCGAAGCGCAGGCGGTTGCCGGCGTAGCCGTCCAGCAGCACGGTCTGGCCGGGCTGGCGGGCCGATCCCTGGCCGAATTCGTCCCAGAAGGCCTGGGCGGCCACGAGGTGCTCACGCGGGGCGGCCAGGGGTTGCGGCGAGCGCAAGGCGGTTTGCGAATACGGCATGACGTGTTTCCTTGATCTCAGGGGCCGGCGAACGGATCGCCGCCGTCGTCGTCATCGCCCAGGGGTGCCCCATACGGCGGGCGCGGGGGCGGGGGCGGCGGCCCCATGTGGTGCGGCGGCGGAAAGCCCTTCGAGGCCATGCACTCCGCCATCATGTCCGGTGGTACCGGGTCATCAGGTTCCCCGCCGTATTCCACCCAGCAATCGTCCATGGCCGCTTCAAACTTCGGATCGTGCGGCGGGGGGCGCGGAGGGTCACGGTCTTGGGCGTAGGCGGCCGCGGCGGCCGTCATGGCGAACGCGAAGAGCGTGGTGGACCAGCGGGGAAAAACGAACATCGGGCAGAAACCTGCGTAACGACGGATGCGTGACAGGCTACCGGCCGCTCGTCACCCGCCGTTGTCGGCGTGTGTCCGCTTTGTGTCAGCCCCGTGCCAGCCCGGTCACGCGCCGTGGCCCGGTTTCTGCTATCAAACGCACCATGGCCATGGATACCAACGCCCTCATCCTGGTGGTCGATGATGACCCCGAACTCCGCAACCTGATTGCCGGCTTCCTGAGCGGCCATGGCTACCGCGTGCAGGCCGCGGAAAATGTTGCGCAGATGGACCTTGCGATCGCGCGCGAGCAACCGGACCTCGTGGTGCTGGATGTGATGATGCCGGGCGAAGATGGCCTGTCGGCGGCCCGGCGCCTTGCCGCCGAGAAGGGGCCGCCGATCATCATCCTGAGCGCGCTGGGCGGGGATACCGACCGGATCATCGGGCTTGAGGTGGGTGCGGATGATTACCTCGCCAAGCCGTGCAACCCGCGCGAGCTGCTGGCCCGGGTCCGGGCCATCCTGCGCCGCATGAGCTCCACCGATGCCGCTGTTGCGGACGATGGGCGCCCCTACCTGTTTGCTGGCTGGCGCTTTGACATGACCCGGCGCGACCTGCGCGACCCCACCGGCATCTTCATCAACCTTTCCGACGGGGAGTTCGCGTTGTTGCGCGCGTTTGTCGACCATCCCCAGCGCATCCTCAGCCGGGACCAGTTGCTGGATCTGGTCCATGGGGGCCGCACCGAAGTGTACGACCGTGCCATCGATACCCAGATCAGCCGCCTGCGCCGCAAGTTGAACGACCGAGCGTCCATGGAAATGATCCGCACGGTACGCAACGAGGGCTACATGCTGGTACCGAAGGTGGCGCGGCCATGATCCACATTCCCCGCCTGTCGATCTTCGCGCGCAGCTTCCTGATGATCGTCTGCGCGCTGCTGGTGGCCGAAGCCGTCGGCTTCCTCGTATTCACGCTCAAGCCACCCAAGCCCATTCCTTCGGCCGGCTTCTTCGACATCGTGACCGCCCTGCGGCCGGAGCTGGAAGCGTTTGGCCATCCCTTCGATGGCGGCCGGCCGTTCGATGGCGGGCATGCGTTCGATGCGGGCCGCCCTCCGGGCGACGCCGGCATGCCCGGAGGGTTCGGCCCACCCCATGGTTCCGACCTCGATGTAGGTACCCAGGCCGATGCGCCCAAGGCCCCCGGTGATTACGACAGCAACGTGTCCTCGCATCTTGCGGAGCGCCTGGCCGGCGCCCTGAACACCGATCGCGACCACCTGCGCGTCTTCATCTCGCTCGATGGCCTGGGCCCCATGGTGATGCCCATGCGAACCGTCGCCGGGCCCGGCTCGGTCGTGGGCCTCAAGCTCAATGACGGTTCGTGGCGTGTCGTATCCGTGCCACAGCCGGCCTTTGCCGATACCGTGCCGGCCCGCTTGTTATGGATGCTGGGCCTGGGTGTCCTGGTGATGTTGCCGCTGGCCGGCCTTTTTGCGCGCGCCCTTTCCGCCCCCATCCGCCGTTTCGCCGAGGCAGCCCATCGCCTTGGCAGCGATACCAACGCGGCGCCCGTGCCCCGCGAAGGCCCCACGGAGATGCGCATGGCCGTGGATGCGTTCAACGCCATGCAGGCGCGCATCAACCGCATGGTGCATGAGCGCACCCAGATGATCGGCGCCATCGCCCACGATCTGCGCACGCCGCTCACCCGGTTGTCGTTCCGCCTGGATGGCCTCCCCGCGCCGCTGGGCGAGAAGGTGGATGCCGATATCCAGGAAATGAAGACGATGATCTCCGCCGCACTGGATTTCATCCGTGACCGTGCATCGGGGCCGAACCGGCAACCGCTGGATTTCCGCCTGCTCGTGGAGAGCGTGGCGGATGATCTTGTCGACGTGGGCCACGATGTCTCCGTGCAGGCGGGCCAGGCCGTGACCGTCAATGGCGACCCGGTCGCGCTGCGCCGCGTGGTGGATAACCTGGTCGACAACGGCCTGAAGTACGGCGAACGGGTGCGCATGCGCCTGCGTTTCCAGGGTGAGGCCTGCGTGCTGGAAGTGGATGACGACGGCCCGGGTATTCCCGAGAGCATGCAGCGCCAGGTCTTCGAGCCCTTCTTCCGCCTGGAGGCCTCGCGCAACCGGGATACCGGTGGTATCGGCCTGGGCCTGGCCAGCGTGCGCGCCATCGTCTCCGAGCACGGCGGCAGCGTGGATGTGCGGAACCGCCGCGAGGGCGGCCTGCGCGCTTCAGTCATCCTGCCCGCGCAGCGGCATACATGACTTCCTACCTAGGCGCCCGCCCCCGCTGAGGGGTCCATAATCGGGGTTTCCGTCCCCAGGGGTTCCCCAATGCGTTCAGCCTTCCGTTTCCACGCGCTCGCCGCGTGCATTGCGCTTGCCTGCTCCGCCCACGCGGCCGACAAGGCCACCACCATCCCGGCCAAGGCCGTGGCCGCCGCGACCGAACTGCGCGACAAGGCGATGGCGGATAACACCGGTTACGAGTTCGTGTCCGGACTGACCACGGAAGTGGGTCCCCGCCTTGCGGGTAGCGAAGCCGACAAGCGCGGCGTCGAATGGACCGTGGCGAAGTTCAAGGCCATGGGCTTCGACAAGGTATACACCGAGAAGGTGAGCTACCCGCTGTGGGAACGCCACAGCGAGCACGCGGCCATCGTGGCACCCTTCCCCCAGCCGCTTGCGCTCACCGCGCTCGGGTATTCCGCAGGCACGCCGGCCGGTGGCCTCACCGCCGAGGTCGTGGCGTTCGATACGCTCGAGGCGTTTAAGGCTGCTGATCCCGCGACGGTAAAGGGCAAGATCGTGTACGTCAGCACGCACATGACCCAGCAGAAGGATGGCCACGACTACGGCATGGGTTCCGCCACGCGCACGCGCGGCCCCGTGCTGGCCGCAAAGATGGGCGCCGCTGCGTACCTGTTGCGCTCGGCCGGCACCGACCCGCACAGCCGCACGCCGCATACCGGCGTCACCGGCTTCACCGATCCGAAGGATGCGATCCCTGCCGCCGCGCTGTCGCTGCCGGATGCGGACCAGCTCGAGCGCATCCTGAAGGAAGGCAAGCCGGTCACCCTGAAGCTCGACCTCGATGTCGGTTTCAAGGGCACCTATGAAGGCGCGAACGTCATTGCCGAAGTGACCGGCCGCACGAAGCCCAACGAGGTGGTTGCGATCGGCGGCCACCTGGATTCGTGGGACCTCGGCACCGGCGCCATCGATGACGGTGCCGGCGTGGCGATCGCAGCCGCCGCGGCGAAGCTGATCAAGGACATGCCGCAGCGCCCGGACCGCACCATCCGCGTCATCGCGTTCGCGAACGAGGAAATGGGCCTGTGGGGCGGCCGCGCCTACGCCGAGGCGCATGCGAAGGACGTCGCGAAGTTCCAGCTGGGCACGGAATCGGATTTCGGCGCGGGCCGCATCTGGCGCATGTCTGCATCGGTGAAGCCCGAAGCGCGCGGCGCCATCGAACAGATCGCCAAGGTGATCGAGCCGATCGGCGTGGCTTACGATGCGCAGAAGCCAGGTGGCGGCGGTTCCGACCTCTCGCAGATGCATGCGAAGGGCATGGCCGCGCTGTCGCTCACGCAGGACGGCACCGATTACTTCGATTACCACCACAACGCCAACGATACGCTCGACAAGATCGACCCGAAGGCGCTCGCACAGAACGTGGCGGTGTACGCCACCTTCGCCTACATGGCGGCGATGGCCGATGGCAACTTCGGCTCCGCACCGGGCGCGTTCGCCAAAGACGGCGCGCACGATTGATGTAGTACCTCGCGGGCGGGGCGCGAACCCTTCGGGAACGCGCCCCGCCTCGCGCATGCACCAGCCCCTGTAGGAGCGCGCTCGCGCGCGATAAGCCAACGAAGCGGAAACGCCACGCCCGTAGTGCGTGTCAGTGCCCGGTCACGGGCTCGCCGATCTGCTTCGGTGCCACGCGATCCTGCAGGCGATTCATGTACAGGTAGATCACCGGCGTGAGGTAAAGCGTCAGGATCTGCGACACCACCAGGCCACCGACGACGGCCAGGCCCAGCGGGCGGCGCGTCTCGGCGCCAGCGCCAATGCCCAGCGCAATGGGCAGCGTGCCGGCGAACGCCGCCATCGTCGTCATCATGATGGGGCGGAAACGCACGCGGCACGCCTCGAAGATCGCATCGAAGGGCGCCATGCCTTCGTCTCGCTGACGCTCCAGCGCGAAGTCGATCATCATGATCGCGTTCTTCTTCACGATGCCCACCAGCATCACGATGCCCACGAACGCAAACAGATCCAGCGATGCGTTGAAAATCACCAGCGTAAGGAGTGCACCGACTGCCGCGGCCGGCAGGCCGGAAAGAATGGTGAGCGGGTGGATGAAGCTCTCGTACAGGATGCCAAGCACGAGGTAGATCACGAACACGGCCAGCAGCAACAGCAGGCCCATGCCCTTGATCGAATCCTGAAACGCCTGCGCCGTGCCCTGCACGCTGCCGCTCAGTGTTGCGGGCAGTTTCAGTTCGGTCGTCGCGCGGTCGATGCTCGCCACGGCATCGCTGAGCGACACGCCGGGCGCCAGGTTGAACGACACGGTGACGGCGGGCAGCTGGCCCTGGTGGTTCACCGTCAATACCTGCGGCTTGCGCTCGAACCGCGCCACGGTATTCAACGGAATGAGCTTGCCGGAGTCCCCGGTGACGTAAAGCTTGGACAGCACCGCGGGATCATCCTGCATGCCGCGGTCCACCTGCAGGATCACCCAGTACTGCGTGGCCGAACCGTAAATGGTTGAAATCTGGTTCTCGCCAAAAGCCGTACCGAGCGCGGTCTGCACCTGGTCCATGGTGAGGCCCATGGGCGCGAGCTTGTCGCGATTGACCTCGACCACCATGGATGGGCTGTTGAGGTCCAGGTCGGTGGTGACATCCTGAAACCCGGGCAGCTTCTGGAATGCGGTAACCAGCTTGCCCGACCAAGCGTAAAGCGCCTGCAGGTCGGTCGATTGCACCGTGTACTGGTACTGCGCCTTGGATTGGCGCCCGCCGACCTGGATAGCCGGCGGATTCTGGATATAGGTGCGGATGCCCGGCACCTGGGCGAACTTATGCCGGAGCTCCTGGATGATCTCGTCAGGCGTGGTATGGCCGCGCTCGGCTGCCGGGCGCAAGGTCAGCAGGATGGAACCCGAGTTGATCGTGGCGCGTGCACCACCCGCGCCGACGCTGGACATATAGCCGCCGATATTCGGATCCTTGCCGGCGATTTCCGCCAGCGCCTGTTGGCGCGCGGACATGGCGGCGAACGAGATATCGGTCGGGCCTTCCGTGGTGACACGCAGCTGGCCGCTATCGCCGGCCGGGATGAAATCCTTGGGCGTGACGGCGAACAGTACGCCTGTGGCGCCCAGGCTAAGCGCGAACACGAGTAGCACGACACGCGGATGGCGCATGCACCACGCCAGCGTGCTGGTGTAGCCGGATGTCACTGCACTGAACCCCGCATCGAACCACACGACGATGCGGCTGCGCTTGTCGTGGTCGTGTGCCTTGACGAAACGACTGCACAGCATGGGGGTGAGCGTGATTGATACGAAGCCGGAAATCAGGATCGATACGCTGATCACCACCGCGAATTCATGGAACAGCCGGCCGACGATGCCACCCATGAACATGACCGGGATGAACACGGCGACGAGCGATAAGGTCATCGAGAAGATGGTGAAGCCGATCTCGTTGGCGCCCTTCACGGCCGCATCGAACGGCTTCTCGCCCATTTCGATGTGGCGCATGATGTTCTCCAGCATCACGATCGCATCGTCCACGACGAAGCCGACCGCCAGCGTGAGCGCCAGCAACGAGAGGTTATCCAGGCTGTATCCCAACGCGAACATCGCACCGAACGTACCGAGCACGGAGATGGGCAAGGCCACCGCGGGAATCAGCGTGGCCGATGCATTGCCGAGGAACAGATAGATCACCAGCACCACCAGGATGCCCGCGAGCACCAGGGTGAACTGCACGTCGTGCACGGAATCGCGGATCGATACCGAGCGGTCGTACATGACGTTGAGCTTGACCGACGGCGGCAAGGTCGCTTCGAACCCAGGCAGCAGTGCGAGGATGCGATCGACGGTTTCCACGGTGTTCGCGCCCGGCTGGCGCTGAATCGCGAGGGTAATGGCGCGCTTGCCGTTGAACCAGCTCGCCTTCTGGTCATCCTGCACGCTATCGCGCGGCGTGGCGATATCCGAGAGGCGAACCGGCGCGCCGTTGCGGTAGGCGAGTACTACCTGGTTGTAGTCAGCGGCGCGCATCAACTGCCCGTCCGATCGGATGGACAGCAGCTGACGGCTGCCATTGAGCGAACCTGTCGCCTTGTTGACGTTTGCCGCGGCGATCGCGCTGGCCATCTGGTCCACGCCGATGCCCGTGGCCGCGAGACGATCGGGATTCACCGCGATGCGCACGGCGTACTTCTGCGAGCCGTACACGTTGACCTGCGCGACGCCCTCCACCATGGAGAGGCGCTGGGCCAGCTCCGTCTCTGCGTAGTCATCCACCGTGGATAGCGGCAGCGTGGACGATTGCATGGTGAGGAACAGGATGGGCGCGTCGGCCGGGTTGACCTTGCGGTAGGTCGGCGGCGTCGGCATGTCCTGCGGCAGCTGGCGCTGTGCCGCCGAGATGGCCGCCTGCACATCCTGCGCGGCGCCATCGATGCTGCGATCCAGCGCGAACGTCACGGTGATGGTCGTCGAACCCAGTGAACTGGATGACGTGAGCGAATCGATACCGGCGATGGTCGACAACTGCGCTTCCAGCGGTGTCGCTACCGATGACGCCATGGTCTCCGGTGAGGCGCCAGGCAGGCTTGCGCTGATGTTGATCGTGGGGAAATCGACGTTGGGCAGCTCGTTGACCGGGAGCTTGGGGTACGCCGCGATGCCGAAGATCACCAGCGCCGCCATCAGCAGCGTGGTCATCACCGGGCGGCGGATACACAGTTCAGGCAGGTTCACGCCGCGGCCTCCTCAGCCCTTGTCGATGCGGACGCGCGCGCCATCCACCAGGAGCATCTGGCCCTCGGTCACCACGCGCTCGCCTTCGGCCAGGCCCTTGTCGATGACTACGCGCGTCGCCGTGCTGGCACCCGTGGTGACGCTGCGCTGCTCCACGGTCTGGTCGGGCTTGACCACGAACACGAACGTGCCCGACGTGGAACTCTGCAGGGCGATGACGGGAATACTCACGGCATCGGTCAGGCGTGTCGTAGGCAACGTGACCTCGGCGAACTGCCCAGCCGTCAGGCGGCCATCCGCGTTCGCGAAGCGCCCTTTCAATACGATGGTGCCGGTGGTGGCATCCACCGCGTTATCGACGAACTCCAGCTCGCCCTTCAGCGGGCCGCCCGTATCGCCGGGAATCTTTGCTTCCACCGGCAACGCGCCCCGGCGCTGGCTGGCGCGCACCGCCGACAGGCTATCTTCCGGAATAGCGAAGGCCACGCGGATCGGATCGACTTCGTTGAGGACCACGATGTCGGTGGTGTCCGCGGTGAGGGTCGCACCGGGGTACGCAAGCGGCGCACCGGTAATGCCATCGAACGGCGCCGTGATCGTCGTGAAATCGAGCTGCACCTGCGCGGCACGGGCCGCGGCCCGATCACTCTCCAGCGCCGCGCGAGCTACACCGAGATTGGCCTTGTAAAGATCGAAATCGGCGCGGCTGACGAAACCTTTGCCGAGCATGTTCTGATACCGCGCGAGATCCGCCTCGGCCTTGGTGAGCTGGGCCTGGTCGCTGGCCACCTTGCCTTGCGCTTCATCGAGCGCGGCCCTCAGCGGGCGCGGATCGACCTGGGCAAGCAGCTGGCCCCTGGTGACGTGCGCACCCGGCGTGAACGCCAGCGTTTCCAGCTGCCCGTTCACGCGCGAGCGGATGTTCACCGTGGAATAGGCTTCGGCACGGCCAATGATCTTGAGCGAAAGATCGATTTCGCCGCGCGTAGCGACCGCGGTGGTGACCGGGGTGCCAGCCGCGGGGGCCGCCCTGGAGGGCTTTTGTGCATCCTTCCCGTCCGCGCCGTGCCGCCACACGCCAACGCCTATGGCAGCGAGCACGACCAATCCGGTGATGAGGACGAGTTTCTTCCCTGGGGAACGTTGCATGGCTACTCCGGCCGAAACCGTGGGGTTCGGTCGCCGCGCCGGGGATAGCGCGGACATGGGTTTAGTCGGGACATCCATGTAGGAAACGCAGGTCCCCGTGATGCGTTGACACCCGCTCAGTCTTCCCCGGCAGGCTCATCCAGCGCCTGGAGGTTTTCCTTGATGCGCTCCAGTACGGCGAGCATCTTTTCCAGGTCGTCGTAGGCAATGCCCTGGGTGGCGTCGCGGCGCAGGCCGCGGGAGATATCTTCCATGTCATCGATGACACTACGTGCCTGCTCGGTATCGTGCAGGCGCCAGGCCCGGCGATCCTTCGGGTCGGGGCGGCGCTCCACGAACCCGGCCGCCTGGAGGCGGTCGATCACGCGGCCCACGGCGATGGGCTCCATGTCCAGTTGCTCGGCCAGCTCGTTCTGGCGCATGCCGGGCCGGCGATGCAGCCACTTCAGGGCCCGCCACTGTGCACGGGTCAGCCCGAAGGTCACCGCCCGCCGGTCGAAGTGCTTCCGGAAAAGCAGCGTGACATCGTTGAGCAGGTAACCAAACGAGATATCTTCGACTTTGAGCTGGTCGGCCATGGCGGGAGTGGTCGTCGGCTTTTCTTGCGGTTGGGCTCGCATCGTATCCATCTGTGCCCACCCGTCACAAGCGAGGATGCAGCATGACCCCGGAAGTCGTCGTGGCCGACCTGACCACCCTGGCCGTCGACGCCATCGTCAACGCCGCCAACGAGTCCCTGCTGGGTGGGGGTGGCGTGGACGGGGCGATCCACCGGGCAGCGGGCCCAGCCCTGCTGGCTGCGTGCCGGGCCCTGCCGGAAACGCGCGCCGGGGTGCGCTGCCCCACCGGGGAAGCACGGATCACCCCCGGTTTCCGCCTGCCTGCGGCATGGGTCATCCATACCGTCGGACCCGTGTGGCATGGCGGTGGAAGGGGTGAACCGGCGTTGCTCGGTGCTTGCTACCGCCAAAGCCTGGCGCTGGCCCGCGAGCAGGGCCTGGCCAGCGTCGCCTTCCCGGCGATCAGCGCCGGCGTGTACGGCTACCCCGCGAACCTGGCGGCGCGTATAGCGGTGGATAGCGTGCGCGAGGCCGCATGGGTACCCGCGCGGCTCGTGTTTTGTGCATTCAGCCCGGCAATGGCTGGGCATTACCGGGATGCCCTGGGTAGCTAGCGCGGGTACAGCGGCGGCAGCCCGCCGTTATCCGCAGGCCCGGCGGGCGGCGCCCAGTCGAACCCGGTGTCGAAGACCTCGCGCCAGCGGGACGTATCCAGCGCGCCGCCGCCGAAGCGAGCCCGCTGCAGGGCCGAAATAGCGTCGCGCTGCTCACCCGGGCGGAGTGCCTTGGCGAGATCGCCCAGAATGCGGACTTCGGGGCGGATGGAACGCGCCCAGCTCAGTAGCGCGCGCTCGATGGTGATGACGTCCCCGCTCGCGAGTGACCTGAGAAAATCCTCACGTGCCGCACGCGGGCGAACGGGGTCTGCCTGCGCGGCAACGGGAGCTTCGGCACGGACACGACGCCTGTGCTTCGCCGACACCACCCAGATGGCCACCGTCAGCAGCCAGAGAATGGCCATGCCTGCGGCGATCGCCGGCCAGGGTAAACCCGTGACTGCCGCACGTTCGGTGGCGACAGGCGTCGCGGGGCTGGCCTGGGGCTGCATGGCAGGTGTGCCGGGCGAGGTCACGGGCGCACCGCCGATAGCGGGCGCCACCTCGATATCACGGGCAGGCACGACAGCGGTCTCGGGCTTGTCGGTGGTGACATTCCACCAGTGCAACGTGGTTTCTGGAATGTGCAGCCTGCCAGCGTGCGTCGGCACCACGGCAAAGCCCTGCTGCCGGCGGCCGGTGATCCACGGCCCGTTGGTACTGCTGCCGGTCACGGCCTTATCGGGATAGACGTCCGCGCCGTCAAGCTTCGGCAGTGATAACGCGGGCAGCGCCTCGAACGGCAGGCCCGTGGCATCCAGGCGCATCGCCAGGGTCATGGGCTGGCCGACACGGGCTTTGCCATCGGCGGGAAAACCATCCAGCGACAGCGTGAGCGACCGCGCGGGCAGCCACGCGCCATCGGGCGCGCTCGCTGGCCGGCTCTGCACCTCGACGCTAACGGGCTGCGCCACGGCGTTCACCGGTTCACCGGCACCGAAGAACGAATTCACGTCGGTCGGGTCGACCGCCGTACCCTGGAAACCGGGCGGCTTAATCTCCAACGAACCGGCGTGCTGCGGAATGATGGCGTAGTGCCGCTCAACCACGTTGAAACGGCGGCCTCCGCGTTCGGTCTGGAAATTGGCATCGGAGCCGATGCGGCGAATCTCGGCGCCTTCCGCCGAGGGATCACCCAACTGGCCATCGGCCAGGTTCACCGCAAAGTAAAGGCGAAGGGTGTAATCGAACTGCTGCCCCACGTAGCCAGTCGCAGGATCAACCTTGCCTTCGAGCACCACCGGGCGGTTGGCGGCATCGGCAGGCGAATGGCTGGTGGCCTCGACGGAAAGCGGCAAGGGCTGGGTAAGCTGGCCGCCGATCGACAACGCCGGCACGGTCACCTGGCCTTCGTGCTTCGGGCGCAACGCAATACCCAGGATGGTGTGCGCTTCACGCTTGCCGTTGACGATGCTCAACGAGTGATTCGTGGATGTACCCAGTACGAAGAAATCCGCCGCCAGCGGCGATAGATCGGGATTACCCAGGTTATCGTCCGCCACCTCGATATTGAGCGTCACCGTTTCGCTGACGCCAACGCGGGTGCGATCGAGCGATGCCACGGGTGCCACGGGCTGCGCATGCGCAACCGCCACCACCAGTGACAGGGCGAGGGCCAGCCATGCCTGGCGCATCATCATTCCTCCGGTTCCGCGCCATGGCGGCGCTGGTATTCAAGCATGAACTTCCGGCGCAGCAAGCCACCCGGATCATCCGGCACGCGCAGCAGTTGCCTGCGCACATCGGGCGGGAGCTTCGAGGACGATTCGGACTCGGACAACTGGCCCAGGTCATGCTGCTCGTCCTTGCCCTCGCCCTTGTCCTTGCCTGCGAGCGCCGCATCCATCTTCTGCTTTAGCGCCTGCTGGGCCTGCGCCGCCTGGGCGCGTTCGTCGGCCGATTTGCTGTTCGCATCACCTTGCGGCGGTTGTGCCTTACCGGCGTCGGTCGCCTTGTCCTTGCCTTCGCCTTCGCCGGCCTGGCCGGGCGCGCCCTGTTGCTCCTTCTGATCCTGGCCGCCCGCGGACTGGCCGCCCTGCTGACCTTTCGACGGATCATCCTGTTGGCCTTGCTGGCCCTGCTGGTCCTTGCCCTGGTCGCCGGGCTTTTTGTCGGGCTGGCCGTCCTGCTTGCCCTTGGGGCCCTGGTCGTCTTTCTTGTCTTTTTGCTGCTGCTTCAGGAAATCTTCGACCGCCTTGCGGTTCGCTGCAGCGTCCGCATTGGCCGGGTTCGCTTTCAACGCCCGGTCGTAGGCTGCGATTGCCTCGTCGTAGTGCTGTTGCTTTGCAAGTGCGTTACCCAGGTTGTACTGGCCATCGCTATCGGTCGCGTGGGCCAAAGCATCCTGCGCGGCGGCGTAATCACCCGCGCGGTACGCGGCGGCGCCACGCATCGCCGCACTTTCCGCCACGCCCTGGGCTTTCTTTGCATCGCCGGCTGCGAGCGCAGCGGCGGCCTGCTGGTCGCGCGTGCGGAAGGCATCGCGCACTGACGCGGCGTGCGACGGCGCGGCAGGAAGCAGCGCCAGCGCAAGCACCAGCAACCAGCCGCGACGAAAGCCCAACGCCACCAGAGGCAACAGCGGCAGCAGGAACCACGGGCCACGGTCTTCCCACTGCGTGGCCGTCGCGCCATCGGTGGCTTTCGCGGTACTCGCATCGCGCAAGGCCGCCGCCATCGCCTGTATGTCGCCGCGGTCATCCGACGCGACGGCATAGGCGCCACCGCCCGCCGTGGCGAGCGCGCGCAACGAGTCATCATCGCGCGGTGCCATCACGATGCGGCCCTGCTCATCCTTGAGGAACTGGCCATCATCCGTGGTGATGGGTCCACCGCGCGGCGTGCCGATGCCAAGGACGGAAACACGATCGCCGGCCGCCAGGGCGCGGCGCGCTGCCGCCACGGCCGCCGCGTCGGCGCGATCGGTTACGACGACGATGGACCCGCCACGTACGTCGGCATGGTGGATAAGGTCCACCGCCTGGTCGATCGCTTTGCCGGGATCATCGCCGCCCACCGGCATCGTGTCTGGCGCCAGCGCCGCGAGCAGATCGTCGACGCTGTGCGCATCGGTGGTGAGTGGCGCGACAGTGAACGATTCACCGGTGTAGGCCACCAGCGCGTTCATGCCGTCGCTGTTTGCGCTGTAAAGCTCGCGCACCTTGTAGCGCGCACGACTCAGGCGATCGGGCACCACATCGCGTGCCAGCATGCGTGGCGACATGGATACCACGACAACCTGTGCAGCCCGCTCACTGAAGAGCTGTTCCGACGCCCTGCTCCACGATGGCCCCGCCAGGGCGATGATTGCCAGTACCGCGGCCGACGCCACGGCCCACGCTGGGATGCGTGACGATCGCGGCGCGCCATCGAGCAAGTAGGGCAGCAATGACGGGTCGGCAAGGCGGGCCAGGACGCGAACTTCCGGCGAGCGGCGCAGCATCGCCCAGGCCAGCAGCGGCACGAACAGCAACAGCCAGAGCCAGTTGGGCTGCAGGAAATGAAAGTGGTTGAACAGCGTATTCATGGCGTCGCCCTGCCCGGCAACCAGCGTGGCAACAACGCTGCGACAAGCAAGGCGAGGCTCACAAGCAGTGGCCAGCGGAACAGCTCATCGCGCGGTCGCAGGGTAGCTCCCTGCTGCGGCACGGGCTCGAGCTGGTCGATCTGGCGATACGCCTGCGCGAGCTCATCCGTATCCGTCGCCCTGAAAAACCGGCCACCCGTCTGGTTCGCAATATCGGTCAGCATGCCCACGTCGAGGTCCGCCGACGGGTTCTCGATGCGCGATCCGAAGAAGTCCGGCACGCGCATGGCTGTCGCGCCGATGCCGATCGTATAAACGCGTACACCGGCGGCCTTCGCAGCACGCGCCGCCTCACGCGGCGTGATCGAGCCTGCGTTGTTCACGCCATCGGTAAGCAGGACGAGTACCCGAGCCTGCTGCGGTAGATCGGCCAGGCGTTTGACGGCGACAGCGATGGCGTCGCCGATCGCGGTTTCGCGCCCCGGCAAACCTACGACGGCGTCGTGCAGTTGGGCGCGCACGGCATCCAGGTCGTAGGTGAGTGGCGTCACCAGGTAAGCCTGCGAACCAAACAGCACCAGGCCAAGCTCATCGCCGGCGCGCCGGTCGATGAAGTCACCCGCGATGGCCTCCACGGCGGCGAAGCGCGTGACCTGCCGCCCAGCCAGCTGCATGTCATCGAGTGACATGCTTCCCGACAGATCCACCGCGAGCATGGTGGCGCGACCGCTGCGTTTCTGCGGCTCGGGCGGCCCGAGGTGTTGTGGGCGTGCGGCCGCCACGACCAGGCACATCCAGGCCAATACCATGACCGCTGATGCAGCGAATGAAGCGCGGTTGGCCGATGCCGGCATCAACGTGATGCCGGGCTGTGGCAGGTTCAGCGCCTGCGCGGGGCGTACCGGACGCAAAACACGGCGTAGCAGCCAGGGCAATGGCAGCGCCAGGAACAGCCACGGCCATGCAAACTCAGGAAGGTGCATGCGACCTCCCCCGGGCAGGCTTGCCGGCGCGTGCAAGGACATCGCGCACCCATCCATCCACATCCGCGGTAACGGCATCGATATCCAGCGGCGCACGCGGGCGATACATGACATCGCCCAGCGTGGCCAGCCGCGAGACATCACGCTTCGGCGCCATGGCGGCAAGCGCGGCCCGCCATGCCTCTGCAGCAAACGTGACGCTTTGCGCATCGCGGGCGCGCGCGACACGGCGAACCAGCTGATGCGCACTTGCCGCGAAGGCAGCGTTATCGCCGTCGACATCGTGGCGGGCTCGCGCTGCATACAACTCCGCCAGCACATGATTGATATAGCGGCGTCGCCGCACGCGGCGGTGCCAGGCCCATGCGGCGAGCATGAGCAACGCAACCACCAGCACAAGGAGTACCCACGAACCCGGCGCAAGAGGCCACCAGGGCACGTGCGGTACGTGGATGTCGCGAAGCTCGGGACCCTGTGGCGGCATCAGCGCGCCCTCTGCGGGCCGAGCAAGTCGATGACGGCGTTGAGCGGGTCTGCCGTCGTATCGATGGTGCGCTTGAGCAGGCCAAGCTGGCTCGCGAGTGCCGTGAGGCGTTCGCGCCCTTCACCGAGCGCACGGGCGAAGTCAGCACGCTGGCGCTCACCATGCAGTGCGATGTCGTAGTGCACGCCATCATGTGCGAACGGATACCGGCCGGCCGGCGGCTCGGCCATCTCAAGCGGATCGGCCACGGTGAGGATGCGGACCTCGGCCTTGTTGACCAGGCTCAGCATGCGGCCGTAGGCGGGCGGATCCACGGCAAAGCCATCGCTCACAAGCAGGACCCTCGACGCGCCATGCATGAGGCGCCCGGCGCGCTGCAAGGCGGCCGACAGACTCTCGTCGGCACCCGGCGGCATGGCATCCCACGCCGCGAGTGCACCGCATACCGCCAGCGCACCGCGCGGGCCACCTTGCGGGCGCAATAAGCGTTGCTGGCCACCGAATGCCAGCACACCCACTCGATCGCCACCGCGGATGGCGTACCACGCCGCGGTCGCCGCCGCGCGCGCAGCCTGCACCGACTTGAAGCGTGCACGCGTACCAAAGCGCATGCTGGTGTTCGTATCCAGCAACACAAGCAGGCGACCTTCGCGCTCTTCCTGGAAGAGCTTGGTGTGGGCGACACCGCTGCGCGCCGTAAGGCGCCAATCCATGCGGCGCACATCGTCACCCGCCTGGTAGACACGTGATTCGGCGTAATCCATGCCGCGTCCGTGCAGCCGCCCGGGGCGCTGGCCACTGCGCGGTGCGCGCGAGACCACCGGCGGAGGCGCGGCACGCATGACCCGCGAGCGAAGTGCCAGGAGTTCGGGCAGCGCGACGTTTACGCGGGGATCCGCGACGTGGGGAACGGCGCTCACGGCAGCGGCACGAGATCCAGCAGGCGGTCGATCACCGTATCCACCCGAACGCCTTCCGCCTCGGCTTCGTAACTGGGTAGCACACGGTGGCGGAGCACTTCGTGGGCAATGGCGTGGACGTCTTCCGGCAACGCGTAATCCCGGCCGGCCAGCCACGCATGGGCGCGGGCGCAGCGATCGAGCGCGATGCTTGCGCGCGGGCTCGCGCCCCACGCGATCCAGCGCGCAAGCTCCGCGCCATAACGGCCCGCGTCACGCGTGGCGACGACCAACTGCGTGATGTAAAGCTCGAGCGGCGCGGCCATGTGCACGGCCATCACGGCGTCGCGTGCCGCGAAGACGTCGGCCGGGCGCAGCATGTGCGCGGGGGGCGTGACCGGATGCATGGCTTCGCGCGCCTGCTCGCGGGCCAGGCGCAGGATAGCCAGTTCGGCATCGGCATCGGGATACCCGATGGTGACGTGCATGAGGAAGCGATCCAGCTGCGCTTCGGGGAGCGCGAACGTTCCTTCCTGCTCGATGGGGTTCTGCGTGGCCATCACCATGAACAACTCAGGGAGCGGCCAGGTTCGGCGACCTATCGTGATCTGCCGCTCCGCCATGGCTTCGAGCAAGGCCGATTGAACCTTCGCCGGGGCGCGGTTGATTTCATCGGCAAGGACGATGTTGTGGAACAGCGGGCCCCGTTCGAATTCGAACGTGCCGGTCTGTGGCCGGAAAATGTCCGTGCCGGTCAAGTCCGCCGGTAGTAGGTCCGGGGTGAACTGGATCCGGTGGAAATCCGCTTCGACCCGGGTAGCCAGGGCCTTGATGGCGGTGGTCTTGGCCAGGCCCGGCGCGCCCTCCACCAGCAGGTGGCCATCGGCGAGCAGGGCAATAAGGAGGCACTCCACCAGGTGAGGCTGGCCGATGATTCCACGGGATAACTCGCTACGCAGGCGGACGAACGCCTCCTGGAGGGGCGTCGTGGCGGCGGGCAGGGTCTCGGGCATGGCGGTGGCTCATAAAACGGACGACAGGCCCGATGAGACCACAGCGGGGCCGTAAAGTTTAGGGCCGGAAGGGGGGGATAAAAAAAGGGCGGCCTTGCGGCCGCCCTCGGGTACTGCCGGAAATGCGAGTTACTGCAGCGTGTTACTCAGGATACGCGGCGTAACGAAGATGAGCAGTTCGGCCTTGTCGTTCTGGCGGGACGTGTTGCGGAAGAGGACGCCGATACCCGGGATATCGCCCAGACCCGGCACCTTTTTGGTGGTGTTGGCCTTGGTGATCTCGTAGATGCCACCCAGGACCACAGTCTGCCCATTGTCGACCAGCACCGAGGTGTTGATCTCGCGGGTGTCGATCGACGGGACGAAGCCACCGCCCGGCGACGGCGTGTTGCCGGCGAGAGCATCCTTCTTCACGTTGATCTTCAGGTAGACGCGGCTGTCAGCGGTGATCGTCGGGGTGACGCGCAGCTCGAGCACGGCATCCTTGAACTGCACCGTCGCATTCGATGCGCCACCACCCGTGCTGGAAGCCTGGTAGGTAACGTAACCAATCTCGGTACCCTGCTTGATCACGGCCTCCTGCTGGTTGGCCGTAATAACGCGCGGGCTCGAGATGACTTCGCTGCGGCCCTCGGTTTGCGCTGCCGAGAGTTCCAGGTCGACCAGGTAGTTCGAGCCAAGGATCGCCAGACCCAGGCTACCGGCCGGGTTCGTGACCGGCAGGTTGACGTTGTAGCCACCCGGGTAGGTGATGGTGCTCTGCGTCCCTGCGGCAGCATGGTTAGCATTCCATACCTGGGTCGCCAGCCCAGCTGTGCCCTGGTTCGGCGCATCACCGCTCGTGAGATCAGGCGTGGTACCGATCACCTGGCCGCTCGAGTTGGTCTGTGTGGCCTGGACACCCCAGCGAACGCCGAGATCGCGGGTGAATGTGTCGGTGGCGACCACAATACGCGACTCGATCAGCACCTGCTGCACCGGGCGGTCCAGCGTGCCGATGAGTTCACGCAGGTCGCGAATCTTCTCCGGCGTATCGTTGATCAGCAGGGTGTTGGTACGGTCGTCGAACGAAACGCTGCCGCGCGCCGACAGGAAGCCGCGCGCCGTGTTGCCGGTCGTGCCGCCGCCCGTGCTCTGCATGCTGCCCGAGGTCAGCAGCTTGGCGATGTCTTCCGCCTTGCCGTAGCTGATCGGGATGTAGTCCGCGACGAGCTCGGCGTTGTCCTCGGCCTTCTGGCGTGCATCGGCCAGGCTCTGTTCGTAGGTGGCCAGTTCCTGCTGCGGCGCGATCCAGATGACGTTGCCACTACGGCGCTTGTCGAGGCCCTTGGCACGCAGGATCACGTCGAGCGCCTGGTCCCATGGGGTGTTGACCAGGCGGAGCGTCACGCTGCCACCCACGCTATCGGACGCCACCAGGTTGAGCTTGGCTTCGTCGGCGATGAGCTGCAGGGCGGAACGGACCGGGATATCCTGGAAATTGAAGGTCAGGCGGGAACCCGAATAGGTCGGTTCCTGACCCTTCGCGGCCTTACCGGTCACCGGAGCGGCCTTCTTCGGCGCCACTTCGATCACGTACTCGGTGCCGCTCTGGTAGGCCGAGACGTCCGTCTCACCCTTCGTGCGGATCTCCATGCGCGTGCCACCAGGCACTGACGACGACTGGATCGACTGGACCGGCGTCGCGAAGTCGAGCACATCCAGGCGCTGGGCAAGCTTCGGCGGAAGCGTCGCACCGGTGAAGCTGACGAGCACCTTATCGCTCTCGCGACGCATTTCCGGCGTGGTGCCTTCGCTGCCAAGCGTAACCACCACACGGCCTTCGCCGTTCTGTCCGCGGCGGAAATCGATATTCGACAGCGGGGTGCCTGCGCTGGACGGCAGGGCCTTGGTCGGATCGGACACGATGGCCGTGGTGGTCGTGGCACCCGACGGCCCGTTATTCACGGTCACGATCAGGTTGTTGCCATCCACACGGGTCTTGTAGGCCGAATCGCGGAACAGTTCGACCGTAACGCGGGTACGGCCGCCGGCGGCCACCACGGACACCCCCGACGTCGACCCGGTGCCCACGTCCAGGTGGCGCGTGGAGAACGCGTTGGTGGTATCCGGCAGGTCGATGGCGATGCGCGGCGGATTCGAGGTCGTGAAGACCTTCGGTTCCGGTGCATGACCGGAGAAGGCGAGCGTCAGCTCGACGCGGCCGCCAGGCTGCGCATCGTACGTGACGTTCTTCAGCGCCGTCTCGGCCGCCGCGCTGCCGGCGAACCCGAACGCCGCGACCAGCGCGACGCCGAGGGTCCAGCGCCGCGTGCGGTGACGCGCGCTACCCGGCAGATGATTGGAATTGGTCGTCATGTGCTTCATCCCCGAGTTCTTATTTGTCGCCGACCGCGATGCTTGCCGGACGCTCCATCCAGCCGCCGGTGCCGTTGGGCACCAGTTCGACCAGATCGATGCGGTCTTCCCCCACGGCCGTGACGCGACCGTACGACTGCCCCATGTACTCATTGCGATGGATCCGATGGATCACGCCGCCGGGATCCTTGACGAGCGCTTCCAGGCTGGAACCTGCACCTACCGTGCCAACCATCTTCAGGGTATCCAGGGAGAACATCTCCAGTGGCTCCTTCGGACGGTTCTCATCCGGACGGGGGCCGGTGCTGGCGGAGTTATCCATTTCGGCCGTGCTCGGGCTGAACGGATCGCGCGCAGTCTGGTCCTGGTACGCAAAGGTCTCGAAAGTACGGATCACAGGCAGCGGCGGGATCGGCTCGCCCTTTTTGTGCTTCTCTGCATCGACCCAATCGCGTAGGTCCGACTGGCCTTTCGTGCAGCCTGCCAAGGTCACGACGACCAGGCCGACCGCCAGAAGGCGGAGGTGAGAGTGACGGACGCTGGTCACTGGGCACCCCCTGCTTTGACGTTGCTCTGCTGGGCCGCGGCCTCGTCATCTTCGAGGTACCGGTAGGTCTTCACCGTTCCCTGCAACACGAGCTGCCCGGATCCGCCCCCCTTCTTGTCCTCGTCCTTGGGCTTCAGCGACACATCGTGAAGCGTCAGGATCACGACGCGGGGCAGCGAGGCGACGCCACTGATGAACGTACCGAACTGGTGGTAAGTACCCACCATGCGCAACGTGATTGGCTTCTCGGCGTAGAAGTCCTTCGGCGTTTCCGGACCTGGCTGGAACAGGTCGGACTCCAGACCTGCGGCCAGGGCTGTCTGTGAAATATCGACCAGCAGCTCCGGCATCTCAGTCTTACTAGGCAGCTGGCGCAACAACTGGCGCAGCATGTCCTGCATTTCTGCCAACTGCTGTTCGAGCGCCTCCAGATTGGCGGACTTCGCCTGCTTTTGGGAGAACTCGCTCTTCAGCGACTCCTCCTGCGACTCAGCGCCGGCCAGTTCGTCTTGCTGGGAGCTAATCTCTACATACCAGCCCACGGCCATGACGATGACAAATACCAGGCCCGTGAAGAAGATCTTAATCGACTTGGGCCAACCGCCGACGTTATTGCGGTCAAGGTTGCGCAGGTCATCCAAGAAGCTCATGGCTTGCCTCCTGCCGGAGCGGCTGCAGTCGATGGCGTTGCGGCAGGCGGAGCCGGAGCGGGCGTTGCGGCGGTAGCAGGGGGCGCCACGACGGCGGGCGCGGCGCCCGCGGCCGCTGGCATCGCCGCTGTGGAGGATGAGGCGGGGGCATCGGCGCTGGGCGTATTCAGCTTGACGTCGAGGCCGAAGGCGTACGGCATGCGTGAATCGTCGTGGGTATTTTCCGTCTTGCGAAGGTCGGCATGGCCCATCCAGGGCGATGCCTCGATGTTGCGCATGTACTCGGCCACGCTGGAGTTGGATTGAGCCACGCCATCCAGCGACATGGAGTCGCCCGACTGCTTCATGGAACCGAGGCGGGCGCTTGCCGGGATCGTCTTCACCAGTTCATCGAACAGGTGGACCATCTGCGAGCGGTTCGCCTGCAGCTGCTCGATGATCTGCTTGCGCTGGAGCAGGCCGGCGCGGACCTTTTCCAGGTCCTTGATCTTCGCGATGCGATCATCCAGCTGCTTGATCTCGCCCTGCAGGTAGGTATTGCGCTCGCCCTGGTTATCGATCCGCGCACCCATCCAGTACGACCAGCCGATCAGCACCACCAGGGCTGCCGCGAAGGCAACACCCAGCTGCATGTAGAACTCACGCTCGCGCTGCTTGCGGCGCTCTGCGCGCCAGGGAAGTAGGTTGATCCGTGCCATCAGTCGAAGCTCCGCATGGCCAGGCCGACGGCGATCATCAGTGCCGGGGCATCCTGGGCGAGGGTCTGGGCCTGGACCTTGCTGGACAGGGACATGCGAGCCAGCGGGTTGGCGACCACGCAAGGCACGCCAAGCTGCTGCTCGAGGATTTCGGTAATGCCTTCGATCGAAGCGCAACCGCCGGCCAGGACCACCTGGTCGACGCGGCTGTATTCGCTACCGGCGAAGAAGAACTGGAGCAGGCGACTGACCTGCTGGACCAGCGATTCCTTGAACGGCTCGAGGGCTTCCATCTCGTACGATTCGGGCAGGCCACCCTTGCGCTTGGCGCGACCGGCTTCTTCGTACGACAGGCCATACCGCCGCATGATCTCGTCGGTGAGCTGCTTGCCACCGAACACCTGCTCACGGGAGTAAATGGTCCGCTGGTTCTTCAGCACGGCCAGCGTCGTCATCGTGGCACCGATATCGACCACGGCCACCAGGGCATCCCTGGAGACGGCAAGCTGGTCGGCCACCATGGCGAAGGCGTTCTCCATGGCGAACGCCTCGACGTCGATCACCCTGGCGGTCAATCCGCCGAGGTCGAGCGCAGCGATCCGCATGTCAACGTTTTCGGTGCGCGAGGCGGCCAGGAGGATGTTATTCATCTCCGGGTTGTCGCGTACGGGCCCCAAAACCTCGAAATCGAGGCTAACTTCCTCGATCGGGTAAGGAATGTACTGGTTGGCCTCAACCTGGATCTGGCCCTCGAGGTCGTCCTCGGAGAGGTCGGCCGACATAGGAATGATCCGGGTGATAACCGCCGACCCCGCGACTGCCGCCGCGGCGTGCTTCACCTTGGCGCCGGAACGGGCCAGAGCGCGACGGATCGCCTCGCCGACGGCCTCGACCTCGACGATGTTCTTTTCGACGACGGCGTTGGGCGGCAACGGCTCAACGGCATAGTGTTCGACGCGATAGCGCCCACCTGCCTCGCTGAGCTGCAGCAGCTTTACTGCGGTCGAACTGATGTCGACACCGATCAACGGCGCCGCCTTGGGTGTAAAGAGCCCCACTGTGTCCCCCTTCCCCGCGCCTTGTCGGAATTTGGTCTTCGGCGCGAAGGCATTAGATCTAAAACTTAACGGATAAGCAACGGCCCGTCAGGGCCCTTATCGGCACTAATTCACAAATCCTGACGATGGGTTAGCGTCCCCCCTTCATACCGGGTCGAACCTCGCCCACCCCTTCCCGGGGGTGTCGAGGCTCTATACTCCGCCACGACCTATATGGCGGTGACCCCTCCCCTTCATGCGAATCCTCAAGCGTCTGCTGCGTTACGCGCTGTACCTGGCCCTGGCCGGCATCCTGTTCGTGGCGGGCGCCATTGGCGTCGCCTACTGGCTCCTGGCGCCCCGCCTGCCTTCCGTGGCGGTGTTGCGCGATTACCACATGCAGGTTCCCCTACGCGTCCTCAGCTCCGATGGGAAGCTGATCGCATCGTTCGGCGAGACCCGACGCATTCCCGTGCGCATCGCCGACGTGCCGGCGCGCCTCAAGAATGCTGTCTTATCGGCCGAGGATGGCGATTTCTATAGCCATCCTGGCATCGACTGGCACGGCATCGCCCGTGCGGGTATCCACGTCATCGTCTCGGGCGGGGACAAGGGGCCCGGCGGCTCCACCATTACCCAGCAGGTCGCGCGCAACTTCTTCCTCAGCCCCGAGAAGCTGTATTCGCGCAAACTGACAGAAATGTTCATCGCGCTGCGTATGGAGAACGAGCTCAGCAAGGACCAGATCCTCGAGCTCTACCTCAATAAGATGTTCCTTGGGCACCGCGCCTATGGCGTCGCCGCCGCCGCTTCGTATTACTACGGCAAGACCCTGGACCAGCTCACCGTCGCGCAGTGCGCCACGATCGCCTCGACGTTCCAGCTCCCGTCCGTGGTCAACCCGCTGAACAACCCCAAGCGAATGATCGCCCGCCGCGACTGGGTTCTCGGCCAGATGCTTTCGAACCGCTTCATCACCCAGGCCGAATACGACGAGGCGATCAAGGAACCGAACGACGCGTTCCCGCACGAACAGCAGATCGAGGTGGATGCGCCCTATCTTGCTGAGATGGTGCGCCAGCAGACGCTGGAGAAACTCGGCAACGACGCCCTGACCGAGGGCTACGTGGTGCACACCACGGTGCCGAGCGAGAGCCAGGCCGCGGCGAACGATGCACTGCGCGGGCGCCTTTCCGCGTACGACCGCCGTCATGGGTATCGTGGGCCCGAGGGCCATGAGGAGCTACCAGCGGGTGCCGGTCCCGAGGACTTCGATCGCGTTCTCGCCAGCTACACGCCGGTGGCGGGCATGATGCCAGCCATCGTCACGGCGACCGGTGCCAAGGAGGCCACGGTGTACCTCAACGAGAAGGAATCGGCGACGCTGAGCCTGGAGTCCATTACCTGGGCCCGGCCGTACGTCAATGAGGGCCGCGCGGGCGCGGCACCCACGCGCGTCGATGCCGTCCTCAAGCGCGGTGATGTCGTCCGCCTTATCCGCAGCGAGAAGGACGATATTTCTGAAGATGCCAAGGCCTCCGATACGGCGGCCACCACGACGGAAGGCAAGCCCGATTCGAACAAGGGGCCGTGGCGCCTGACCCAGATCCCGGCCGTGCAGGCTGCGCTGGTCTCCGTCGATCCCGAAGATGGCGCCGTACGCGCACTGGTCGGTGGCTTCAGCTTCGCCCGTTCCAAGTTCAACCGTGCCGTCATGGCAGCGCGCCAGCCGGGCTCCAGCTTCAAGCCCTATCTGTATTCATCCGCCTTCGAACGGGGTTTCACGCCCGCATCGATCGTGAACGACGCGCCTGTCGCCTTCCCGGATCCGAGCCGCCCGGATGGCGTCTGGACCCCTTCCAATGACGACGGCAAGTTCAGTGGCCCGATGCGCCTTCGCGAAGCGCTGGTGCAGTCCAAGAACCTGGTGTCCGTGCGCCTGCTCGATGCGATTGGCGTCCGCTACGCTCGCGATTACATGACGCGCTTCGGTTTTACGCCGGATGCGTTGCCGCAGAACCTGTCGCTTGCCCTCGGCACCGCATCGGTGTCGCCCATGAGCATGGCACGCGGGTATGCCGTATTCGCCAACGGCGGTTACCTCGTCACGCCCTACTTCATCTCGCGTATCGACGATCGCGATGGCAACCCGGTGTATGTGGCCAACCCCGAGCGCGCCTGCGCGGATTGCCAGGAACGGCTGCTCAACCCGACCCCGCCCGGGCCGCCCAATCAACCGAGCACGGCGCTGATTCCGGCGAAGCCCGCTTCCTCGGCCAGCGCCGGAATCGCCGCAACCGGCGACGCCGTGCTGCCCGCCGATGCACATGACAATGCGGCGCAAGCCCCGAAGCTCGCGCCCCACGTTATCGACGTACGCAACGACTACCTCGTGACCTCGCTGATGCAGGATGTGGTCAAGCGCGGTACCGGCTCGGCGGCAAAGGCGCTGGGCCGGGACGATATCGCCGGCAAGACCGGTTCCACGAACGATCACCGCGATGCGTGGTTCGTCGGCTTCAACGGCGATGTATCGACGGCCGTATGGGTGGGCTTCGACGACTTCAGCTCGCTGGGCAAGGGCGAATTCGGCGCCAAGGCGGCACTGCCGATCTGGATGGATTACATGGGCGCCGTACTGAAGGACAAGCCCTCGCATACGCTGGCCATGCCGCCGGGTATCGCCACCGTACAGATCGACCCTGGTTCAGGCTTGCCCTCGCCGGGCGGCATGAATGAAATCATGAAGGTGGAGGACGTCGACCGCCTCCGCGAACAGGCACAGCAGAAGCAGCAGGAGGAACAGCAGGACCACGCCTACGACATCTTCTGACGCGCGGCACGGAACAAAGCCGTGAGTCCATTGGCAACGCTTATCACTATATGGGGGTGAGTCATGGCACGAGGCGAACACCACAGGATCCATGCCCAGGACAAGACGCAGCGTAACCGTGTCCTGGTAGCCCAGGAGGCGGCACGCCTGATGAGCGAGCATGGCATTCGTGACTTCCACCACGCGAAACTGAAAGCCGCCGAACGGCTTGGCATCGTCGATACACAGGCCCTGCCCCGCAACCAGGAAATCGAGGATGCGCTGCGCGAACACCAGCGCATCTTCCACGGGGATACGCAACCGCAAGCCTTACGCGCTCGACGCGAGGCCGCCGTGGAAGCCATGCGCTTCCTGCGCAGCTTTGATTCACGACTGGTCGGCGCGGTACTGGAAGGTACTGCCGACGAACACTCCGCGGTCTGCCTGCATGTTTACAGCGACGATCCGGAGGCACCGGGCCTGTTCCTGCAGGAACAAGGCATCCCGCTTGAAACGCAGACCCGCCGTTTGCGCTGGTCGAACAGCGAGCAGAGCGAGCACCCCGTGCTCCTGTTCGGTGCCGATGGCATCCCGTTTGATATCACCGTCCTGCCACTCGATGCATTGCGCCAGGCGCCGCTGGATCGCGTCGATGAACGACCGATGCGCCGAGCAACGCGCGCGATGATCCAGGACCTGCTAGCCGAAGAAGATATCGCGGCCTTCAGCAGCTAAGGAGAAATGTAGGAGCGCAAGCGCGCTCCTGCACAGAACTCAATACCAGCGTCTCAATGAGCAGCCAAAAAAAAGCCCGCTTTCGCGGGCTTTCTTCTTTTAGCGCTTGTCGCTCGAAACGTAATCGCGAACATCCGCACCGGTGTAGATCTGGCGCGGGCGGCCGATGCGCGACCCCGGGGTTTCGTGCTGTTCGATCCAGTGCGAGATCCAGCCGGACGTGCGCGCAATGGCGAACATGACGGTGAACATCTCGGTCGGGATGCCCAGGGCCTTGTAGATGATGCCCGAGTAGAAGTCGACGTTCGGGTACAGCTTGCGCTCGACGAAGTACTCGTCCTTCAGCGCAGCCTCTTCCAGCTTCATGGCGACTTCGAGGAGCGGATCGTTCACGCCGAGCTCGTTGAGCACGTTGTGGCACGCCTCGCGGATGATCTTGGCGCGCGGATCGAAGTTCTTGTACACGCGGTGGCCGAAGCCCATGAGACGGAACGAATCGTTCTTGTCCTTGGCACGCTTGACCGCGTTCTCGACCTTGTCGGCCGTGCCGATTTCTTCGAGCTGCAGCAGCACGGCTTCGTTCGCGCCGCCGTGGGCCGGACCCCAGAGCGCGGTGATGCCGGCGGCGACCGACGCGTACGGGTTGGCACCGGTGGAGCCCACCAGGCGAACCGTCGACGTCGAGGCATTCTGCTCGTGGTCGGCGTGGAGGATGAACAGCAGGTCGAGCGCCTTGGCCACGACCGGGTTCACGTGATACGTCTCGCTCGGCACCTCGAACATGGTGTGCAGGAAGCGGGTGACGTACTCAAGGTTGTTGCGCGGGTAGCGGTTCGGCCAGCCGATCGAGTGGCGGTAGATCGCCGAAGCGATGGTCGGCATCTTCGCGATGAGGCGGATGGCGGCCAGCTTGCGGTCTTCCGGGTTCTCGACATTCAGGTTGTCGTGGTAGAACGCCGACAGCGACGCGACCGACGCAGCCAGCATGGCCATCGGGTGCGCGTTGTGGTGGAAGCCCTTCAGGAAGTCCTTCAGGTTCTCGTGCATCATCGAGTGGTGCGTGATGTCGTTCGAGAACTTCTCGAACTGCGGCTTGGACGGCAGCTCGCCGTTGAGCAGCAGGTACGAGGTTTCGAGGAAGGTGGACTTCTCAGCCAGCTGCTCGATCGGGTAGCCGCGGTACAGCAGGACACCCTTGTCGCCGTCGATGTAGGTGATGGCGCTCTTGGTGCTGGCCGTGCTGCCGTAGCCCGGGTCGTAGGTGAAGTAACCGGTGTCCTTGTACAGGGTGCCGATGTCAACGCACTCTGCACCCAGCGTGCCGCCGATGACCGGCAGTTCGCTTACGGGCTTGTTGGATTCATCGACCAATTTGACGGTTTTGGCGTCGGACACGGCGAGCTCCTCTATCACTCTTTCGGACCACGCCACCCGGGGAGGGCGGCGCTTGGGATGTGGATGAAACGAGGGCGTGGGGAAGCCCCCGTACCGGCCGCCGGCGGCGACCGAAGTTCCCCATTATCGCACATCCCCTGCTCGAACGACCGTTCGACCAAAGTGAAAGACACGCACGCAAAAAGACACGGGGCAAGCCATGGGCTCGCCCCGTGTCCGTCTATCCTCGCGAAACGCCACCCCGCAGGCGGCGCGCGGATCGCTTACGGCTTACTTCTTGCCGTAGCGCTGGCGGAACTTGTCGACGCGGCCGCCCACGTCGAGGGTCTTCTGCTTACCCGTGTAGAACGGGTGCGAGTGGCTGGTGATATCCAGCTTGATGACCGGGTATTCGTTACCGTCTTCCCACTTCACGGTTTCCTTCGAGGACATGGTCGAGCGCGTCAGGAACGCGAAATCCGACGACAGGTCCTGGAAAACGACCGGCTGGTACTTCGGGTGGATGTTCTCTTTCATGATCGTGACTTCTTGAATGGCGGGGTGAAAAGAGCGGCATTGTAGCCGGGGGCTGGTCACTTAGCAACCAACCCCCAGCCAGCACCGCCCCCCGGTCAGGCCGGGTTGCCTAGGGCGTTCGCGATCAGCTGGCCGAACCGGGCCTGGTCCACGTCGAGGACGATGCGGGCGTTCGGGCGGCCGCCCAGGCGCTTGTGCCAGTCGACGACGGTGGCGCCGCGGGTCAGCCGGCCATCGAGCTCAACCGCCACATGGCGGGTCTCGGCGCGGGTGATCATGCCCGGATCCAGTGCCACGGCCATGGCCAGCGCATCGGCCACGATGAAACCCGTGCGCTCGTGCTCGGCATTGAAGCGGCGCGCCGTGGCGAACACGTCATGGAAGAAGGCGGCACGCTTGTCGCCCTTGGCCACCCAGCCTTCATAGATGTCATCAGGGAACGCGTGGCGAACCGTCGCCTCCCAGTCGACGAGGTCAAACATCTCGAAAGCCTCGAACACCACGTGCGCGGCTTCCGGATCGAACCCGATGTTGAACTCGGCGGGTACCTTGCCGGTGTTGCCGTGGCCCGTGACCGCCCCGCCCATGATGACCAGGCGCTTCACGCGCTGCGGGAACGACGGATCCAGCCGAACAGCCAGGGCGAGGTTGGTCAGGGGCCCGAGCGCCACCAGGGTCAACTCGCCCGGACGCTCGTTCGTGAGGCGGATGAGCGCCAGCGCGGCATGCTCGGCCTCGGCTTTGTGCTTTGGCTCGGGGAAGCCCACGTCACCGAAACCATCTTCGCCATGGACAAAGGCGGCATCTTCTTCGGGGGCTCGCACCAGGGGCGACGGGCACCCCGCGAATACCGGGGTCGTCGCCCCGACCAGATCCACCAGCGTGCGCGCATTGCGCACCGTGTGCTTCAGGCCGACATTGCCGGCGGCCACCGTCAGGGCGGCCACGTCGGTATGCGCATGCGCCATGAGGATGGCGAGGGCGTCATCCACGCCCGGGTCGGTATCGATCAGCAGCGGCAGTCGTGTCATCTTGCGGTTGCATCCATGGATGGCCGGACAGCATAGCGCCGCTTCGTGCGTTCAGACAGCCTTGGCTTCCACGGCAGCGCCCGCACCGAAATCGAAGCCCAGCTCGCCGATGACCCGCTCCACGGCAGCGCACAGCGCTTCCAGCTGTGCCGTGCGTGCCGCTACGCGCGGACGCAGGTCCAGCGTGCAGGTAAGGCCCATCTGCAAAAGGTCGGCATGGGCGACATGCAGGGTATCCGCCTGGGCCTGCGTAAACAGGCCCGCCGCACGGATTTCGTCGATGAGCACGCTGTTGGCCGTGGTCTCCAGAATGCCCGGGTATTCGGCCGCATGCGCCAGCACCAGGCCCTGCAGCACGAACTCGATATCGATGAGCGCTCCCCTGCCCTGCTTGAGGTCGATGTGGGCCGCATCGGAGCGATCACGCTCCGCGCGCCAGCGTGCACGCATCGCACCTACTTCGGCGAGCACGCGCGCCTTGTCGCGAACCGTAGCGAGGATATCCCTGCGCACGGCTTCGAGCATGGCGCCAACTGCTGCATCACCCGCGACAAAACGCGCGCGCTGCAGCGCCTGGTGTTCCCAGGTCCACGCACGATCGCGCTGGTAAGCCTCGAAGGCATCGACGCTCGCCACGAGCAAACCCTTCGAACCATCCGGGCGCAGGCGCGTATCCACATCGTAAAGACTGCCCGCGTGCGTTTGCGCACCAAGCCAGTGCATCACGCGTTGCGCCAGGCGCTGGTACCACCGCGTTCCGTCCACCGGCCGCGCACCATCGCTCATGGCGTTGGCACGCTTGCCATCATAGACGAACACAAGATCCAGATCCGACGCGAAACCAAGCTCTTCGCCACCGAGGCTGCCGTAGCCGAGCACCGCGAAGCCGATCCCATTTCCTGGGATACGACCATGCTGCGCAGTCATCTCGCGTACGGCAAGCGCAAGCACGGCACCGATAACCGCTTCAGCCAGCCCCGCAAGGCGGCGCGCTGTCGCTGGCGCATCCGCACGGCCATCGCTGAACGCGAGGCCCAGCCGGAACGCGATGCTGGAGCGAAATTCATTTATGCGCTCGAGTTCGCGCTCGGCATCGCGTTCATCGAGCGTACCTAGCGAACGAACGATCTCGGCCGCGATATCCGCACGCTTCAACGGCAACTGGTCAATGCGGGGGTCAAGCACGTCATCGAGCAACAGTGGCTGCGCGATAACGCGCTCGGCGAGAAACGCACTTTCGGCGAACACGCTGGCCACGCGTCGACGCGCGCTCGGCTGCTCGTCGAGCAAGGCAAGGTAAGACGAACGGCGCGCGACCGCCTGCACCAGGCGGACCATGCGCAAGAGGCTTGGAACAGGTGACGCGCTCGCGCGCGCCGCGGCAATGAGCTGCGGCATCAGCCGCTCGAGGCGCTCGCCCGAGCGGGCGGACATGGAGCGCACGGACGCTGCGCGGGGCAGCTTGCCAAGCTCGTCCGCGGCCTCATGCCCGGGCACAAAGCCCGAGGCAGCCATGGTTTCCGCGGTAAGGGTTTCGTCGCGTGCCGCCTGCCACAGCTCGACGTCCGCTGCAGGCGCACTTGCCGTCTGCCCGGCCTGCGGAACCAACACCGCGGCGAACTCCGCGGATACCGCCGTACGGTGCCTGCCAAGATCAACCGCCAGCGCATCCCACGAGGCGTAATCGAGTCCGAGCGCGAGGCGCTCGCGCGATAAAGCATCGTCGGGAATATCGTGCGTCTGCGCGTCACGCAGCATCTGCACGCGATTTTCCAGTCGACGAAGGAAAACATAGGCATCGCGAAGCAGCTTCGCACGCGCCTTGGGAATGTAGCCACGTGATTCGCATGCGCGCAGGGCCGGCAACAGGCCGCGCACACGCAGGGCGGGGTCGCGCCCTCCGCGGATCATCTGCGTGAGCTGCACCACGAACTCGATCTCGCGGATGCCACCCGGGCCAAGCTTGAGGTTCCCCGCCAGGTCCTTGCGCGCCACCTCCGCATCGATCAGCGCCTTCATCTCGCGCAAGCCCGCGAACGCCGTGTAATCCAGGTAGCGGCGGTAGACGAAGGGGCGCAGCATATCCTGCAATTCACGGCCTGCCGTGCGGTCACCCGCGACGGGACGCGCCTTGATCCATGCGTAGCGCTCCCAGTCGCGGCCTTCGCGCTGGTAGTACTGCTCCATGGCGGCGAAAGGCAGCGCGAGGCGGCCCGCATTGCCGAAGGGACGCAGACGCAAATCTACGCGCGCGCAGATGCCATCAACCGTCGGCTCCGCCAGCAACCGTACCAGCTGGCGTCCTTCGCGCACGAAGTATTCGCCGTTATCGAGCGGCCGCGATCCATCGGTCTCGCCGCCCGAGGAATACGCCAGTACCAGGTCGATATCGGAAGAGAAATTCAGTTCGTTGCCACCGAGCTTGCCGAAGCCAAGCACCACCATGCGCTGCTCTTTCCCGGCCGCATCACGAGGCATGCCGTAGCGCGCGTGCATGGCGTTCTCCGACCAGCGCAATGCCACCGCCAGCAACGTTTCGTACAGGGCGCTGGTGGAGGACAGCGTTTCGTCGATGTCATCGAGGCCGTTGACATCGCGGAACACGAGGCGAACGGCCTCTGCATGGCGAAAGCGGCGCAGCACCGTCATGCAACGCTCTTCGTCCGCGGGCAGCTCAAGGGTCGCCCCACGCGTCGAGGCATCGGTGTTCGCACGCAACCGCTCAAGACCCGCCGGCGCGAGCAACTCCGGCTGGCGACGCAGGACGTCGTAGGCGAAGTCGGATGCCAGCAAGGTGCGGCGCACGCGCTCAGCCACGCCGGCATCATCGTGAAGAGGAATCCGGGCGGCTCGGCATGCGGCCATAACATCCGCGTAACGCTGATCGATCAGGGCACGGAGGTCGGCGCTTTCGCGCGGGGTGGCGTTGGAATCATTCATTGGGCAGTCATTGTGCCTGACTCCGGCGTAAGCGCGCTGCGACGCCCTTTGCAGACAATTCCGGCAGAAGCGTACGAAAAATCGTATGCAAAAGAGGGGTTTTCCCTGACAACCGGTTCATGTCCGCTTCGTTACAGTTCGTGTCCCCTCGCGACAGGGGCGTGACATGAGGGATTTTATGAAAGGTAATTCAACGGGTTGGCGCGAGACCCTGGGCCGGATCATCCTCCCGGTGAGCCTGGCGCTGGCGTTCGTGCTTTATACCGGCTTCCTTGATGGCAACCCCGGCGTGGCCACGTCCGAGTGGGCGGAGCGACCCTGGCACCTGTTCGCCAATGCGTTTCCCGGCCTGCTCTGCGCCACCCTGCTGCTCGTGCTTACCCGCCGGGCGGTCCTGTCATTCGCGCTCGCGTTCCTGGCCCAGGGCATCGTGCTGGCGGTAAGCGCCATCAAGATGAAGAACCTCGGCTCACCCCTTTTGCCGGCTGACTTCCGCATGGTGGGCCAACTCAAGAACGGCGGCCTGCATTTGCTGGGCGGCTACTTGCCCGCCAACCCTCTCCCCTATCTCGCGATCGCCATCACCATCGCCCTGATCGTGGCGCTCGCCCGCTACGAGCCGCCACTGTTCGCGCGCCGCACGCATGGGCGCCGCCTTGTCAGCGGCGTGGCGCTGGTTGCATTGATGGCGACATTGTTTGCGGGCATGCCCGCGTGGTCGCACATGTACGACAAGGACCGCCTGGGCATGCAGCCCTGGTCTGCGTCTGCCAACGCCGGCTACAACGGCGTGGTCACCACACTCATGCAGTTCCGCCTGCAGAACGCGGGCAAGCAGACGAAGCCGGATCCGGCCGAGGCCAACCGTTTCATCAGCGCCAGCGACGCGAGCCTGCGCCAACACATGGCGCGGGCCGCAACGAATACGCGCCAGACGCCCGATATCGTGGTGATCCAGAGTGAGTCGTTCTTCGATCCCTCGGTTATCAAAGGGCTGGAGCATGCCGATCTCGCACCGAACCTGCACCGGCTTGCCGAACACGCCAGCTCGGGCCAGCTGCACGTACCGACCTACGGTGGCGGCACCATCCGCACCGAATTCGAAGTGTTGACGGGCTTGTCCCTGCGCTACTTCCCCACCATGCAGTTCCCTTATCTGCAGATGCATGCGAGCGTCATGCCTGGCATGGTGCGCGCGCTGCGCTCACACGGCTATGAAACCATCGCCGTGCACGGTAACGACCCCGGCTTCTGGAACCGCACCTCCGCATTCCGTTCGCTTGGCTTTGATCGCTTCATATCGCAGAAGGATTTCCCGGCAGGCGCGACGAAGAACGGCGAATACATGCCCGACAGCGCCATGACCGACGAAATCATGTCGCAACTGAGGAACGATGGCCCACCGCGCTTTGTCTTTGCGATCAGCATGGAAGCGCATGGCCCGTACGATAAGTCGACGATCGCCGATACGGCCGAGCGCAATGCCATTCCCGTGCCCGAGGGCATCAGCGATGATGCGAAGCTGCAGCTGCGCAACTACATCTATCATATGCGCCACGCCGATGCGGAACTGGGCCGCCTGGCTGACCTGCTCAAGCATCGTGAACGCCCGACGTTGCTGCTCTTCTACGGCGACCACCTGCCGGCCCTTACCGAGACGTATGCGAAGGCAGGCTTCGCTAACGGCAGCGACATGCTCACGCAAACCGTGCCTTATATCCTGATCGATGCGCATGGTGACGGCCCCGCACCGCGCAATGGCGATCTCGCCGCGTGGATGCTTCCCGGCCGACTAATGGAAGATGCGGGCATTCACGACGATGCGTATTTCGCACTCACGCAGCTGGTTGCGACGCCGAAGCTGGCCGCACTGACGCATGCACCGGATGCGCCCGCGGCCCCCGAGGATAGCCAGCTGAAGTACACCGACGTCTCCATGGGCAACGTCGCGATGCTGAGGATCAAACGGAAACTTGATCCGTTGGTCGCGCAGTTCACGACGCCCGATCCAGCGCTCGTTGCACGCCAGGCAGGCTCCGCAGAAGAAGATGCCGCTGCGGGCGCAGGCCAGTAGCGCACAGGCGGCAGGAACGCCGCTAACGCCACACGCGTCACAGTTCTCGCGAGAACACGCCACTAGCCTTCGTTCTTCCACTCGCTAACCGGGTGGCGGAACGGGGGCGCGTGCTGGCCGGGGTCGGCTGGCACTTCATGGACTCTACCCATCAAGGCAGGAGTCACACGCATGAAGAGATTCGCTTCACTGGGCAAGGCCACGGCACGTGTCGGCGCCATCGTTGCCATGCTCGTCTTCGCCGCAGCCGTGCAGGCTGCCGACCAGCGCGCCAGCGCTCCCACGCCCGAACTCACGCGAGTCGGGAGCATGTCCACGCAAGCGAAGCCATCGGGCGTGCCCGATGATTACGTCGTAACGCCCAACGGGTACTTCTCGCCCGATTGCGTCGCAACGATTCACCAGGGGGACGAATTGCAGGCCAGCGGCTTGATCCGTCGTGCCTCGGGCGTGAGCGAGAAAGCGCCTGCCTGCGGCAAAGCAAACTTCTCGCTGCAGGGCGAACGCATTGAGCCGAATGGACGGCGCAGCCTCACGGCCACACCGCCGCCGGAGCAAAGCGGTTGGGTGCAGGCAGCGAATTACTCGAGCTCAAAGCCCATTGGTCGCATCGTCGCGACCTGGACCGTACCAACGGCGCCGTCGACGAAGGACGACCAGGTGATCTATTTCTTCCCGGGCCTCGAACAGCTTCCCACCGTGCAATCGATCCTTCAGCCGGTGCTCGGCTGGAATGGGTACGGCGACAAGGCCTGGACACTCGCCAGCTGGAATTGCTGCGTCGATGGCACGACGTTCCACAGCGATCCTGTTGCGGCGAAAGCAGGCGATGTCGTTGTGGGCGACACCTATTCGACCTGCGCCGCTGGGCAGGCGTGTTCGACCTGGAAGATCGATTCGCGGAATACGACGACCGGCCAGACCAGCTCGCTGACGACGAACCCGTACGCCGACCTCACGTGGGTCTTCGGAGGGGTCCTGGAGGTCTACAACGTATCGACCTGCGGAGAGTATCCCGGCGGACCCATCACCTTCCGCAATATCCAGGTGTACGACCGCAACAATACGCGGGTTTCGAACCCGCCGTGGCAGGGGAGCGATACGTCCGGCATCGACCCGCAGTGCAATTACGGGCTTAGCACGACGGCGACATCGGCGACGATTTCTTACTGAGGCCGATCGCGCAGGTGCGCTCCCGCGGATGCCTGCGGTCAACAAAAAAAGCCCCGCTTTCGCGGGGCTTTTTTCGTAAAGCGAACAGGTAAACCAGGACTTAGAAGTCCATGCCACCCATGCCGCCCATGCCACCCGGGGCACCGTGGCCAGCGCCGTCGTCCTTCTTCGGCACTTCGGTCACGGCGGCTTCGGTGGTGATGATCGAACCGGCGACCGAGGCAGCGAACTGCAGGGCCGAACGGGTGACCTTGGTCGGATCCAGGATGCCGAAGGCGATCATGTCACCGAACTCACCATTGGCAGCGTTGTAACCGAAGTTACCGTTGCCTTCCTTCACCTTGTTCACCACGACCGAGGCTTCTTCGCCGGCGTTCGTGACGATGGCGCGCAGCGGGGCTTCCAGCGTGCGACGGGTGATGGCGATGCCGAGGTCCTGGTCCTGGTTGGCACCCTTCAGGCCTTCGAGGGCCTTGAGCGCACGGATCAGGGCGACGCCGCCGCCCGGGACCACGCCTTCTTCGACGGCTGCGCGCGTGGCGTGCAGGGCGTCTTCGACGCGGGCCTTCTTTTCCTTCATTTCGACTTCGGTAGCGGCACCGACCTTGATGACAGCAACGCCGCCGGCCAGCTTGGCCACGCGCTCCTGCAGCTTCTCACGGTCGTAATCCGACGAGGTCTCTTCGATCTGCGCCTTGATCTGGCCGATGCGGGCCTGGATCTTCTCGCCTTCGCCGGCACCATCGATGATCGTGGTGTTTTCCTTGGTGATGACGACGCGCTTGGCGCGGCCCAGATCGTTGATCGTGGCCTTGTCGAGCTGCAGGCCCACTTCCTCGGAGATGACGACGCCGTTGGTCAGCGTGGCGATATCTTCCAGGATGGCCTTGCGGCGATCACCGAAGCCCGGCGCCTTGACGGCGGCGACCTTGACGATGCCACGGATGGTGTTGACGACGAGGGTAGCGAGGGCTTCGCCTTCCACTTCTTCAGCCACGATCAGCAGCGGCTTGCCGGCCTTCGCGACGGCTTCGAGCGCCGGGAGGAGTTCGCGGACGTTCGAGATCTTCTTGTCGTGGATGAGGATGAACGGGTCGTCCAGTTCAACCTGCTGCGACTGCTGGTTGTTGATGAAGTACGGCGACAGGTAGCCGCGATCGAACTGCATGCCTTCGACGACGTCGAGTTCGTTCTCGAGGCCCGAGCCTTCTTCGACCGTGATCACGCCTTCCTTGCCGACCTTCTTCATCGCGGTAGCGATGATGTCGCCGATGTTGGCATCGGAGTTGGCCGAGATGGTGCCGACCTGGGCAATGGCCTTGTCGTCAGCGGTGGGCTTCGACAGCGACTTCAGCTCGCCGACGGCGGCCACGACGGCCTGGTCGATACCGCGCTTGAGGTCCATCGGGTTGATGCCGGCGGCGACGGCCTTGAGGCCTTCCTGGATGAACGCCTGGGCGAGGACGGTGGCCGTCGTGGTGCCGTCACCGGCCACGTCGGAGGTCTTCGAGGCGGCTTCCTTCACGATCTGGGCGCCGATGTTCTCGTACTTGTCAGCCAGTTCGATTTCCTTGGCGACCGAGACACCGTCCTTCGTGACGGTCGGGGTGCCGAAGCTCTTCTCGAGCACGACGTTGCGGCCCTTCGGGCCCAGGGTGACCTTGACGGCATTGGCGAGGGTGTTCACACCCTTCAGCATGCGGGCGCGGACGTCTTCGCCGAAGCGAACTTCTTTCGATGCCATGGGAAAAATCCTTAGGTAAAGAGTAAATAGATAAGCGGAAGCAGGGGCGGGGTGCGAAAACGGAGCGTCGGCAGCTAACTACTGACGCGTCACGCTTTACCCTTCGATAACCGCCACGATGTCGTCTTCCTTCAGGAAGACCAGCTCTTCGCCGTCGATCTTGATTTCCTGGCCGGCGTACTTGCCGAACAGGACGGTGTCACCTTCCTTCACCGACATCGGACGGACCTTGCCGTCTTCCTGGATGCGGCCGTTACCGGCGGCGATGACCTTGCCGCGGGTGGGCTTTTCGGTGGCGCTATCCGGAATGACGATACCGCCGGCGGAGACGCGCTCCTCTTCCAGACGCTTGACGATGACGCGATCGTGCAACGGGCGCAGCTTGCTCATGGTAACTCCAAGCAGGTGGTTGATATGAATAAGAAAATGGCCACCCCGTTAGCACTTGGCCAGGGTGAGTGCCAGAATTCTAGCCAAAGCACGCCCTCAATCGGAAGAGCTTTGGATGGCCGAGACATGGCGGCGCTACGAAACGGTTCAAGGTCTCCGGGTTCAAAAAAAGCCAGTTCGGCCCTGCGGCAACGCCGCTGCAAGCTAATCCGCACTCACCCGGTCATAATCATCGACGCCCTTGCGGTTCGTCGCCGCACCGATCCGATCCATGGAGACACCATGCCGTCGTTCGCCCGCCTGATCCGGAGCCTGGCCGCCCTGGCCAGCCTCAGCCTGTTCGCCCTGCCCGCCCTGGCGCAGGATGATGACAACCTGCTGCCGGTCACCCAGGCCTTCCATCTCACCACCGATGCCAGCCAGCCGGGTGTGGTGAAGCTGCACTGGCGCATCGCCCCGGACTACTACCTGTACCGTGGCCGGATCAAGATCAAGGCGGCTGATCCCGCCACGGTGAAGCTCGGCGAGCCGGCCCTGCCCGATGGCATCAAGAAGCACGACGAGTACCTGGGTGACGTCGAGATCTACCACGGGGACATCGAGGCCACGCTGCCTTACACCCTGGCCGATGCGGCGAACAAGACACTGGCCCTCGATGTGCAGTACCAGGGCTGCCACGAGGTGGAGCCGAAGATCTGCTACCCGCCGAACACCGAGCACCTGAAGCTCACCATCGGCGGCCCATCGACGATTCCCGGCGACACGGGCCCTGCGGCGCCAGCGGCAAAGGGCAACGGCGCCGCGCTGCTCGGCTCCCCGGCGGCCACCCCGGGTACCGACGCGCAAGCGCTCCCGGCCGACCAGGCGTTCCGCTTCGAAGCCCTTGCGAAGGACGGCAAGAGCCTGCTCCTGCGCTGGACGATGCCCAAGGATTACTACCTCTACCGCGACAAGACCGAGATCAAGGTCACCTCGCCAGCGGGCGTAAGCGCAGGCGAGCCGGACTGGCCCAGCGGCATCGCCCACCACGACGAGCACTTCGGCGACACCATCGTGTATTTCGACCAGGTGGAAGTGCCGGTGCCACTGACGGGCGCGGATGCGTCGAAGAAGGTGGAGCTGGACATCGCCTACCAGGGCTGCCTGGAGAATGGCATTTGCTACCCGGTCATGACCCGTCACTTGAGCGCGGACCTCGCCTCGGGCGCTGTCACCGTGAGCAACACCGCCGAATCGGCCCCGGCCACCGCGACGCCCGCCGAGGTCGCCCCCACGCCGCCACCCGCCGACTTGATGCCCGGTGGCGAAGCGAAGGTCGGCTTTATCGCCGCGATCGGCCTGGCCCTGCTGGGCGGCCTCATCCTCAACCTGATGCCCTGCGTGCTGCCGGTGCTGTCGCTGAAGGCGATCACGGTGCTGGAAAGCGGTGAAAGCCCCGCGGCCGCCCGTAAGCATGCCCTTTGGTACACGGCGGGCGTCATGTTGGCGTTCACGCTGCTGGGCCTTGTCGTGGTCGGTATCCGTGCGGCCGGGCACGGCCTGCAGTGGGGTGCCCAGTTCCAGCAGCCCGTGATCGTCGGCGCGCTCGTCTACGTCATGCTCGCGATCGGCCTTTCCATGTCGGGCGTGTTCGAGGTGGGTGGCTCCCTGGGTAACGTGGGTAGCGGCCTGGCGTCGCGCTCGGGCCCCACCGGCGATTTCTTCACCGGCGTACTGGCCGTGGTCGTCGCCAGCCCGTGCACCGCGCCGTTCATGGGCTCGGCCATAGCGTTCGCCTTTGCCGCGCCGCTCTACGTGGCCTTCCTTATTTTCGTGGCCCTGGGGCTGGGCCTGGCGCTGCCCTTCCTGCTAATGGGCTTCGTGCCCGCCGTGGCGCGCATGTTGCCCCGCCCGGGCCGTTGGATGGAGACGCTGAAGCAAGCGCTCGCATTCCCGATGTACCTCACGGCCGTGTGGCTGCTGTGGGTGCTGGCCAAGCAGCGCGGTGCGGATGCCGCGGCACTCGTGCTGGGTGGCGGCGTCCTGCTGGCCATGGCCCTGTGGTGGTACGGGCGCAGCCGTGGCGGGCGGATTGCCTGGGTGTTCACGGCGGTGCTCGGTATCGGTGCGGTGGCCGCCCTCTGGACCGTGCACGGCCTGCCCGCGCCGACGACCACGCAGGTGGCCTCGGATGGCTCCGTGCCGTATTCACCGGCGAAACTCGCCGAGCTTCGCGCGGCCGGCACACCGGTGCTCGTCGACATGACCGCTGACTGGTGCATCACCTGCAAGGCCAATGAGCGCGCCGTGCTGGATACCGATGCTTTCCGCGACCTGCTCAAGCGCACCGGCACCGTCTATATGAAAGGCGACTGGACCGATGTGAACACCACGATTGCGGCCTTCCTGGAGCAGTGGCATTCCGTCGGCGTCCCGCTCTACGTCGTGTACCCCAAGGGCGGTGGCGAAGGTAAGAAGCTCTCGACCGTGCTGACCCAGGACACCGTCCGGCAGGCGCTGGATACCGCATCCGGGTCATGAGGCGCGGCCCCACCTTCTGGATCGTTTTGCTCGCCGTAGCGGCGGCAGCGCTGGGCCTGTGGCTTGAATACAGGCGCCAGCATCCGTCGCAAATCGACGGGGTGACGATCGCGGTGGTGGGTGACATGGCACCTGACGCGACGTGGCTCAGCACCGACGGCAAGCCGCGGCCGCTCAAGGATTGGCGCGGCAAGAAGGTGCTGATCAACTTCTGGGCCACCTGGTGCGGCCCGTGCCGGCAGGAAATGCCGCTGCTGAGCGCCGCAGCCAAGGGTGCCAGCGACCATGGCGTGATGATCCTCGGCGTTGCCGAGGACATTGCGCCGGCCGTTCGTGCCCACCTGCTCAAGGACCCCGTGGCGTACCCCATTGTCATCGGCGCCAGCGATGCCCCCGGCGGCTCGCTCTCGTTCGGTAATACCCGGCAGGTGTTGCCTTACAGCGTCCTGGTCGGCGCAGATGGGCGTATCCTCCGCCGCAAGATGGGTACGTTCAGCGAAGCAGAGCTCGCCGAATGGCTCGCGCCCTGAGTCTTTAGGAACCCCCATGGATACCCTGCCCTCGCATGAGGAAGCCATCGACGCGACGCGAACGTGGCTCGAACGTGCCGTTATCGGCCTCAATCTCTGCCCCTTCGCCAAAGCCGTGCATAAGAAGGGCCAGGTGCGTTACGTGGTGAGCGATGCCACCCAGCCCCTGCAACTCCACGAGGACCTTGTCCGTGAGCTCGAGCTGCTGCGCGATACCGACCCGGAACAGGTCGACACGACGCTGCTGATCCACCCGGGCGTACTGGCCGATTTCATGGACTTCAATGAGTTCCTCGAAGTAGCGGACGATACCGTCGCCGATCTCGACCTGGAGGGCGAGATCCAGGTCGCCAGCTTCCACCCGGATTTCCAGTTCGAGGGCACCGGCAGCGACGACATCACCAATTACACCAATCGCTCGCCGTTTCCGACGTTGCACCTGTTGCGGGAGGCCAGCATAGACCGGGCCGTCGCCGCCTTCCCGGATGCCTCGACGATCTTCGAGGCGAACATGGAAACGCTCGACAAGCTCGGGATCGAGGGCTGGAAGAAACTCTTCTCCATGTAGGAGCGGGCCTCTCCACCATACGGCCGCGTGTGGAATGTTGCGATCTACCGCGAACTGCGGCGATCTCCACCGAACTGGACAACGCGGGCGGACAGGCGCACACTGCGCGGCGTTCCGGCATTCCGGACCACAGGCACAGGTGAACAGTGGCCAGGATCCTCGTCCTGCACGGACCCAACCTCAATCTTCTGGGCGTACGCGAGCCGTCGGTGTATGGGCGCGAAACGCTGAACGACATCAACGCGTCGCTGCTGGCCCGAGCCCAGGCGGCGGGTCACGACCTGACGTACTACCAGTCCAACGCCGAGTACGAGCTGATCAACCGGATCCATCAGGCGCGCGACGAAGGCACGGCCTGGATCCTGATCAACCCGGCCGCGTTCACGCACACCTCGGTGGCCCTGCGCGATGCGCTGGCCGGCGTGGCGATCCCGTTCATCGAGATCCACCTCTCCAACCCGCATGCCCGCGAGCCGTTCCGGCACCACTCGTATATGTCTGACCTGGCCAGCGGCGTGATCTGCGGCTTCGGTGGCGACAGCTACCGGCTGGCCCTGGAAGCCGCGCTGCTGCGCCTGGCCGTCCCGGCCGCCTGAATTCCCTTTCGTGGCGCCCACGGCGCCCGCCCCACCACCAAAAAGGTTTGTCCCATGGACCTGCGCAAGATCAAGAAGCTCATCGACCTGCTCGAGGAATCGAACCTCGCCGAGCTGGAAATCAAGGAAGGCGAAGAAGTGGTCCGCCTGTCGCGCGTGCCCAAGGGCGGCGTGGCCGTGGCCGCCCCGCAGGTCTACGCCGCACCGGCAGCCCCCGCGGCTGTGGCGGCCCCCGTTGCCGCCGCGCCTGCCGCGCCGGCGGCTGAGCCCGGCCTGCCGGCAGGCCACACCGTGAAGGCCCCGATGGTCGGTACGTTCTACGCCGCTTCCACCCCGGGTGCACCGGCATTCGCCACCGTGGGCCAGCAGGTGAAGGCTGGCGAGACGATCGGCATCATCGAGGCGATGAAGATGTTCAACCAGATCGAGGCCGACGTGTCGGGTACGGTCGTTGCGATCCTGGTCGAGAACGGCCAGCCGGTGGAATTCGACGAACCGATGTTCGTCATCGCCTGAGGCGCCCGTCATGCTCGAGAAGGTCGTCATTGCCAACCGCGGCGAAATCGCGCTGCGGGTGCTGCGCGCGTGCCACGCGCTCGGCATCAAGACGGTCGCGGTGCACTCCACCGTCGATCGCAACCTGAAGCACGTCGGCCTGGCCGATGAATCGGTATGCATCGGCCCGGGTCCCTCGGCCGGTAGCTACCTCAATATCCCGGCGATCATCGCGGCCGCCGAAATCACCGATGCCGGCGCGATCCACCCGGGGTACGGCTTCCTCTCGGAAAACGCCAACTTCGCCGAACAGGTGGAGAAGTCGGGCTTCGTGTTCATCGGCCCGACCGCTGATGTCATCCGCCTCATGGGTGACAAGGTGGAAGCCATCCGCGCCATGAAGGCTGCCGGCGTGCCGTGCGTGCCCGGCTCGGGCGGCCCGCTGGGCGATGATGTGGACGAGAACATCCGCATTGCCCGCGAGATCGGTTACCCGGTCATCATCAAGGCCGCCGGTGGCGGTGGCGGCCGCGGCATGCGCGTCGTGCGCACCGAAGCCCACCTCGCCAACTCCATCGTGATGACCAAACAGGAAGCCAAGGCGGCTTTCAGCAACGATCAGGTCTACATGGAGAAGTTCCTGGAGAACCCGCGCCACGTGGAAATCCAGGTGCTGGCCGATGGCCAGGGCAACGCCATCCACCTCGGTGAGCGCGACTGCTCCATGCAGCGTCGCCACCAGAAGGTGGTGGAAGAAGCGCCGGCACCAGGCATCACCCCGGAACTGCGTGCCGAGATCGGCAAGGTCTGCGTGGATGCGTGCATCCGCATCGGCTACCGCGGCGCGGGTACGTTCGAGTTCCTGTTCGAAAATGGCCGCTTCTACTTCATCGAGATGAACACCCGTATCCAGGTGGAACATCCGGTGACGGAGCTGATCACCGGCATCGACCTGGTCCGCGAGCAGCTGCTGATCGCCAGCGGCCACAAGCTCTCGATCCGCCAGGAAGATATCGTGCTCACCGGCCATGCCATCGAGTGCCGCGTCAACGCCGAGGATCCCGATACCTTCATGCCGAGCCCTGGCACGGTGAAGCGCTTCGAGGCACCGGGCGGCCCGGGCGTTCGCGTCGATACGCATCTTTATGATGGCTACCGTATCCCGCCGAACTACGACTCGATGATCGGCAAGATCATCGTGCACGGCCCGGATCGCGCCACCGCCATCGCGCGTATGCGCATGGCGCTGAACGAGACGGTGATCGAGGGCGTGAAGTGCAATATTCCGCTTCAGCAGCGCATCATGGCTGACGTGGGCTTCCAGCAGGGTGGGCAGAACATCCACTACCTGGAAAAGCGCATGGCGGAGCAGAAAGAAAAAGAAGCACCGCACGCCGAATAAAAAAAATCCCGCCGAAAGGCGGGATTTTTTTTCAGGCGCTCTTGCGCCGGCCGCTGATGCGCACCCAGTCTTCCAGCGTGCGCACTTCCAGGTCTTCGAACCACTCGGCATAACGCACGAGCAGCTCTTCGTGCTGGCCGAACAGGACCCCAGAGAGCGCAAACGGCGCACCCGGCTTCACGGCGGCCGCGAACGTAGGCGCAAGTTCGCCCAGCGGGCCAGCCAGGATGTTGGCGACCAGCACATCGGCGAGCTCGGTGGGCGCCTCGCCCGGAAGGTACACGTCGAGCGACGCGGATACACCATTGCGTTCGGCGTTGTCATGCGATGCGATCAGCGCCTGCGGATCGTTATCGATACCTACCGCCCGCGCGGCGCCGCACTTGAGCGCCGCGATGGCCAGGATGCCCGAGCCACAGCCGTAATCGAGCACCAGCTGCCCCGCCATCTGCTGGCCATCCAGCCACTCCAGGCACATGGCCGTGGTGGGATGCGTGCCGGTGCCGAACGCCAGGCCCGGATCCAGCCGCACCACTACGATGCCGCCATCCTCCGGCGGATCGATGTTCCACGGGTACACCCACAAGCGGCGGCCAAA